>CACYSH010000093.1 GCA_902776945.1 uncultured Ruminococcus sp.
TATTGTTCATACTTTCACCCCCTACATTTATTATACCATTTGGGTCTAATAATTTCAAGGGGTAATCAAAATAGGTTAATGCATATGGGGGCTTGCCCCCACCTTGTGAAACGTTGGCATTTCCTCATTTGTTCAAAGATCGGGGCAAGCCCCGACCCTACAATATATTGTGGGTAGAACAGGTTAATGTACAGGTCTGTTATTGCAAAAAATCAAGCACAAGGAAGCTGTCCGGCTGCCTTGTGCTTTTATTTTACCCATTGTCCCAGTATTTCTTATCAAGTGCGCGATAGGTTGACGCTTCTACAATATGCGCCTTACCGATGACCTCTTCACCCGCAAGATCGGCAATCGTCCGCGCCGTCTTTATCACTTTGTCATAAGCGCGTCCCGAAAGCCCCAACGTCCTGAACACGCTTTCAAGCACGCGCTCCGCATCGGGAGTCATTACACAGCATTCGCGCATTTTGTCGGGCGTTATGTTCGCATTGCAGGTTATCGCCGTCCCTGCAAATCGCCTGGTCTGTATGTCACGCGCCGCCTGAACGCGCTCCCTTATCTGCACCGAGCTTTCGAGCTTTTCTTTCGAATTAAGCTCCGCAAAGTCCACGGCTTCGGCTTCGACATTAATATCTATGCGGTCGAGCAGAGGCCCCGAAATTCGCCCGAGGTACTTCTGCACACCCGCATGGTTGCAGGTGCATTTCCTTGTCGGATGTCCGTAAAACCCGCACGGACAGGGGTTCATCGCCGCCACAAGCATGAACGACGACGGATAGGTTATCGTTCCCGCCGCCCGCGAGATAGTCACTTTTCCGTCCTCAAGCGGCTGACGGAGAATTTCCAGCGCGTTGTGCGAAAACTCGGGCAGCTCGTCCAAAAACAGCACGCCGTGATGCGCGAGCGAAATTTCGCCGGGGCGGGGGATAGTACCGCCGCCCGAAAGCCCCGCCGTCGAGACCGTGTGATGCGGCGCACGGAACGGTCGGGAGGTGATGAGCGGGTGGGTCGGGTCGATCTCTCCCGCAACGGAATAAACGTTCGTAACGTCGATAGCCTCGTTGAACGTCAGACGCGGGAGTATCGAGGGCAGCGCTTTTGCGAGCATGGATTTTCCCGAGCCTGGAGGACCTATCAGCAGGATATTGTGTCCGCCCGCCGCCGCTACCTCCATAGCGCGTTTTGCAAGCTGCTGACCGCGTATGTCGCAGAAATCCGATTCGCCCGCGCTGTTCTGAAAATCGGGGACGTATGTGGGGTGCGGGGTAAGGAGTTTTTTTCCTACAAAGTGCCAGATAAGCTGGCGCAGGGTACCCACGCCGTAGACGTTAAGCCCCTCGATGACCGACGCTTCTCCGGCGTTTTGTTCGGGGACGAAAAGCTCGGTTATGCCGTAGTCGCGGGCGAGTATCGTCATCGGCAGCACGCCTTTTATGGGGCGTATTTCGCCGCCTAAAGATATTTCCCCGATGAACGCGGTGTGTTCCGTCACCTCGGGGCGTATCCAGCCCTGAGCGCTTGCGATAGCCGCCGCTATCGCAAGGTCGTGAACGGTGCCTGTCTTTTTCACGTCGGCGGGCGCAAGGTTTATTATTACCCTGTCCTTTTCGGGAAACTGCATAAACGACGAGCGGAAGGCGCTTTTTATCCGTTCACGGCATTCGCGCACGGCAGCGTCGGCAAGTCCGATTATCTGAAAATCGGGAATGCTTTTGCTGACTTCGATCTCGACCGTCACGGGAAAGGCGTTAAGTCCCGTCAATCCGAAGCTCTTTATACTGTTGAACATATATGTTGTCCCTCCGTAGTTAAAATACACAAAGCGGACTCCCAAGCCCGCGAAGCGGAACCGGGGGGGCAAGGGGGAGACCCTCTTCCTAAGAATTTTGATATGCCCGCGCTTTGCGTTTTTTGCAGGCTTTGTGAACTTTAACGAAAACGCTCATTTATTTCCCGAAAACATTATCAACATACTCCGCGATATATTTGAATATTTCTTCGCGGTTGATCTCGTCGATAAGCTCATGCCGAGCGCCCTCATAGAGCTTTATGCTTACATTACAGCCCTGATCGCGCAGCCGTCTGAACACCGTCCTCACGCCCTTGCCGTAATTTCCCACAGGGTCTTCCATACCCGCGATAAGCAGCGTGGGTGTCGCTTTCGGAAAGCTCTCGTACCAGCGCTCGTCCGAAACGTACCACATCATTTCCCCGATGTTCAGCCAGCCGTTGACCGTGAAAAGATAATTGCTGAACGGGTCTTCGGCGAACTTCTTTACCCTTTCGTCGTCGCGGGAGAGCCATTCATAGCCCGTCCTGACCTTCTTGATACGGTCGTTATAGCTGCCCATTCCGAGCTTTAAAAGCAGCTTGCTGCGGTGCCTGTCGCCCTTGACCTTAGCAATAGCCTCAGCCTGATTCATCATCACAGCAATGGCGGCTCTGCCGACGTACTTGCCTTTGTCTTCGAGCTTGTTGTCGAGCTTTGCGCTGAGTTTATTTCCTGCGGTCTTGATTTTCGGCGAAACAGCGCCCATTGCTCCGTTGAGTATGTCCATGCCGTAGACCGTTTTGTTCACTGCTCCGCGGAATTTGGCTTCGAAAGCGTCGGCGGTACCCATGAAGATGAACCCCGCGCATTCCGAGCCGAATTTCACGGCGTAGGCGCGGGCAAGAAAGCTCCCCATGCTGTGACCGAGCAGAATAAGCGGCAAGCCGGGATATTCCTCCTTGATGAGCGCCGTCATGCGGTGAATGTCGTTAAGAGCGTATTTCCAGCCGTTTTCGCCGTTGCCGAAGTAGCCAAGCTCGTCGGGATCTTTAGCCGTTCTGCCGTGTCCGAGATGATCGTTGCCGCAGACGACATAGCCCCTGTCGGCGAGATAGCTCATAAATTCGAAATAGCGTCCTATATATTCGCACATACCGTGTGCGATCTGCAAAATGCCTTTTGGTTCGCCGTCGGGGCGCATGACAGCGCAGTAGCAGTCGTGTTCGCCGTCGGAGCTTTTAAATCTTTTTTCTTCGTATTCTCTCATTTTAAGCTGCCTCCGTCTTGTTGATTCTGATTAGACTTCCTCGGAAACTAACGTGTGCCGAATGTCGGAAGATTTTGCCATGATGCAAGGCGGACGACGAAAGCGTGCTGTCGCACGGTGAGGAGGACTCGAGGAAGTCTATTAAATAGTATAAGTATATTGCGGGCGGCGGTTTGCCGTCCTGTTTCCTATTGTAACACATTTTTCTTTAAAATGCAACCTTTTTTGTTAAAAAGTCAGATTTACAGCGGAATATCGTAAGCGCAGAAATTGCATATCACAAAGCCACAAAATGCGCAAAGTGAGGGCAATTTATTTTGTCGTTTACTATAATAGACCTGTCCACTAACTTTATTGACCTACAATATCTTATACTATTTAATCATCAATCCATAGACGATCTTGGCGGCTATGCCTTGATGATTAAATAGTATAATAAAAAAGCAGGCTCGTCGGAACGAACCCGCTTTATTTTTACCGTTTTATGTCAAAACTCATATCCATAATGCCGCGTATCGTATTCACATCGTCAATGATATTCGCATCGCCGGGTATAGTATGCTTGATAACGCTGCCCGCAACGGCAAAATTCACCATTTCCTGCGGTGCGAAACCGTTCATCATGGCATAGATCAGCCCGGCAGCGAATGCGTCGCCGCCGCCCACGCGGTCGAGTATATCAAACGTAAACAGCTTGCTCTCTGTCGTTTTGCCCTCGTGCCACAGATACGCTTTAAGGCTGTTTTCGCTGCCGCTGTTGGCGTAGCGGACATGACGGGCTATACATTTTATGTTCGGATATTTTTCGGCGAATCTGCGGAAAACGCCGTCCTGCTGCGCCAAATCGGGCTGATAGGGTATGTCGTCCTTGAAGTCGCCCGCCGAACGGTCGTTCTCGTCCTTCCACAGATGATAAGGCTCGATGCCGAAAAGCACATCAACGTAGGGAAGGCATTCGGTGCAGAAGTCGCGGGCTTCCTCCCATGTCCAGAGCTTGCTGCGGAAATTGCCGTCAAAGCTGACCGTTATTCCAAGCTCTTTAGCGGCTTTCAGGCTGTTGAGTATCAGTTCGCGGCAGCTTGCCGAAAGCGCGGGAGTTATGCCGCTCAAATGCAGCCAGGAATATCCGCGCAGTATTTCCTTCAGATCGACCCTGCTGAAATCGTACTCGGAGAACGCGCTGTTTTTTCGGTCGTAGATGACCTTGCTCGGGCGTATGCCGAAGCCTGCTTCGAGGTAGTAGCTGCCTAAGCGGTTTGTCGGGCAGTCCTTTTCGGTGCTGAAAATGACGGGGCTGCAATCAACGCCGTTGCTGCGGAGCATTCCGACGGCGGCCTCGCTGCCGCCGTAGTTTGCCTCGAATGAAACGGCGCGGCGGATAAGTTCGTGGTCGGGCGGGGTCAGCCGCAGCATTATCTCGCCCAGCGTGATGAATTTGTTTTCTTTCATAATTATATCTCCCTCACGGCAAAAAGCAAAGTGAACATCTGTAAAGCGGAATCGGATTCAAAGCAAAGCCAACCGGAATTGCGCGTTAGCGAAAAGGGGTCAAGGGTCTTCGCCCCATTCGGGATCAAGCCGCGCATAGTCGATCTTACCGACCGACAGAACTTTCTTCACGGTGGGGCAATGCGCAGTATTTTGGCGAAAATCGGCAATTTGCTTGTTTCCGTTCAATTTGCTTTCTCCGATAAGTTTGCTGCCGTCGCAGGCTTTGTGGGGGAAACCTTTCCTAAGACTTTTGGTTTGTCCTCACTTTGTGTTCTGCTTACTTTTTGAAATAATTTACCGCATTATTATAGCAAATATCCTTGACTATCTCTCCGACAAATTCCACATCATTCGGATATTCGCCCTCTTCAATAAGCGTACCAAACATATTACAAAGTATCCGCCTGAAATACTCATGCCGCGTATACGAAAGGAAACTGCGGCTGTCCGTCAGCATTCCCACAAATTTGGAGATAAGTCCCAGCTGCGAAAGCGCCGTCATCTGCCGCTCCATGCCGTCCTTCTGGTCGTTGAACCACCACGCCGAACCGAACTGCATTTTCCCGACTACGCCGCCCTGCTGGAAACAGTTCATAATGGTAGCCAATACCTCGTTATCGCGGGGATTCAGGCAATAAAGGATAGTTTTCGGCAGCTCGTCGGTGCTGTCAAGCGTGTCAAGCAGCTGCGCGAGCGGCTTTGCGAACGTGCTGTCCTCGATAGCGTCGTAACCCGTGTCGGGGCCCAGCAGGCTCATATATCTGCGGGAATTGTTGCGCAGCGCTCCGATATGATACTGCTGCACCCAGTTCAGCCGTGCGTACTGTCTGCCTAAATGTACCAATACATAACCCTTGTACTGTTTTATCTCGCCTTCGGTGAGGTCATCGCCGTTCAGCGCCTTCTTAACGATCTTATCGACCGTATCTTTATCGGCGGGCTTGAACATAACAACGTCAAGCGCGTGGTCGGAGCAAACGCAGCCCACGCTGTCGAAATACTCGATACGCTTGGTGAGCGCTTCGCAGATACCGTCAATGCCGTCTATTCTCACATCGGCAGCGTCGGCGAGCTTCGCAATGTAGGGAACGAACGTCGGCAGTTCGATATTCACCGCCTTGTCGGGACGGAACGCGGGGTATACCTCGACATCAAAGGACTTATCCTCCGCGAGCAGCTTGTGGAAGTGCAGATCGTCTATGGGGTCGTCGGTCGTGAACAGCTTCTTTACGCCGCTTGTTGAGATCATTTTTCTTGCGGTGAAGGTTTTCAGCTTTTCGTTGCACTTGTCAAAGATCTCCTGCGCGGTCTTTGGGGAAAGAATGTCCTCGATGCCGAAATAGCGCTGTAATTCAAGGTGCGTCCAGTGGAAAATAGGATTGCCTATCGCGTAGGGCATGACCTCCGCGTACTTCATGAACTTTTCGAAATCGCCCTTGTATCCTGTGATATAGCTTTCGTCAACGCCCATTTCGCGCATTAAACGCCATTTGTAATGGTCGCCGCCCAGCCAGCATTCGGTTATCGAGGAGAATTTTTTGTCGTTGTAGATTTCCTCAACGCTCAGATGACAATGATAGTCGAAGATAGGCATATCCTTAGCGTAATTTTCGTAAAGAATCTTTGCCGTTTCGTTTTTCAGAACAAAATCCTTATCCATAAATTTTTTCATTTTAAAAGCTCCTTTAAAAGTATGAGATATAAATAATGCAAATCCTACAAAAAGCGCAAGATTCTAATACTATTCCTGACAGAAGGGAAATTCATTTGCTCGTTTTTGTCACGTTTTGCAGAGCTATTCTATTCTGCGTTTTCGGTCAGATTTCTTAAAATTGCCGATTTTAATTTTGACCGCTCAATTTTCTTTTTACCGTCAGATTGCGAACGCTGTCGGCTTTTGTGGGTTTTGTGATGTGCAATTTTTATAATGTAACACCTGTTTTGAATAACGCGATGTCACGCGAATCATAACGCTCATTGACCGTCCTGCTGCCGTTCGCAACGCTTATTACAAGCTCCGTAAGCGCCGCAAGCCTGCTTTCAAAGCTCTCGTCCTCCGCGATAGTCCCCGCATTAAAATCTATCCAGTTGGGCTTTTTCTTATAAAGCTCGGTATTCGTCGAGAGCTTTATTGTCGGCACAAATCCCCCGAGCGGCGTTCCGCGCCCGGTGGTAAACAGCACCATGTGACACCCCGCACAGCCGAGATTCGTCACCGCGACCATATCATTTCCGGGACCGTTCAGCAGGTTCAAGCCCTTAGTGCCGAGCGTGTCGCCGTCGAAAAGCACATCGCAGACCTCGCTCGTGCCGGATTTCTGCGTGCAGCCGAGAGACTTGTCCTCCAGCGTGGAAATGCCGCCCGCCTTGTTCCCTGGCGAGGGATTTTCGTAAACGGGCTGACCGTTCCGCTCATAATAATCCTTGAAATCGTTGACCAATTGCACGATCTTCCCGAAGGTCTGTCCGTCCTTCGCCCTGTCCATGAGCAGCTGCTCCGCGCCGAACATCTCCGGCACTTCGGTAAGCACGGTCGTTCCGCCCGCCGATACGATGTAGTCGGAAAATCTGCCGACAAGCGGATTCGCCGTAATGCCCGAAAGCCCGTCCGAGCCGCCGCATTTCAAGCCTATTTTAAGACAGGAAATGTCACGCGGCACGCGCTTGTCGTCTTTGGCTCTTTCGTACAGCGATTCAAGTATCTTAACGCCTGCGGCGATCTCGTCCTTCACGCTCTGCGCCGTAAGGAACGCGGTGCGGGATTTGTCGTATTCGCCGAGAGTTGCCATGAAAGTGTCAAGGCGGTTGTTTTCGCAGCCTAAGAATAAGACCAGCACGCCGCCGCAGTTCGGGTGACGGCACATCGCCTGAAGCAACGACTTTGTGCGGTTGTGATCTTCTCCTGTCTGCGAACAGCCGTAGGGGTGAGCGAAAGCAAAGCAGCCGTCAATGCCTTCCGCGCCGGGGTGTCTCTTGTTAAACTCCGCCGCAATTGCCCGCGCCTGCGAGTTCACACAGCCGACCGCAGGTATCACCCAAAGCTCGTTGCGAATGCCTACCTCGCCGTTTTTGCGCTCGTAGACGTTCACAGTGCGCGGCGCGGGTTTGGCAAGCTCCGCAGGAGCGGTCTTGTTGTACGAATATTCGAGCTTTCCGCTAAGGCAGGTGCATATATTGTGCGTGTGGACATGACTTCCCGCGCTGATGTCCCTTGTGGCGCTTCCGATGACCTCGCCGTATTTTATGACAGGCTCGTCCGCCGAAATATCTTTAAGCGCGAACTTATGCCCCTTTTCGATATTGTCAACAAGAGTAACGCCTTCCGCAGTTTCGCCCTTTTTTAGCGGCACAAGCGCGACCGCGACCGAATCTCCCTTTGCTATTATGATAGACTTCCTCATATCCATATTTCATTCCTCAGCTAAAAACGCTTTCAGAGCCGCCCGCATTCCGTTTTCGGTCATGCTCTTTATGTAACCCGCGACAAGCTCCGCGTTGTTGTCTGCGTCAAGGCTCTGCTGCCAAATATCTTCTGCCGAAAGAGCTTTTTTCGCTATCTCGGCGCAGTCGTCAAGCTGCCAAAGTTCGCGCCAGAAATCAAGATATTTTTGGTCGTCAGCGAGTTTAATTTGTTCATCGCCGCGCTTTCCGCGATAGAATACTATCATAGCCGCCAGCGCGAACAGTATGTGTTTAGGAGACTTTCCGTAGATATTGCGGTAATCATTGTACGTCGTAAGCAGGCGGGTGCGGAATTTCGTCGTTGAGTTGAGCGCTATGCTCATAAGCTCGTGACGGATAAAGGGGTTCATGAAGCGTTCCATAACGTCTGCGGCGAACTTGTCTACCTCGTCGGCGGGAAGGTCGATCGTCGGCTTTATCTCGTCCGTCTGAAGCTCGCGTACAAATGCGCCTACGTTCTCATCGGTGACAGCCTCGCGCACGGTGTCGATACCGCAGAGATACGCCACAGGAACCATTGCCGTATGCGAGCCGTTAAGTATCTTGACCTTGCGCTGCTTGTAGGGCGTGATGTCGTCGGCAAAGATGACGTTCAGCCCCGCCTTGTCGGCGGGGAGCCTTTCCTGAATGAACGGCTCCTTTTGCAGTACCCATAAATGGAATATTTCGCCCTTGACGATGTTTTCATCATTAAAGCCCGTTTCCTCGCAGACTGCGGCGGCGTTGTCCTTCGGGTAGCCGGGAACTATCCTGTCAACAAGCGTATTTGTGAAGTGGTTAGCGGTGTTGAGCCAGTTAATGAACGCTTCGTCCATGCCGTTGATTCGGGCAAGCTCGGTAAGAATGCGTTTCAGCTCGTCGCCGTTATGGTCGATAAGCTCGCAGGGGACTATCGCAAGACCCTTGCCGCTATCTCCGCCGAAATGGTCGTACCGCGCTTTGAGGAAGGCAAGCAGCTTTCCGGGATAGCTCTTAGGACATACGGAAAAGTCGGTGTCGGTCTTGTCGAGAGCTATTCCGGCTTCTGTCGTATTGGACACGACTATTTCAAGCTCTTCGCTCTTAGCGTATTCAAGATATTTGTCATACTGCTCGTAGGGATTCACAAAATCGCCCAAAACGTCGATAACGCGGCGGCTCTGCACGCGCCCGCCGTTTTCGATGCCTTCAAGACATACTGTGTAAAGACCGTCCTGCGCGGCAAGATCATCAACTCTTCCGTTCGGGGTAGGCTGAACCACGACAACGTTCGCATTGATAAGCCCCTTGTCGTTAAGATTCTGCAAAATCCAGTCAACGAACGCTCTCAAAAAATTTCCCTCGCCGAACTGCAATACCTTTATCGGTCTTTCCGCTGCGGGGTGATTTGCTCTGTTAAGCTGTTTCATATTATTATACCACCTTACTGCAAAAGTTAATAGTGAATAGTTAATAGTTAATAGTTATGGAGTTCGCTTCGCTCACATATTATGCGGAGGCTTCGCCCCGCACTAATAGTTGTCTCTCAAATGTGATAAATGAGTGCGCGGCGAAGCCTGCGCATAATTCGCGCCGAAGGCGCTCCTTAACTATTCACTATTCACTATTAACTATTCACTCAGTTTTATGCGCTTTTCGGTCTGCTTGTCGAAAAGATATACGCTTTCATACGGGATATAAAATTCAAAGCCCGTATCGAGCTTTGGCGAAACGTGCGGGTCTACTTTCAGGATAACGTTTGCGTCAAATATATCAATATAGATATTCGTATTGTCGCCGAGCAGCTCGACCAGCTCTACCTTGCCTGTCATCTTGAACGAATCGGCGGGAATGCTCTCTTTGCCGCCTTCGTCTTCGTCGGCTAATTTCACCGCTTCGGGGCGGAAACCGAACACGACTTCTTTTCCCTCGTATTCATCTGTTACCGACTTGTCCGCGAACTTGCGCAGGTCAATGGGATTGTTCGCAATATCGAGTACGCCGTTTTCCACGCGGCTTTCGACAAAGTTCATCGGCGGCTCTCCGATAAAGCCCGCAACGAACATATTCACGGGGTTGAAATAGAGGTCAAACGGCGTGCCGACCTGCTGAACATAGCCCGCCTTCATAACAACTATCCTGTCAGCCATTGTCATGGCTTCGGTCTGATCGTGCGTTACATAGATAGTTGTAGCTCCCGTCTGACGGTGTATCTGCGTTATCTCCGAGCGCATGGTAACGCGCTGTTTTGCGTCGAGGTTCGAAAGCGGCTCGTCCATAAGGAAGATGTTCACCTTGCGGATTATGGCTCTGCCGACTGCAACTCTCTGCCGCTGACCGCCCGAAAGCTCACGCGGGAGCCTTTCAAGGTAATCCGAAAGCCCGAGTATCTTCGCGACCGAAGTAACGCGCTTGTCTATCACATCGTCGTCAACGCCCTGCAAGGTCAGTCCGAACGCGAGGTTATCATAAACCGTCATGTGCGGATAGAGCGCGTAGCTCTGAAAGACCATAGCCACGCCGCGCTCGCGGGGACCCTTTTCGTTCGCCCTTTCGCCGTCGATCAGGAAATCGCCCTTGCTGATATTTTCAAGCCCCGCGATCATTCGCAGGGTGGTAGACTTTCCGCAGCCTGAAGAGCCGACAAAAACGATGAACTCGCCCTTGTTTATCTCCAGATTGAAATCATGGACTGCGTGAAAGCCGTTCGGGTAGATCTTGTTTATCCCGCGCAAAGTCAAATATGCCATAGTCTAACACCTTTCAAGAAATATTAATGCGGCAATTAAACAGTTTGAGAATGCCAACGCCGTTCGTGCCGCTGTCCCAACCCTTACATTTCATCACCGTAAATCTCATGTTCCCACAGACAAATAAAATTCGGGGAAAATCGAGAGAAACCCTGTAATTACGCGGAGTTTACGTTTTTCTTATGTGAAAATCACGGTGGATCAATCGGAAGGGCAATATCCCCGCCGCCGCGGAACGAATCCCCGCCAACAGCAAAACGTGAGCGGAGCGCACCCGCGGACACGCCCCCCGCGCAGGGGGTTATCTAAGATCGAGATTGCTTATCGTGTCCATATCGTCGTAGGTCTGATTTTCGCCGCACATACCCCATATAAAGGTATAATTGCTCGTGGCGGCGGCGGAGTGTATCGACCAGCTCGGGCTTATAACAGCCTGCTCGCCCCGCATGATGATATGGCGGGTCTCCTGCGGCTGACCCATGAAGTGGAAAACGATGTTGTCTTCCTCCAGCTCGAAGTAGAAGTAGACCTCCATTCTTCTTTCGTGGGTGTGAGCGGGCATGGTGTTCCAGGTATTGCAGGGGTCAAGCTCGGTCATACCCATTGAAAGCTGACAGGTTTTCAGCACCGAGCCGTGTATGTACTGATTTACAACGCGCTTGTTCATGTTCTCGTTGGTGCCGAGCTGGATATGGTTCGCCATTTCCTTAGTGATGAACTTTGTGGGGTAGGTCTGATGCGCGGGGCAGGAGTTCAGGTAGAATTTAGCGGGTTTTGCCGGATCCTCCGAGCGGAAAACGACTTCCTTAGTACCCATGCCGATGTAAAGACCGTCCTTGTAATCAAGAACGTATTCGGTGCCGTCGAGAACTACCGTACCCTTGCCGCCGACATTGATTATACCCATTTCGCGCCTTTCAAGGAAATACTCGGTGCCAAGCTCCTTAGTGCTGCCGAGTTTAAGCTCGCCGTTCACGGGGCAGGCACCGCCCGCTATCATTCTGTCCTGATGAGAATAAGTAAGCGCGATCTCGTCGGGAACGAACACCTTTTCGATAAGGTAGTTTTTGCGGAGAGCTTCGGTGTCATAGTGCTTTGAATCCTCCGGGTGATTGCTGTATCTAATATCAAGTTTCATATTCTTTCTTCTCCTTTTTTTCATTTTTCAGAGTTAATAGTGAAAAGTGAATAGTGAATAGTTATAGTATCGCCTTCGGCGATGTTGCGCGGCGAACGTGCCGCGCATTGACTCGCTTACGCTCGTCAGTTTTGAAATGCAAATATGTAGTGAAAAATATTTTTGCGTGGCTTGCACGAACTGCGTTCGTGCCGGTGTCCGCTTCGCGGACGTTATTATGCGGTAGCTTCGCTCCGCACTGAATTTTTTTGCGGCGCTTGCGTCCGCATAATACGCGCCGCAGGCGCACCATAACTGTTCACTATTAACTATTAACTCTTCACTTTTTATGTTCGTTCTTTCAGATAATTTACCGCGAAGGGTATATCCCCGCCCGTAGTGCCTTCAAATACCAAATTTGCGTCGGGGCAGACCTTTTTTATCTCCGTAAGGATACGGTCATAATCGAAAATGCCCTTACCCACGCCGCACTGTTTCAGCGTGCCGTCCTCGTTTATCGTGCAGTCCTTGATGTGGAAAACGCATATTCTGTCGCCGAAGGTCTGCAAGCCCTCTTCAAGAATATCGTACATCTTGTCAACATTCGATTTGTCCAGATAATTGTACAGGTCGAATATTATGCGGATATTGCCCGCGCCTATCGTTTTCACGGTGCGGTCAAGCGTTTTTACATCGTAGCAGACATGACCGAAAGCGCCTTCCATGCCGATATTCACGCCGTGATCTTCCGCATAAGCGCTAAGGTCGGCGAAAGTCCTTACCACGCGGTCGAGCGCTTCTCCCGTGCGGTTCATCGGGTGATACGTCCACTTGTCGCCGTTGTAGGAGCCGGTCTCCGAACCGACAATGCTGCCGCCGAAGTCTTTGGCGAGCGCAAGATGTTCCTTGAACACCGCAATGCCGTTTTCTGTCTTGCTTGTGACGGGGTGAACGGGGTTGAAATACGCCCCTATCAGCGGAACGCTTTTCCCCGCCGCCGCAAAGACTTCCCTGAAATGCGCGGCGCGTTCCTTAGTCACCGAGCCGGGCGCGTAAGCGATACCGTCAAGGCACTTGTACGTCACGAGCTGAACGCCGTCAAGCCCCAGCTCGTCAAGACGGGCGGCGATATTTTCCTCTCCCTTTACGCCGAGATCGTGGGCGCGGATAAATAGTTTTATCATATCATCAGACCTTTTTCTGTGTTATAAATGAGCATTTGTAAAAAGTTAACAGTGTAGAGTGAATAGTGAATAGTTATGGTATCGCCTTCGGCGATGTATTATGCGGAGGCTTCGCCCCGCAAATAATAGTTGCAGCTTAAAGGAAAATTATTTAGTGCAGAGCGAAGCTTCTGCATAATATCGCGCCGCAGGCGCTCCTTAACTATTCACTATTCACTCTTAACTATTAACTTTTAATCTATTCACTCTTAACTATTCACTTGTAAAAGATGCACGGCAAACCCGCCAAGCTCGTCTTTAAGATAAACGCACGTCATTCTGCCGTCTGCGTCATACTTTGCGGAGGACATATCCGCTTCGATACCCTGATATTTCAGCTGAGTTACGGCGCGTTTCACGCTGTTTGTCGTCACCGCGATATGTCCCTTTGCGCCCTTGAACGGCTGCTTCATGCACTCGATAAGCGAACCCGCAAACACGCTGTTATTGCCGTTTTTCTGCTCCCAGCCGAACATTTTTTCAAAGCCTGCCGAAACGTCGAGCGCTTCGTTCTCGTCGGCGCAGTTTATGCCGATATGCGCAAGCGAAAATCCCAGCATTTTATTGACCGCCGAACGGCACAGCGCCGTTATCTCCTCCCACTTGCCCGCCTTAACGAGCTTGTCGGGAACTATCCAGCTGCCGCCGCAGCAGACTATCTTTTTGAACGCAAGATAGCTGTTCAGGTTGTTTTCGTTGATACCGCCCGTCGGCATGAATTTCATCGACGAATACGGCGCGGACACCGCCTTGATGTAGTTAAGTCCGCCCGCCTGTTCTGCGGGGAAGAACTTCACGAAATCAAGCCCAAGCTCCATAGCCTGTTCGATCTGCGAGCCGTTTGCCACGCCCGGTGCGAAGGGTATGCCTCTGTTAAGACAATGCTCCACGACCTTCGGGTTAAGTCCGGGAGCCACGCAGAATTTAGCGCCCGCGTCAATCGCTTTATCGCATTGGTCGGTAGTAAGCACCGTACCCGCGCCCACAAGCATATCGGGATAAGCCTTCACCATATCTGAAATGACCTTATCCGCGCCCTCCGCACGGAAAGTCACCTCCGCGCAGCGTATCCCGCCGTCGTAAAGAGCTTTAGCCAGATTTACCGCGTCGGACGTATTTTCGAGCTTGATAACGGGGATTATTCCCGTACATTCAAACTGTTCCATAAAAGCCTTGTTATCCATTTTTTACCCCCGTAAGTCAGTTTATCTTCCGAGCCAGCCTCCGTCAACGGCAAGAGTAAATCCATTCACATAATCGCTTGCGCGGGAAGCTAAGAACACCGCCGCGCCCATAAGGTCGTCGGGAGTTCCCCACCTGCCTGCGGGTATGCGTTCGAGTATCGCGGCGCTTCTTTCCTCATCGGCTCTCAGCGCCTGCGTGTTGTTCGTCGCCATATATCCGGGAGCGATAGCGTTTACATTAATGCCGTATTTAGCCCATTCGTTCGCCATTGTCATGGTGATGCCCTTGACAGCCGATTTGCTCGCGGTGTAGCTGGGTACGCGGATTCCGCCCTGGTAGGAGAGCATACTTGCAACAGAGATTATCTTTCCGCCGCCGCCCTGTTTGATGAACTGTTTTGCCGCCGCCTGTGAGAGGAAGAACAGCGTGCGGCAGTTTACGTTCATTACCAGATCCCAGTTTTCGACCGAGAAATCAATGCTGTCCTCGCGCTTGATGATACCCGCGTTGTTTACGAGTATATCGAGTCTGCCGAAGGTCTCTGCTGCCGTGTTTATTATCATTTCTATCGGTTCGAGGGAGGAAAGGTCAGCGGTCACGAATTTGAAGTTATCTTCGCCGAGCATTTCCTGAGTAGCGGTACTGGGGGAGCGTGAAACGCCGAGTACCTTTGCTCCGGCTTCGACGAACGCCTTTGCAATACCCTGTCCGAGACCGGTATCGCTGCCGGTAACGACTGCGACTTTTCCGCTAAGATCAAACATATCAAGTATCATATCAAAACCTCCAAAGTATTATTAACTAAAATA
>CACYSH010000094.1 GCA_902776945.1 uncultured Ruminococcus sp.
TACCCCTCAAGTACTACAACAGAAAATCCTTTCCGACCGCGAAATCGAGGTAATGGCACTCATCGTCCAAGGACTCATCAACAAAGAGATTGCCGACCGCCTCAATATCGCCCTTTCAACTGTTGTAACTCACCGCAAAAACATCATGGATAAGCTCGGACTCCGCAGCGTCTCCGCTCTAACCATCTATGCCGTCATGCACGGCTATGTCGATATAAACAAGATATGATATGAAGAATTCTCCTCTTTTATATTGCTAACGCTCGTATTGCTGGGCATAAGTAGCCTTCGTCTTCGCGCTGAGGAAAAATTACCAGCGAAACTTCAGCAACTGACCGACGAGGCCTACCGAGCTTATAGTGCTCGCGAAACGGACAACTATTTTGAGACCGTGATTCTTGATGAAACACTTGGCAATAATCAGAAGCAGATAAAAATGCTTGAACTGTCAATCCAACATGGAGAGGAACAGCGAGTAGACTATAATCTGATTGATCTGACTATAGGTGCTTATCATGATATTACAGAAACTCATCTTCTTACTATACAGGAGTATGCCTCCAGTACGAATGAATCCATCGCCGATGTAAAAAAACGTCTGGATATTGCGGAACTGATCATAGAATTCCTTGACTATATCAATATGCCGAAACAATACCACGTAGCGAGAGAAATGCAGGTCTATTCTCTTTTCTTCGAAGCAATTCCCGTATTGAAACGATGCGAAACCACTGCTGAAAAAAATGATCTGAAAACCTGCATATTTAACAACATAATTATGGGTTCCGTTGCTGATCAAAGAAAATTTATACGCAACATCAAGCACCTTATGGACGAGGGTGTATATGAATCATTTATAAAACGCCAGAATAAGATTCATGAAAAAATAGCCGAGGAAATGGAGAGCACAGACCTGCGCTCGGTAAAAGATATTGAAGATTTTTCAAAGAAACACAAAGACCTATCAGAAGATCTTGCTGTAGCTATGGATCGTTCGGTATCCGGAATGAAAAAAGCACAGTCTCGCGCAAAGCCTTCACAAGCAGTATCAAAAAGCCTTTCTACGCTTGCGGATATTGACACTGATGTTATCGGGATTCTTTCGGACAGTGAAAAGGATAAACTGAAAACGCAGATTGTAAAACTCAGCAAGGCGGTCAATCAGTTAGGCTCGATCTGTTCGGTAGAAGAGGAAAAGAAGCCCAGGAATACAGAAAATAGTAAAACTGAAAAAACGGAATCTTTATTGCTTGCCGCGATAAAATGCAATGAGCCCTTTGTTTACTGCTGTGATGTCGGAAAGAAGATCACGAATCTGAATTTTGCTCTTGAATTCGGAGCTTTTAAGTACTCAGAACATCAGAACGAAAGCGCACAGATCATTGCATATTTTATCGATCCGAACGGAAAGCAGATAAGCCCTATAATTGAGTCGGAGATTGGTACCGATAAAAAGACCAAGCTGAATTTCACGCTAAATGAAACAGCCTCTTCGGAAAAGAAATGCTGTCTTGTAATAAAATCCGGTGATACGCCGTATGGAATGGCTCAGCAGCTTATCGAATTTGAAATAGATATTGCTTTTAGCATTGATTTCGGCTTTTAAGGGGTGGTGGAAACATGACCGATATTCTTGAATCTAAACAAAAACTGCTGGAGCTTGTTAAGGAACATAATTCTAAGTTTGAATTATCAAAAACGATAGACCCCTATGAATATGACCCGGGAAAAACTGAAAACTTATCATATTATCTTGGACAGTATGATGAAACTTCTGCAACGATCACCATATGCACTGAAGTCAAAGGGCTGCGTTATGAGGAACGAAGCAGACATCTTGACAGTATTTCTATTGGTGATATAGTAATAGTAAAACGGGATCCGGCAAATCCTTTCAACTCAAATAACTTCGAGGTATTCAGCACGACAGATGAATCACTTGGTTCTCTTTCGGCAGAACTCTGCAATAGACTCGCGCCACTTTACGATCTTGGGTATGCGGTAATCGAACAGGCAACTGCGGAACACATTGAGAAATTCGAGGAGCGCAGCCGGTATGTAAAGCAGGGAGTGTTATTTGTGAAGATCATCATCAGACTGGTCGGAATAAACACCTCCGGAGCATAAAGTCATCAACAGCTCCGAACCGCAAAGATTCGGAGCTGTATATTGTTATGCAAGCGGAAAAGTAATGAAATATATCACGACAGCCTTCCCGTCCCAACACGATCAAAAGCCTTCTCTTTCCCGCGTGATAGCTCTCTTTCAAGGCTTTCCGAGACAAGCGTTTCGCTGCAAGAAAAGAAATTCCCGCCTGCTGTTGCTTCGGACACGATCCATTTGCCATACGCATGGTATCAATAACACATTTTCTGCGTTCGGCACCGAGTTCAAGGAACAGCTGCCGTTTGTCGGGGAGAGATAAAAATGCTGCAAGCTCTCCTCTGCTCCTGTATTTATTGTAATATGTAAAGAACAGATACGAAGCAAGCTTCTTTACGAGCAGTTCATTAATATCACGTTCGGAATAGCCTGCGGCTCTGTCACCGAGAATGACTGCGAACATGGTGACAAGGATATCCGGCTCGCTGCTGTCGGTGTAATCAAGCTGCTTGTCGAACATCTTCGCCGATCTCTGATAATCGCAGGCGTAGAACACCGCTATCATGAAGAACGCCTGCTCCCGCGAAAGCTTCTCCAGGCGCTTCTTGCCCTTCGGAGTATTGGGGGCATACATATTTGTCAGCTTATCAATAGTATCCGCGTCAAACCTTTCAAGATCGAAAACATCGCCTATGCCGGGAACCATAAAATCCATATACATAATAAATACCTCCGTTCAGCAGTTAAAGGGTCGGTTGCTTTTGTTGTATTTATTATAGCATAACAGATGTTCAGTATTTATATATCTGCGTAATTTCCGAGTATTTTTCTAAGCTCATCGGCAAACATTTCCCGTTCCTTTTTAGGAGCTGTCAGCTGAACATTATCCCCGTAGTGCAAGAGCCATAGGAAAAACTGCTTATTTATCCCTGCCTTGAAACGAACGACGCACATCTCCTCGTCATCAAAGTCGTCGCGTATGCTTGCAAGTTCCCCAAGCTGCTCGATCATTTCGTCCCGCAGGAATTTCTTCACTTTGAGCGTGACCGTCTCAAAATAATCCGGTGGGAACATATCCGCGACAAAGCCCTCGTATTTCGGGAGCGTGAATTTTTTCCTCGTCACCGTTCCACCGGTTATGTTTTTCATGCGGTCTATACGGTAGGTGCGCGGCTCACCGGTCTGCTCGTTCACGCAGCGGAGATAAAAACGCTCGCTGAAATAAACTACCTTAATGGGTATCATCTCGCGGCTCTTCTTGTAATAGTTCATATTACGCTTGGTGTCGAAATGCCCGTACTCAAAGTGTATCCTGCGCTTCTCCGAAATACGTCTGTGTATTATTTCCAGATTATTCAGCAGATCGAGTGACCGCGCAGCGCGTCCGTTCAGGGATATGCGGCTGATAAGCTGTCTGATCTCACTTTCGGAGCACATTCCCTCAAATTTCCCGATAAGCCGCTGCTTCTGCTCGTTTGAAAGAAACTTGTTTATCGAAACGGAATCGACGAGGAAACGTATCTCGTTGAAGGTGAAACCTTTGCCTTTCATATGATAATACGCAGTATTGTGGGCGCCGTTTGTTTTACTGATGTCGTAGCCCATCGAGGTGAGTCGGTCGATGTCGCGGCGGATAGTGAGCACCGACACGTTCCGCAGATTTGTTTTCTCTGCGAGGAAGCCCTGTATGTCGGCAATGGTGACTCCTTTGGCTGTATCAGTATTTTTGGAAAGAAATTCAAAAATGAGCATTATGCGTTCGTGATCCATGTTGTGAACCGCCTTTAGCGTTTTCTCTATTATATCATTTTCCGGATGATATATCAACATTTGAAAAAAGATTGTAAGATTTAATAGATATATATTTTTTGAATATCTGATGTGTTATAATATATGCAATTAAATAATGTATTCAGGAGGTCATTTTATGAGATTTTTTCACCTTTCAGATCTTCATATCGGGATCAAACTTCATAATCTTGATTTAAGAAAAGATCAGGAAGACATCTTTGAACAGATCATAAACGCAGCAAAAGATTACCAGCCGGAGGCTGTTCTAATCGCAGGCGATATTTATGACCGCGCAATACCGGGTCCGGATGCGGTCGCGATGTTCGACCGATTCATAACCGGGCTTACAAATGCTGTTCCAAAAGCCGAGATTATGATTATCAGCGGGAACCACGACAGCGCCCAGAGATTGAACGTCTTCCGAAGTGTACTCGGCTCGCACCATATCCATATGATCGGACTTCCGCCGATTAAAGCAGATGAACATATCGAGAAAGTTACTATGATTGATGAGTTCGGAGAAGTGGATTTCTGGCTTCTGCCATTTGTCAAGCCGCCTATGGTTCGTGAAACTCTCGGGCTTGATGATGAAAGCCCTGCCCTGTCCTACGATAAAACAGTTCGCGCGCTTTTGGCGAGAGAGAATATCAACACCGAACGCAGGAACGTACTGGTCAGTCATCAGTTTTATATCCCGTCGGGCAGCAATCCTGAAGATATCGAGCGCATGGACAGCGAGATATTGTCCGTCGGAAATATAGACAGTATCGGCGCAGATATGCTGCAACCCTTTGATTATGCCGCGCTGGGGCATATTCATAAGCCAATGAAAGTCAGCGCACCGCAGTACAACTACTGCGGCACCCCTTTCCCATATTCGGTGAGCGAGGCGGGACAGCAAAAGGGAATCAACCTTGTCGAGATCGGTGAAAAAGGCAGCGAGATAAGCATAACAAAGCTGCCATTAAAGCCGCTGCATCAGGTCAGGGTGATAAAGGACACGCTGGACAACGTTCTGTCGCAGACCAGTGACGATTATGTGCTGGTGGTTCTTACCGACAAGAAGGATCTTGATGTCATTGATATGCGCGAACGTGTGCAAAGGGCATTCCCGAACCTGCTTAACATCAAGAGAGAATTTGCCGCGGCCGAAAGAAAAGAGATCACCGCCGCAGGAGAAGGCGACCAGCCGTTAGACCCGTTCAGCATCTGCAAAAGCTTCATCGGCGAGCTTGATGAAGAAACGGAAGAGATCTTGAAAGCAATAATAGACGAAGCGATCGAAAGCGAAAAAGGGGTGGAATAATGAAACCTATCAAATTGAAAATGGAAGCATTCGGTTCATACGCTAAAGAGACTGTGATCGACTTTACAAAGCCATCGCAGAATCTGTTCCTTATAACCGGAGATACCGGCTCGGGCAAGTCAACTATTTTTGACGCGATCGTTTTTGCACTGTACGGGCAAGCCGGTGCAGCGGATAACGCAAAGGGTGGTCTTGATCTGCAAAGCCAGTACGCTGATGTTAGCGTAACGCCATACGTTGAGCTTACCTTTTCCGAAATGCGCAGCGGTGAGGAGCAGGAGTACCGCGTTCGCCGCGAGCCTGATCATATGAGAAGTAATAAAAAACA
Source organism: uncultured Ruminococcus sp. (assembly GCA_902776945.1). GTDB lineage: Bacteria > Bacillota > Clostridia > Oscillospirales > Ruminococcaceae > YE71. The sequence continues at coordinate 5,529 of CACYSH010000094.1, forward strand.
AAAAGCTAACGCAAAGGCTGTCAAAGCAGCGGAGCAGGTAGAATTGAAAAGACCCGGTGATACTAATCCTGTAGTAAGCAGCTCTCAGAAGGAAGTTGGCTTGATCAATCGGGAAATCGAGGATATCGTTGGTTTGACAAAAGAGCAGTTCATGCAGGTGGCAATGATAGCGCAGGGCGATTTTACCCGTCTCATCAAGGCGGATACGAAAGAACGCAAGCCCATTTTCCGTAAGATATTCAACACCGGTATCTATGAAAAGATCATTGATGTTCTTACCAAGGAGTATAACGACCTTTCCGGAAACATCAAAACCCTGAAAAACTATATAAAAATAGAAGTAAACAAGATCATTATACCCGACGACTATCCCGAGCGTGCTTCGGTAGAAGCCTGCAAGAACAAGATCGTTTCAAAAGATAATTGGACAACTGTCGATATGGAAGAGTTGTTAGTAGCATTAAAGCAGCTCTGCGATCATCTGTCCGTAAAGCATGATGAAGCGAAGGAAAGCCGCGACAAGACAGAAGATAAGCGCGAAGAAGCGCGAACGAAACTCACAGAAGCGCAGGCACTTATCAAGTCTTTCGAACAACTTGAAGAGGCGCAGAAGACCCTTGCCGAATGTGCGAAACGTAAAGAAGAAATAGAGCAGATGGAAAAGCTGCAAAGCGATATCGGGAAGGCTTACGAGATAAGCGGCGTATACGATCTGCTGGAAAAAGCAGAAAAAGCGCTGAACAAGCATAACGATGATCTTAAAAAGCTCAAAGAAGAACTGCCGAAGCTGAAAGAAAGCGAGAACGAAGCGGAGAAGGAAAAGGAGCAGCGAAACGATGATCTCTCTAAAAAGAAGGAGAAATTTGTCCGCGTTGACGAAGCTGTAAAAAAAGCGCTTGAAACCTTCGACAAGATAAAAGAAGCCGCAAAGGAAGAGAAGGAGTGTCGGGAAAACGAACAGGCAGCCAAAGAAGAAAAAGAAAAGGCGAAAAATGCTCTTGAAGATTTTAAGGAACAGCTCAAAGAATGGGAAGAGGAACAGAAGAAGCTTTCGGAATGCGGGACTGATCTTGAAAAGGTCAATAACGAACTTTACATAATAAAGGATGCTGAAAAATACCGCCAAGATGCGGAGAAAGCAGAAAAGGACAGAGATAACCAGAAGAAAACCTTGGAGCAGGTTCTGGAGGATTTTAAGAAATCCAAAGAGCTATATGATATCCAGAGCTGTCAGTTCATTACGCTCAAAAGAGCCTTAGACGATGCAAGAGCCGGGCTTTTGGCTAAGAATCTTGAAGAAGGCAAGCCATGTCCGGTTTGCGGGTCTATCTCTCACCCGGCACCATGTCAATTATCGGCAGAGCATAAAGAACTGACACAGGAAATTGTTGATGACGAAGAACGAAAAGCCAAGGAATTGGGCGATAGGCAAAGCGAATTGTCTATTAAAGTAGAAACTGCAAAAAAACGGCTTGAAGATATGGATTCCGGAGTTCAGGAAAAATACGAGAATCTTAAGAATGCGCTGCAAAATGCTGGGATAGAGTTCACCGAACCGCTTGATCTCAAACAGATCAAAAAAGACATTGCCGAAAAACAGCACGATGCAGAAGAAAGAAAATCGGCGCTTGAAAAGGACAAAAAACGGTGTGAAGAGCTTTCTGAGCATATTGATAACGCTGACGAAAAACGTCAGGAGCTTGATTCCAAACTTGAAGAGGCGGAAAAGAAATATAATGAAGCAAACGGTCTTTACATAAAGGCGCAAACTTCCTGCGAGGAGGCGGAAAAGCAAAAGACTTATTCCGCAGAGCAGGAAGCGAAAGAGGCGCTTAGGCAGGCTGAAGACTTACTGCGCGAAGCGGAAAAACAGCTCGATACTGCCGAAAAAGCTTACAGCTCCGCAAAGAGCAAGCGCGAACAGACGGAAACGAATATAAAAACGCTTGAAGAGCAGACTATCCCGGAGCAGAAGACGGAGACCGACGAGCAGCAGGATAAATACAGCGAGGCAATGGAAAAGTCCGGTATGGCTGAAAGCGAGTGGAAGGACATTGTTCAGCATCATAAAAATGAAGAGCTGGAGGAGATTGAAAAAACGGTCAAGGAGTATAATAATACTGTCCTGACTGCGGAAACAACAGAAAAAACGGCAAAAGCCGCTGTGGAGGACAAGCAGAAGCCGGACATCGAATCGCTGGAGCAGGAAAAGAAACGTCTGGAGGAAGCCTACGAAGAAGCGGATAGGCGTTATCAGGAGTTTTCCAAAGTCAGTGGAAACAATAGTGATGTATTTAAAGAACTGACCACCAGATTCAGCGAGCAGAAAAATCAGTTGTTGAAATTTAACCGTTACGATCATCTTCGCAAAAAGCTTGCCGGAAAGGAGAGCGGTGAAAAAACAGATATAGAGACCATAGTTCAAAGAATATATCTTGAACGGATACTAGGTGCTGCGAACAAGCGCTTTCTGGAAATGTCCTCCGACCAGTTCGAATTCCGCATGATGGATACTGCGAAGTCAACGCAGAGCGACCGCGGACTGGAGCTTATGGTACGCTCGACGATCACCGGAAAAGAGCAGGAAGTAAAGATGCTTTCCGGCGGAGAATCGTTCATAGCGGCGCTTTCACTTGCCTTGGGAATGTCCGATCAGATACAGCAGAATTCCGCTTCCGTTAATCTGGACATCATGTTTATTGACGAAGGCTTTGGTTCGCTTGACGCCAATACGCGCAATCAGGCTATCAAGGTACTGAAAAATATGGCAGGCGGTTCAAAAATGATCGGGATAATCTCGCACGTTTCGGAATTACAGCAGCAGATCGACGATAAACTGGCAGTCGAAAGAGACCGTTCCGGCAGCAGCGCACACTGGATAGTTTCTTAATAATTTGCTCGATTTACGCAAAAACATTTTATTTCTAATATCAAATATTCCGGCACCGGTCAAAAAGCATTGAGCTTTGACCGGTGCCGATATTATAATTTCTACTATATTTTACGGATCAATGGGAAAATTGTCAGAAAATCTGTTAAAACAGGTTGTACCAATTCATTTTTGATATACGGCAACATCTAAGCAATAATGAATCTCAATCTCCAAGCTCCATAGGGAACTTTTGTTGAATGGTCAGTATAGCAATCTCAAAATGTGTTTATGTTACATTAATAGTCTGCTTCTCGCTTATATCCACCACTCCTAAAGCTCTTGCAGTTATACAAAAACTGAACATCTGATATGCTATAATAGACGTAACGAAGCTGAGAAAGGAGCTGAATCGTTATGTCTAAAATGTCACCGACATTACAGCACCGGCATATTGTTCAGATAAGATTTGAAAATGTTAAGAAAGCGACTTGCTGCGATGCAGGTTCGTATGATATAGTGTCTTACTGCACAATATGCGGCAGAGAATTATCCTGCCGCACTATTATCACTCCGATGAAAGCTCATGTATATGGTAAACCTACGGTCGATGACGATGCTGATTCTTATTTATGGGTCGATCCTGGTAAGCATCTTGTCATTAAATGTGAAGTCTGCGGCGGATACCTGTTTCCGGGTGATGATACAAAATCTGCGGATCTGTGTTTCGATAGTATCGGGAAAATACCTTTTTTTGACACTCGCGGAATTATGCCGGGGAAATTGTCTGAAAGCCTGCAAGATGATGAAGATACATACGAGCGAAGTTCTGAGATAGAGAAATTATTAATGGAATCAAATCTTTATGAGGGTATGGAATTTAATAGAATAATTAAACTGCCTATATACTATCAAATGAGGAAAATCGGATATGATTATAGTAAACGCTATAAAAGCTTTGTTTTTATAGGGTTAGGGCAGAAAAAGGGAGAATGAATCTATCTCAGCGAATATGTCCATTATGATTACCAACTGTTTCCACGAAAACGTGCTATTATGTATTGCTTTCGAAAGAATTTTATGATATAATTTATGGCGATGGATTAGAAATAGTCTCGCCGAAGGACATCAGAAAGGGTTTCGCATAGGAGTTGAAAAAAGTTTCTGATAAGTATTCGGATGTATAAATACCATAAGGTGTTTGATGCGCTGGGGAAGGTTAAGGTAAATAGAAGCGAAATGTAAAGCTATATTCCCGAAAACCACCCTCCATGCATATTACAAAAATAATCCCGAAGCCAACCTCATAAGTCAACTTCGGGATTCATTAATTCATATCAAACGTGTCCTCAACATTTCGGTCACAAATATCGACTTTCAGAGTCAAAACTCTACGCTTTTACAGCGTTTATCAGTCTATCGGCTTCATCGTCGGGAGAATGAGATAAAATAGCTATTAATCTTAGTTTAGAGTAATGATCGATTTGGCTGTCATGTGTACGCTGTGAGCTGTCTATATCCATTGGAGAACCATCCCACTGTGTAAAAAGCCTGTCATGATCTTTCCACTTGTCCCCGACCTCTGCGCGGCACTTATCTTGATACGCTTTGTACCGTCCGAGAAGCTCCACGATATTATCGGGGATTTTCAGCACACGCTGGCTGGTTTTCGTTTTCGGCGTGTCGGTGTACATTCCTCTACCTTTCGCCCACATTGAAGTCCGAACTACAGTCATGAGATTGTGCTCGAAATCAAAGTCCTTCCATTCGAGTCCAAGCAGCTCACCCTTGCGGAGTCCCGTGTACATCGCGAGCGTGAAGAACACGACGTACTTGAAATTGCACTCGTCCTCATGCTCAAAGAGTTCGAGCAACTTCTGCGCCTCTTCAAGCGTGTAAATTTCGCGTTCTTTTGTGTCGGGCTTCGGTAGGGTAACGTTCTTGCAGGGGTTTTCCTTGACCATTTGCATTTTTATTGCGTAGTCGAAAATGGTGCTGACTAGAGAAACGTGCAGCTTGATCGACTTTGCAGAGAGCTTACCCTCTTTATTCCCACAGTCGGATTCGGTAAGGTCTTTCACGAACTTCTGAATCTGCCGCGGGGTTATTTTGTCGAGCCTCATGTGTCCGATAGCCTTGTAGATGCGCGGCTCCAAAAAGTGATAGCCTCTGATCGTCTGCGTTTTCAGCTTGATCTCCGCATAATCCTTGAACCACTGCCGAGCGAA
>CACYSH010000095.1:0-4380 GCA_902776945.1 uncultured Ruminococcus sp.
GACAAGGGCTTGCCCGTTGACCGGTATATCCCCTGGACACCGGACGAGATCAGGGAGGATGTTCTGCTCCAAAAGGCGCTTTCGATCTGAAAGATAGATCTTCACAGGAGCTGCAGCCAGGCTGCAGCTCCTGCTTTGCTTCGTAATATATGCTTAGCGATCGAAGGCTGGGTTCATAATATAGTAGTTTTTGTCGTCCAGTCTGTCGATTGTTCTGCGCAGAGCTTCCCCGAAGCGCTGATAGTGGACGATTTCCCGCTCTCGCAGATAGCGCATGACGTTATTGACGTCCGGATCGTCAGAAAGGCGCAGAATGTTGTCATAGGTGGTTCGTGCCTTCTGCTCCGCCGCCATGTCTTCATTCAGATCGGTGATGACATCGCCTTTGACCTGCATGCTCGCCGCTGTCCAGGGAAACCCGGAGGCGGCGGTGGGATAGACCCCAGCCGTATGATCGACGAAATAAGCGTCAAAGCCCGATTCCTTTATCTCCTTCACCGAAAGATTGCGCGTCAGCTGGTAGAGTATCGCCGCGACCATTTCCATATGACCTAATTCTTCCGTGCCAATATCCGTCAAAATCGCCTGAACTTCCCTGCAAGGCGCGGAATACCGCTGATTCAGATAGCGCATAGCCGCACCGACCTCGCCGTCGGGTCCGCCCAGCTGACTGATTATAACCTTAGCCAGAGCCGGGTTCGGGGTTTTGATGTTTACGGGATATTGCAAAACCTTTTCGTACTGGAACATCAGCTCTCCCCCCTTTCCCAGGGAAACGCGCCGCATACCCATTCCCAGCGTTCGTCAGCCTTTGCGCAGGCGGCTGTGAGCGAACCAAACTCCGCCTCGTATTCGTTCCTGAGCTTTTCCATTTGTTCGCGCTTGGCGCGGAAATACCGCAAGCCCTCCTGACAGTCGGGGTGGCTGTCGAGATACAGCTCCGCGTCGTGCAAAGCGAACCGCGCCGCCATGAGCTTTCTCAGGGCTTTCTGTCTGTTATTTTCCAAGACCCGCGACCTCCTCTCCGATAAAAGGCTTATCAAGCGAGGGAAAAATCGTCCCCCGCGCAAGCGCCGTAGGCTCGTCGTATACCCTTTCCCAGAACTGGAACGGCACATAAGCCATTCCGACGGGTGTTTCGGCGGGAAAAGCCCCCTGCGTTTTCGGGCAGCCGTCGGCGGGCTTCTTTTCACCAAGAACGCTGTCAAGGAACAGTGTTGTCATTTCTTCCATATCGTACCTCCGTGTTATTGTTGTTTTGCGTATCCTTTTACATAATACGACACGGGCGTGGGAAATGTTACTGATTTCGATAAAAGCGAATATCTGATAAAAGTTAATAGTGAATAGTGAATAGTTAATAGTTAAGGTGTCCGCTGCGCGGACTTTATTATGCGGAAGCTGCGCTCCGCACTAATGTTTGTCGCTCATAAGGGCTATTCAGTGCGGGGCGAAGCCTCCGCATAATACATCGCCGAAGGCGATACCATAACTATTCACTATTCACTTTTTTTGAGCCACGGAAATCAATTTTCAAAAATCGCATAACGATATTTGTGAATTTTGTAGGGGCGCTCCTGCGTGAGCGCCCGCAAACTGCGCCTTTTGACCAAAAATTTGAGCCTTTCCCGCTTGCATTTTCCCGCATTTTGTGATACAATTAAAACATATTACCGCCACGCGGCAAAGGAGGAACACGCCCATGAAAAAACTTACTCTCGGTATCGTCGCCGATGTTGACGCGGGCAAGACCACACTTTCGGAGGCTATGCTGTTTATCTCGGGAACTACCCGCAAAATGGGCAGAGTTGACAGCGGAAACGCCTTCCTCGATACCCACGAGCTTGAAAAACAGCGCGGCATCACTATCTTCGCAAAACAGGCGGTCTTCGAACTGAACGACACCCGCTTTTACCTCGTCGATACCCCGGGACACGCCGATTTTTCCGCCGAGACCGAACGCGCCCTCACCGTCCTTGACTGCGCCCTGCTGCTGATAAGCTCCCTCGACGGTGCCGCCGCTCACACCGAGACCCTGTGGCGTATGCTGAGAAAACGCGGCGTTCCGACCGTCGTTTTCGTCAACAAGACCGACCTCGCGGGCTTTGATAAGGCGGCTCTCATGGATGATCTGCATAAGCGGCTCGGCGATCCGGTGATAGATTTTTCCATGTCCGATGAGGAACGCGACGAAGCCGCCGCCATGTGCGATGAAGCTCTTCTCGAAGCCTACGACGGGCGCGGCTGTCTTTCGGATAAGGAGCTTGCGGGGGCTTTCTCGCGGGGAAATATCTTCCCGTGTCTGTTCGGCTCGGCGCTGAAAAACGAAGGCGTTAAGGAACTTCTTGACCTGATATGCCGGCTTGCCCCGCAGCCCGTCTACGGCAGCGAGCTTTCGGCGGCGGTGTTCAAGATCGACCGCGACAAGGACGGCAAGCGCCAGACACTTATGAAGCTGACGGGCGGCTCGATAAAGGTTCGCGAAACGATAAGCTATCGCGGCGCGAACGGACTTCCCTGCTCGGAAAAGATCGCCCGCATACGCATTTACAGCGGCGGCAGATTTACAGAAGTCGAAAGCGCCGAAGCGGGCGATGTCTGCGCCGTGCTGGGGCTTGTCAACACCTATGCGGGACAGGGTATCGGCACCCGTTCCGACGACGGCACGAATCATACCGAGCCTGTCGTGAGCTATGCCGTGTACGCGGCTGACCCCGCCTGCGATAATTTCACTCTGCTCAAATACCTGAAAGAATTGCAGGAGGAAGACCCCGCGCTGAACGTCGGCTTTAACGAGCGGCTCGGCGAGGTGGAGATCAGGCTCATGGGCGAAATGCAGACCGAAGTTTTAAAAAGCGAGATATTGCGCCGTTTCGGGGTGGAGATAACAGTCGGCGCGGGGCGCGTGCTTTACCGCGAGACTATCTCGAACACCGTCGAGGGCGTGGGGCATTTCGAACCGCTGCGCCACTATGCCGAAGTGCATCTGATACTTGAACCGCTAAAGCGCGGCAGCGGGATAATATTCGCAAGCAGCGTTTCGGAAGACCTGCTCGACAAGAACTGGCAGAATCTGATAATATCGTCGCTGAAAGCAAAGGAGCATATCGGCGTGCTGACAGGCTCGCCCATAACCGACATGAAGATAACGCTTTCGGCGGGTCGCGCTCACCCCAAGCACACGGAGGGCGGCGACTTCCGCGAGGCGGCATGGCGGGCGCTGCGGCAGGGGCTTATGAAAGCCGAAAGCGTGCTGCTCGAACCGTTTTTCTCATTCACGCTGACGGTACCCGCCGCGCAGACGGGGCGGGCGATGAACGACTTAACGCAGCTCGGCGCGGAGTTTTCCCAGCCCGACAGCGAGAACGAATTTTCCGTGATAAGGGGTCGCGCTCCTGCGGCGAAAATGCGCGGCTACGCGGCGGAGCCGGCTTCGTACACGGGCGGCAAGGGGCGGATAGCTCTCGAAAACGGCGGCTATGATGTCTGTACCGAAAGCGAAAAAGTCATTACGGAGGCGGCGTATTCCCCCGAAGCCGACCTTGAAAACACGCCCGATTCGGTGTTCTGCTCGCACGGCGCGGGGGTGGTCGTGAACTGGCGCGAAGTCGAGGAAAAAATGCACCTCGAACCGACCTTAAAGCGCACAAGTCCGTACCGACCGCCCGAAAAAGCGCGTAATTACAGTCTTTCGGAGGACGAGCTTGAACGGATAATGCAGAAGATCGCTCCGAAAAAAGAGCAGCCGCAGGACGATGAAGAGACCCGTCAGCGCCGCCGCGAGGAAAAATCCCAGCCGAAATCCAAGCCCGAGACCCGCCCGCGCCTGCTTATCGTTGACGGCTATAACATCGTGTTTGCGTGGGAGGAGCTGCGGGAGCTTGCGGCGGTGAACATTGATTCGGCTTGCGGGCGGCTGGCGGATATGCTGATAAATTATGCGGGGTTCAGGAACCTGCCGCTTATGCTGGTGTTTGACGCTTATAAAACGCCTGCGGTCACGCCGAATAAGCTGCGTTCGGATTCGATCGAGATAATTTATACGAAATCGGGGCAGACGAGTGACGCATATATTGAGAGCTTTTGCAGTGCCAACCGCAGTAAGCACCGTATAACGGTAGCCACGAATGACGGGCTTGTGCAGTTGTCGGTAATGCGGATAGGGGCGCTGAGAATGTCGGCGAATGAGTTAAAGCGCAATGTAGAGGAAACAGAAGCGCGTATTTCGGAAATAATCAGGCGGAATAATACATAAAAAGCAAAAAGGCAGCGCAAAATGAGGGCAAACCAAAAGTCTTAGGAAGGGGGTGTGGGGGATAACCCTTCTTCAGAAGGGTTTCCCCCACAAACTGAGCGGTTCAAGCAATCGAACCGGAGAAA
>CACYSH010000095.1:4403-20519 GCA_902776945.1 uncultured Ruminococcus sp.
TTTCCCCCACAAACTGAGCGGTTCAAGCAATCGAACCGGAGAAAGAAAATTGAACGGTTCAAAAATAAAATCGGCAATTTCAAGAAAATGTGACAAAAAAGCACAAGTGATAAAATCAGCAAAAGTGAGCGGAAACAAGCAAATTGCCGATTTTATATTTGCGAAAGAGCGCAGCGATTTTCGCAAATGATTTGCGCGAATGTTCCGAAATCGCAACAGCATGGCGATTCACGGGCGGGGAAAGTCACGAACGCGCAATGCGCGCCCCTACAATATTTGTATTGCGAAACCGTTAGGATTTGCGATGTAACGGGCGGGAGCAAGCCCCCGCCCTACACCTTGTAAACCTTAAGTTGTGGGTAGTGATTCTAAAATGCCGTAAAAATCGCGATTTTGTGGGCGATGCAATACAAATTGCAGGGGCGCACCTGCAATATTTGTATAGCAAAACAAAAAAGCTGTCCGCAAGCGGGACAGCTCTTTTTTTCTGTAAATTTCGGGAACGCCGTTTTGCGCGGTCGCTCACATATTTCTGTAACGGCTGGTGCCGAAAAATACGTTATCAAAGAAATCCTTCGTTTTTTCCTCGCCAAGCTCTTTCTTGAAAACGTCGGTGGAAACGCCGCCGTTTGTTATCAGACCGTCGCTGTATTCCTGCGTGAGTGCGAGCTTTTCGGCTTTTTCCTCCGCGCCGAGAGTTTCAAGCCCGTCAGCCGTTTCCATGTAGCAGCGTATCGCATCGCAGAACATCTGCTCTACCTTTTCGTCGTCGGTGTTCTTCGCCGCCTTGTGCATGGCAACGGTAAGATATTTGTCGTACCAGGCGGGAGAGGTCTCAATATCTTCCATGTCGCTGTATTTGCCCTCAAATTCATGAACGGCGTTCAATACCTTTGTGTACTCGTCCGACGAGGGGTCTCTCACAAGGTCGTAGAACTCGGCGTAAGCCTTGCGATTACCCATTATGTACATGAAATCCATTGAAAGCAGCGGCATATTTTTTTCGTAGGGGGTAATAACATAAGAAGCCATTTGCATGAAGCCCATATTTACAGTCATTACCGAAAGGTCGCCGATGTTTTCCACATCATACTGTGAAACATTGAATTTCATAACGCCTTTCATTTTGATCTGCTTGTATTCGCCGGGATCGACGGGAGTGACCTTCGCGTATTTTGAAATAATGTCCATGCCCGAATCGACTGTCTTGTTCATCACCGTCATATTCTTTGAAGCATTGAACGCGATAACTCCGGCAAGACCGCCAACGGCTGCAAGTATCGCCGCAAGAACGACCGGCAGCTTTTTCTTTTTCTTCATTGCGGAAGTAGCCATGCTTGCTCTCCTCTTTCTATGTCTTTTGTTAATTGTTATTACATAATGTATACTAAATATATTGTATCATACGCGAATCGACTTGTCAATCTGTTTTATCAATATCTCGTAACGAACTTTTCGGGCAGGGAGTTCCATTTTTTATATATTATAAACCACTATCCACAACTTAAGAAAAAGATTGACGAAAATCATCTTTAAAAACCGTTCATTTACGGGCGGGAGCAAGCCCCCGCCCTACACCTTATTAACCTTTACGGGCGGGAGCAAGCCCCCGCCCTACACCTTATTAACCTTAAGTTGTGGGCAGTGTATTATAAACTATGTGAAATTCTTGTAGGGCGGCTGCACGAACTTGTTCGTGCCATTGCCCCCGCCTGTGACCCCCATTCCCAAGACTTTTGGTTTGCCCTTGCTTTGCGTTTTTTGCGGCTTTGCATCTTATGCCATTCTTACAACCAACGTCACACAAAACCGCCCTTCTTTTATATCGGCATACACATCGCCGCCCATAAGCCCCATTAACTTCCTGCAAATGAACAGCCCCAGCCCATTGCCGCGTATCCCCTCCGCATTACCGCCGCGATGAAAACTTTCAAATATCTGAGGCAAATCAGCCGGGTCAAGCGTACACCCCGTATTCTCCACCGTTATCAGCTCGCAGCCGTCCTGGCTGACAAAGCTGAGAGCTATCTCCTTCCCGTCGCCGTACTTTATCGCGTTCTCCACAAGATTTTGCAGACACTCCCCTAAACGGTCGGGGTCGCAGGAAAGCAGACAGTCAAAATACTTCCCGATATTGAAAGCCGTCCCCGTGACCGAAAGCTGCGGCGCGTATCTCGCCGAAAGCCTTTCAACCACGCTGCTTAAAAACGCCTCGCCCGCCGCGACCTCGAAGCTCATGAAATCCTCGCTCGCCGCCTTCGTTATGCGGCTGACAAAGCCTTCTATTTCGTCGGCGCGGGCGTTAATGCTCTCGGCGGTCTGACGGCGCTTTTCCTCGTCGGTGTAAAGCCCCCGCGCCAATGCCTTTGCGTTCAGCTTTATCGCCGAAAGCGGCGTTTTTATGTCGTGCGAAAGCGAGAGCAGCAGCAGCTTTTTTTCGCGCTGCATCGAAAGCTCGCGGCGGCGGTCGTCCTCGATCTTCTCGCGCAGCAGATTCACGCCCCATGTGAACCGCCCGAAATAGCGGCTCTTTTCTTCGGGTATCTCGACCGCGAGATTGCCCCTTGCAAGCTCGTTCGGCACATCGTTCAGCCTGCCGAACGGAACTATTATATGCTTCCTGATGTAGTTAAGCAGCCACACGACAAGCGCAAAAAACACCGCAAACGCCGTATCTGCGGCAATGAGTATCTTCGCGGTGCCTTCCGTGCGGTACTCGGCGCGGTAAAGCACGCCGCCCGCCTCGATGATGACGTAATGCTCGTTCGAGATGTACAGCCTGCCGTCGCCCTCGTCGGGGAAAACGCCCGTGATATGCGGGTAGAGGTCGGGAGAATAGGTGCCTGTCTCTTCAAGCTCGTCGGCTATGCGCTTGGCTTCAATGCGGTAAAAGCCGTCCGATTGCCTGCCGAGCCGCAGCAGGCTGACGTTTATCATCACGGCAACAATAATAACTATCACGATGACCGCCGTGCAGAGCAGCCGAAACGTCTTCATACGAACTTATACCCCACGCCCCAAACGGTAAGCAGCCGCTTTGCGTTCTTGGGGTCGTCGCCGAGCTTCTGCCGCAGGCGGTTGATGTGAACGTGCAGCGTTTGCAGCTCCGAATCGCTGTCGCTGCCCCACACGGTATTGAAAAGATAATCCTTTTTAAGCGCCTTGCCCTTGTTTTCGATAAGCAGCGCCAGCAGGTCAAATTCCTTTGCGGGGAGGTCGGCGGGCTTGCCGTCTATAACGGCAGTTTTGTCCACAAGATTAAGTTCAACGCCGTCTGCCGAAAGAATATCGCGGCTGTACCGGCGTTTAAAAATGCCCTTTATCTTTGCGATAAGAATATCAATATCATAGGGCTTTTCGATATAATCGTCCGCGCCGAGATTAAGACCGCCCAGCTTATCCTCCTTACCTGTGCGGGCGCTTACGATAAGTATAGGCGTATCGGTATTTTCGCGGAGTTTGGAGCATATTGCGAAGCCGTTTATATCGGGCAGATTTATGTCAAGCACGACGAGCCTTGCGCCGTAGCGGTCGAAGAGCTGTAAAGCCTTTTCGCCGCTGCCGACTGCCGAAACGGTATAACCTTCGGCGCGGAGGAAATCGGTAAGCAGTTCGGCGAGTTCGGTATTATCTTCGACTATCAGAATATCGGTCATAGAATATCACCCTTAAAATCAATATAATTTATTGTAATTATATCATTAAACTGCGGTCAAGTCAATATGAGGGCAAATCAAAAGTCTCAGGAAGTAAAAAACGCAAAATGAGGGCAAACCAAAAGTCTTAGGAAGGGGGTGGCACGAACAAGTTCGTGCAGGGATAACCCTTCTTCAGAAGGGTTTCCCCCACAAAAGCTGTCGGCTTATGCAAATCAACGGTAAAAGAGAAGCCGTTAAGTCCAAAATAAAATCGGCAATTTCAAGAAAAAGTAACAAAAACAATCAAAGTGAATAAATCAGCAAAAGTGAGCGGAAACAAGCAAATTGCCGATTTTATATTTGCGAAAGAGCGCAGCGATTTTCGCAAATCGAAAGCGCGAAGGTTCCGAAATCGCGGCGGTGGGGAAGAATTGCGCAATCAGGCGGCAGTTTTGTTCGGATACATATTGTAGGGGCGCGCATTGCGAAACCGTGCAGATTTGCGGTGCAAGCGGCGGGGGCAAGTCCCATACGCACTAACCTATTCAAAAATGCCGTAAAAATCGCGATTTTGTGGGCGATGCAATACAAATTGTAGGGGCGCACTGCGGCACAAACCTTGTTTGTGCAAACTTGTTCATGCCCGTGTGCGCCCGCCAATAGGCACGTTGTTTCCGAACGGGCGCACACATAGGTGCGCCCCTACATAAAATCGGTATAATGTGGTGGGGGCTTGCTCCCGCCCGTTTCGCCCGAATAACCACTAAATCACCGTATTTTCAATGGTTTTGAATTAGGTTAGTGCGTATGGGGGCAAGTCCCCGCCCTACAATTCGCCAAACAGGCATGATTCACAAGCGCACACGCAGGTACACCCCTACCGATCCGCCCGCGAAAATACTTGTTTTCGTAAATTTTCTATTTAAACGCTTGACGTTTTCGCTTAGGACTGGTATAATAATATGGGTGTTCCTAAAACACAGATAAGCTGTAATTATTTATAAGAGGTGTTTTATAATGAAAAAGATCATTTCAGGCAAGGTAAGAGAGGTTTACGAAACAGATAACGGTCAGCTCGTTATGGTTACTACCGACCGTATCTCCGCTTTCGACGTTATCCTTAATTCGACCATTCCCGGCAAGGGCAAGGCGCTCAATCAGATAGCGCTTTACTGGTTCGGGCTTACCAAGGATATTATCCCGAACCACATCATTTCTTCCGAGCTTTCCGATATGCCCGAGATGTTTGCCGGCGACAGCGAGCAGTATCAGGGCAGGACTATCCTTACCAAAAAGCTCAAAATGCTCCCCTACGAGTTCATCGTAAGAGGCTATATGTTCGGCAGTATGTGGGAGGAGTACAAAAAGTCCAAGACCTTCTGCGGTCAGCCCGTTGACGGCGAATATGTTCAGGCGCAGAAGCTGGCAGAGCCTATCCTCACTCCTTCCGTAAAGAACAACGAGGGTCACGATGAAAATATCACTATGGACAGGCTCCGTGCCGAAATGGGCGCAGAGGAAGCCGACAGAATAGCCGACATCTGCGTTAAAATTTACAACAAGTGCTATGAGGACGCGCAGAAGAAAGGGCTTATCATCGCCGACACGAAGTTCGAGTTCGGCTACGATGAAAACGGCGTGCTTACCCTCGCCGACGAGGTTATGACCCCCGATTCGAGCCGCTTCTGGGCTGCCGACGAGTACAAGACAGGCACTTCGCCCAAGTCGTTTGACAAGCAGTTCGTGCGCGACTGGCTTATTGAGAATAACTTGAAGGGCGTTACCCCCGCTCCCGAGCTGCCCGCCGAGATCGTTGACAAGACCGCCGCTCTGTATAAGGAGTGCTACACCAAGATCACGGGCAGAGATTCCTATAAGTGATCCGAGGATTGAAACAAGCGTTATTTAAGAACACCCTGTCTGCACGGCGGGGTGTTCGTTTTTTGTACTATTCCTCGATCAAATTCGTGACAAGATTCGCCGCCATGAACACGAGTGCTGTCTGAACCATAGTTCAGACCGATGACGACGAAGGCTAACTGGCGTTAGTCGAGGAGGATTAGTCGAGGAGGAAGACGATGGCAATCGTGTTCAGGGTGGTGAAGATTGTTGCGAATTTGGTCGAGGAATAGTATTATTATGGCGGGCAGGGTTTGTGCGGAAACGCGGCGGGGGGCAATGGCTGCATTAACAAAGTTAATGCCAACAAGTTTGCATCAACAAGTTGATGCCGCAGCCGCCCTACATTACATATTGCCCCTACATGATTTGCACCACCGCCGCGATCTTCAAACCTTTGTGCAATTTGCCAAAACCGCTCATTTACAGATAATATGCTTGATATTGCCGCGATTATATGTTATAATTCTGTCAGACGGATTCGCAAAATAATACATCTGCCAAAAAGGAAAGATAATATGAATACCAAAAAGAAAAGCAATCTGAAACCTGTCGTCCTTACGGCGGCTTTTATCGCGGTCTGCTTTACGTTCGGAATATTTCTGGGCAAGCTAATGGGCGGCGGAAACAGCGCCGAAAACACGGACGGCACAGAAAGGTTCATCAGGGCGATATACGGCTACATCATGCTGATTTTATCGCTGTGGCTGACGCTCATGCTCCACGAGGGCGGACACTTTGTTTTCGGACGGCTTACCGGCTACAAACTGCTTTCGTTCCGTATCGGCTCGCTGACGTTCGTAAGAAAAAACGGCAGGACAGAGCGCAAAAAATTCTCTGTCGCGGGAACGGGCGGTCAGTGCATAATGATACCTCCCGAATGTCCCGAGCCGGAAAAAGCGCCTTTCATGCTCTACCACGCGGGCGGCGGGATACTGAATCTGCTGACGGCGCTGATATGCCTGCCCGTCGGTCTGCTTCCGGAAAATTACTGGGTGAAAACGGCGCTTGTCATGCTGGGCGGCGTTTCGGTAATTCAGGGACTGATGAACCTTATCCCGATGAATATAAAGCTCCCGAACGACGGCTATAATCTTCTTAATATGAAAAAGAATGTCATCGACAGAGTTTCCGTATACAAGCAGCTGCGGCTGAACGGTCTGCTGTACGAGGGCAAGACCTATTCCGAGATTCCCGACGAGCTTTTCGAGCTTGGCAGAGGGGGTTCCTTTGGCTCGTTCTCGCAAATGGTAAAGGGCGCAAAATACCTTGAAAAGCTCGATTTTGCGGGGGCGGCAGTTCAGTTTGAACAGTGCGCGGGCGATGACAACCCTATTGACATTTACCGTTACGAGGCTAAAGCCGAACTTATGTTCTGCAAGATTATGGAAGGCGCTCCCGCCGAAGAGATCGACGCGCTCTACAACAAGGAGCTTGAAAAATATATGAAAGCGTCGGGAAAAACGCAGATAGGCAAGCACCGTCAGCTATACGCATATCAATTGTTATACAAGCGCGACGCGCAGGCTGCCGAAGCCGAATACGAAACGGCAATGAAGCTCAGAGAGACCTATCCCATTGAGGGCGAGCTGAGATCGGAGCTTATGCTTATCGACTGCATAAAAAAACGGGGTGAAATGATTTGAATGATTTAAACGGAAAAAGAGTTCTCGTCGCGATGAGCGGCGGCGTTGACAGCTCGGTGACGGCAAAGCTGCTTATCGACGCGGGCTGCGAGGTCACGGGCGCTACTATGCACCTTTACACGAACGAGGACATCGGCATACCGCAGGGCAAGACCTGCTGTTCGCTTAACGATGTGGAGGACGCACGCTCGGTGGCGGCAAGGCTCGGGATAGATTTTCATGTGTTTAATTTCGCGGACGAGTTTAAAGCCCGCGTTATCGACAATTTCATAGGAACATATCTGAACGGCGGTACGCCGAATCCCTGTATCGAGTGCAACAAGCACCTGAAATTCGGCAGCTTTTTAGACCGTGCGCGGCTGCTGGGCTATGACCTTGTGGCAACGGGGCATTATGCCGTTATCGTGCGGGAGGGCGAAAGCGGGCGTTATCTGCTGAAACGCTCACCCGACCGCCGCAAGGATCAAAGCTATGTGCTGTACGGCATGACGCAGGAGCAGCTGGCGCATACGGTCTTTCCTGTCGGGACGATGACAAAGGACGAGATACGCCGCATAGCCGCCGAAAACGGGCTTATCAACGCCCGAAAGCCCGACAGTCAGGACATTTGTTTCATTCCCGACGGCGATCACGGGCGGTTCATAGAGGAAAGAGCGGGTTTGCAGCCGCACGGCGAGGTTGTACTTGCGGGGACGGGCGAGGTCATCGGCGAGCATGGCGGGCTTTTCCGGTATACGGTCGGGCAGCGTAAGGGGCTTGGCATTTCTTGGACGGAGCCGCTTTTTGTTGTGGATAAAGACACGGAGCGCAACCGGCTGATATTAGGCACGGCGAGGGAATCAATGCGGCGGACTTTGACTGTCAGGGAGCTTAATCTGATAGCGTTGGAAAGGCTTGAAGCGCCGATAAGATGTACTGCGCAGACAAGGTATCATCAGCAGGACGCGCCGTGTACGGTCACGCCGCTCGGAGAAGGCAGAGCGCAGATCGAGTTTGATGAGCCGCATAAGGCGGTATGCAGGGGGCAGTCGGCGGTGTTGTATGACGGTGATACAGTTATCGGCGGCGGAATAATAGAATAGAAAAGATAATCACAAAGTAAAGGCAAACCAAAAGTCTCAGGAAGGGTTATCCCCTGCACGAGCTTATACTATTTAATCGTGTCCCCCTTCCTAAGACTTTTGATATGCCACTGCTTTGCGGTTATTTTCAACTTTCTAAGACTTTCGGTTTTGCCCTTGTTTTGCTGCGGACAGCAAAAATCAGTCAGATTGCACAAATCCCTGCCCGTTTATCAACGCATTTACTTCCTCAAGCCGCGGCGGAAACAGCGGCAGCGGGAACCTCGACACCGCAACAGCCGAACACGCACTCGCAAAACGCACGGTCTCATCGTCAGTCATGCCGTGCAGCAGCGCATAGGTACAGCCCGCCTTGAAGGTATCCCCCGCGCCGAGCGTACTTTTCACATCGACCTTGAAAGGCTCCATGCGGCGGACAGCCTGCCCGCGCCTGCCGTAAAGCATCTCGCCGCCGCCCTGCGTGAGTATGGTAAGCCCGTCCGAATTGTCCAGCATAAGCTCCATCACCTCTTCGGGGGACTTGCCGCGATATTTGTTTTCGGTAAGCTCGTGGGAGATCACATTGACAGCGGCGTTTTGGTGCAGAAAATTATCATGCGCCGCGTCGATAGTAACATAAGGTACGCCGAGTTTCAGGCATATTTCCGCCGCAAGCCGCGATTCGCTGCCGAAAAACGGGTCTATCGCCGCCGCACGGCAGCCCGCAATATTTTCCTCGCGGGGGATATTCCACCAGCGTTCGCCCGATGAAAAAAGCGCGGCGAATCTTCCCATTGGCGAGCGCACCGTCCCCGAGATGACCACATAATCCATAACGCCCTTATCGTCGGTGCGGAAATAAAGCGGCGAAATATCGACGTTTTTGCCGCCGTAGAAATCTTTCAGCATTGGCGTGACTTCGGTGCCTATCCATGTGCCGTCCATGCGCACGGCGGTTCCGAGCGATTCAAGCACGGTGCAGGCGGTGCCTGTTTCGCCGCCGGGCAGGAAATATTGTTCCTTGATTTCCGAGTATTTGTCAGGCTCCGGAAAGCCGTCCCTGAGCAGGAACGAATGCGAACCGATGACCATTCCGTAAAGATACACTTCGGGAGCTTGTTTCATTTCGGTTCCTCCTAAAAAATAACAAGTGCAATATCCGGCGCGAACTGCGGGTCATTGCACTTTTGTAAAATTATAGTAAAAATCAGAATAAATTGTACATTACAAAAACACGAAACGCGCAAAACAGCGGCATATCAAAACGCAGAAATGAATAAATTGCCGATTTTCGCAAAGAAAAGCGTGAATGTCGGAAAATCGCGGCGGTGGTGCAAATCATGTAGGGGCGCTTCTGTGTGAGCGCCCGTTTCCCCGAACAATTTGACATATATGCGGGCGCACACATAGGTGCACCCCCTACAATATTTACCCGCGCAATAAACGTTAATTCGCACAGACGAGCCGTTCATTTACAGATCATTGCGTATCCGCGCTGTCCTGCGGCGGCTTTCCTGCGGGAACACCGAACATTTTTAAAGCCAGATTTCTGACCAACGGCACAATTATCATCGTTATCGGCAACGCGATAAGCAGATCAAGCCCCAGTTCCTTTAGCCAGTAGGGAACGATCGGCACCTGCGGCGGCAGCTTGCCCTGAAAATAATTCTTGAAAACGAAAAACGAGCAGAGTATCGGCGTGAAGATGATGTCCCCGACAAGCCCCTCGGCAAGCACCGCGAGGGCTTTTTTCTGCCCGGGTTCGATGCCGAGCTTTGCATTTACCTTTTCGGTGACGGTCTTCATCGGTATGATAAACCCCACAATGACCGAGATCACCGACGAAAGCAGCACCGATGTCACCACGCCCATCGGAATTATCCCGGAGGGGCTTTTTGCCATGCCTATCGACGAGAACAACGCGCCAAGCACGATGCCGTTCACAAGCGAGATCATTATTCCGACTTTTATCATTGTTTTTTTCATGTCCATAGTATCCATCAGCCGCCTTTCCGATTATATACTGGATAAATTATATCATATATAAACGGATATGTCAACAGAAAGTTGATTTTATTAACAAAGTTTTTGCGATAACGTTTGAAGATATGGCTGTATTACACAATCATTTCGCGTGGAGAATAAAAAGAGCGCAAACGGATATTTTCCGTCTGCGCTTATTTTAACATATTATTGGAAAAATATTGTGGGGGACAAGCATTGCTCGCCCGTGAATGAATTTTCCCGTCCGTCACGTTTTTTCGCCCACTTGCACGGATTGTATTGTAGGGCGGGGGCTTGCCCCCATACGCATTAACCTAATATAAAACTATTGAAAATACGGCAATTTCGGGGTCACACGGGCGAAACAGGCGGGAGCAAGCCCCCGCCCTATACCTGATTTTGTGCGGGTTACATATTGTATGGGTGCGCATTGCGTGTCCATGAACGCCCCACAAAATCGCGATTTTTACGGCATTTTAGAGTAGGTTAATGCGTATGGGGCTTGCCCCCGCCGCTCGTCTGCGCAATTCTGCCCCACCGTCGCGATTTCGGAACATTCGCGCAAATCATTTGCGAAAATCGCTGCGCTCTTTCGCAAATTAAAATCGGCAATTTGCTTGTTTCCGCTCATTCTTGCTGATTTTATCACTTGTGCGTTTTTGTTACATTTTCTTGAAATTGCCGATTTTATTTTGGACTTAACGGCTTCTCTTTACCGTTAGTTTGCGAGTGCCGCCGGCTTTTGTGGGGGAAACCCTTCTGAAGAAGGGTTATCCCTGCACGAGCTTGCTCGTGCCAACCCCTTTCCTAAGACTTTTGGTTTGCCCTCACTTCCTGAGACTTTTGGTTTGCCCACACTTTGCGTGTTTTTAATGCTTATTCTTCGCATAAATGATACGCAAGCCTTTCAGCAGCAGCGTTTCGTCAAGGATTATCTCCCGCCTGCAAAACGGCACAACCACCCCCGCAAGCCCGCCTGTCGCTACTATCGTACACTTTTCGCCAAGCTCTTCCTCAATGCGCTCAATCGCACCGTCAAGAGTCGCCGCCGTGCCGTTGATTATGCCGCTTTTCATGCAGTCAACCGTGTTCGTGCCGATAACCCGCTTCGTGGGCGTAAGACTTATCGTCGGCAGCTGCGAGGTGCGGCTCGCCAGCGATTCAAGCGATACCCGCAGCCCCGGAATTATCATGCCGCCCAAAAAATTCTTCTCGCCGTCAATGACCGAGATAGTCGTAGCCGTTCCCATGTCAATGAGTATCAGCGGCGCGGGGTAAAGGTCTGTCGCCCCCACCGCGTCGGCTACCCTGTCGCTGCCTAACTGCGCGGGATTGTCAAGCATTATCCGCAGCCCCGTCTTTATCCCGGGACCCACCACCAAAATCTCGCCGCAGCCGAGCCGCTCCATAGCCATTTTCAGCGTATTTGTCAGCGGCGGCACAACGGACGAGATTATCCCGCCGTCGATATGTTCGCCGTTTAAGTCGTGCAGTTCAAGAATGGTCTTTATCATCACCGCGTATTCCATAGCGGTCGAACGGTGATTTGTCGAGAGCCTTTCAACAAACATGATGTCATTGTTGTCGAAACAGCCTATCACGATATTCGAGTTGCCAATATCTACCGCGAGTATCATTCCGCGCCCTCCATGTCTTTCAGCTCGCCGTGCTTTTCATAGCGGGCGATCTTCACGGGCTTGTTTTCGCCGTCAACGAATACCACGCGGGGCGGATTTTTCTTTATCTCGCCGGGACTCATACCCGCGTATGACATGATTATAACAAGGTCGCCCTTCTGCCCGGAACGCGCCGCCGCGCCGTTTAAACAGATGACCCCGCTGCCCCTTTCGCCCGCGATAACATAGGTCTCGATGCGTGAACCGCTGTTGACGTTCACGATGTGAACGTGTTCGTATTCGTAAAGCCCTGCGGCTTCCATAAGCTCCTCGTCGATAGTCACGCTGCCGACGTAGTTAAGCTCCGCCTGCGTTATGGTTGCGCGGTGTATCTTGCTTTTGAGTACCGAAATGTTCATTTTGCCTCCTTGCCTCTGCCTAAGCGGTCTTTCACTGCGCGGAGCAGCATTGCCCCGCCGACCGTCGCTCCTGTGGAAAACAGCGCCTGCCGCACGCGGTACTGACGGGCTTCGTCGGGGTCGGTGAACTGCCGAGCCACTCTTTCCGAAAGACAAAGCAGCGTGCCGAGACCCGCGGCGGACAGTCTTAATATTATCTTGTCCGAACGCTTCATTTTACGTCCTCAGTGAAAAAATTGTCGATAAGTCTTGTCTTGCCGATATAAACAGCAATTGCGCAGAGCGCGGGGCGGTCGATAACGGGTATCTGCTGCATTGTCGCCGCGTCAACGAGCTTTACATAGTCGATCTTTGCAAGCGGTTCGGCTTCGATATGAGCTTTCATAGCGCCCGTTACTTTAGCCGCGTCGGTCTCGCCGTTCTTGACAAGCTCCGAACCGAGCTTTATTGCCTGTGAAAGCACAAGCGCGGCTTTTCTCTCGTCGGCGTTAAGATAGGTATTGCGGGAGCTTTTTGCAAGCCCGTCCTCCTCGCGGATAATGGGGCAGCCGATTATTTCGAGCGGCATATTGAGGTCGTCAACCATGTGGCGAATGACGGCTAACTGCTGCGCGTCCTTCTTGCCGAAGTAGGCGCGGTCGGGCGTTACGATATTGAACAGCTTCGAAACCACGGTGCAGACCCCGCGGAAATGCACGGGTCTGCTGAGTCCGCAAAGCTCCTGAGTAAGCACCGTCATATCAACAAAAGACGAAAAGCCCTCGTGATACATCTCGGCAGGCTCGGGATTGAAGATAAGGTCAGCGCCGTGAGCTTCTGCAAGCGCCGCGTCGCGGTCGAGGTCACGGGGATAGCTCTCCAGATCCTCGGTGGGACCGAACTGCATGGGGTTCACGAAATCGGATACCACGGTGCGGTCGTTGTCCTTGACAGATGCATCGATAAGGCTCGCGTGACCCTCGTGCAGATAGCCCATTGTCGGCACAAGACCCACGGTCAAGCCCTCTTTTCTCCATGCCTTAACTGCGGCGCGTACTTCTTCTATGGTTTTAACTATTTTCATTTTTATTTACCTCTTTATTATACTGTCTTTTCCGACCTCGAAAATATATTCTTCCCCGACCGTTTCCACATAGTCGGGGAACGACGTATCTATCAGATAAGCATTTTCTTTTTCGCCGATGATATGACACCGAAGCGCACCCGCGCAGGGCGGCTTTACCTCGTCTTCGGCGCTGACGACGGGCAGCTTATCCCAAAAGATATGCCGCCGTCCGTCGGTATCCGTCAGCGCGAACTCTACAAATACCGGATAGCCCGAATCATCGGTAACGCGGGTCATCTCCACGCGCACTTCGGCGATGAAGTTACTCACCCGCTTTTATCCGCTCGATAATGTCGCTGTCTATTGCAAACGTGTGTTCTTCGGCGGGGAAATTGCCCGCCTTTGTCTCTTTTATGTACTCCGTGAAACCCTGCCGCATAAGCATACCGACCTCCGCGAACTTTTTGGCGAACTTCGGCGTGTGACCTGTCGTCAGCCCCAGCATATCCTGATAAACCAGCACCTGACCGTCGCACCCCGCACCCGCGCCGATGCCGATAGTAGGTATAGTCAGCCGGGCGGTGATGATCTCCGCGAGCTTCGCGGGAACGCATTCCAGCACGACGGCGCAGGCACCCGCCTCCTGGATCTTCATAGCGTCGTCAACTATCTGTTTAGCGCGTTCAAAGGTCTTGCCCTGCACCTTGAATCCGCCGAAAGCGTTCACCGACTGCGGCGTAAGTCCCAGATGTGCCACAACGGGTATCGACGAATCGACGATAGCCTTTATCTGTGCGCAGACCTCCGCGCCGCCTTCGAGCTTCACGGCGTGAGCGCCGCCCTCCTTGACGAGCCTTCCCGCGTTCACCACCGCGTCATAAACGCTCGTCTGATAGGACATAAAGGGCATATCCGCGACGACGAACGCATTCTTCGCCCCCCGCGAGACCGCCGCCGTGTGGTGTATCATATCCTCCATAGTAACGGGCAGAGTGTTTTCATACCCCAGCATCACCATGCCGAGCGAATCGCCGACGAGAATGGAATTTACCCCGCACTCGTCCTCGATACGCGCCGTCGTGTAATCATACGCGGTAAGCATCGTTATTCTGTCACCCGCTTGCTTCTGCGCCAGTAATGTTGCTGCCGTATTCTTCATGCACTTGTCCTCCTTAAATCAGTGTTACGATCCCGTCCGTGCGGGTACCGTACAGATACATTATAGCACGAAATTATGAACAAATATACCGCATAGAGGAATTTGTTACCTTTCTGTGGTTATTATACTGCCCTCTATTCCAAATGCCACAATAGACTTCCTCGGAAACTATACATTTTAGAGGATAGAAGATCGAAATTATCGCTTTCTATTGATTTTACAAACAAAGTGAGATTCACGAACATCTGGTTTATAGCTTCTTACCTCTATTTCCCGAGGAAGTCTAATAAATAGAGCAAATTTGATTTCCGCGGAATATCGGCGCAGCGCGGGGATTTCCATTTTTTAAACAAATATACACAAAACCTATTGACAAAATATGATATGTATGATATAATAAGAAAAAGCTATAACATCTTACAGATTATTCTTATATAAATAAAAGGAGTGTTCATTATGATAAAGGCGGCACAGGTTCTTACTGAGCTGATAGGCGATACGCCTCTTCTGAAAGCTAACAGGTTTCTTAAAGAATACGGACTGGAGGCGGAGCTTTATTTCAAGCTCGAATACTTCAATCCGCTCGGCTCGGTCAAGGACAGGGCAGCGTATTCGATGATACTTGACGCGGAGGAAAAGGGTCTGCTGAAAGAAGGCTCAACGATAATCGAGCCTACTTCGGGAAATACGGGCGTGGGGCTTGCCTACGTCGGGGCGGTAAGGGGGTATGAGGTTATCCTCACCATGCCCGACACCATGAGTATCGAGCGCCGCGCTCTGCTTACGGCTCTCGGCGCGAAGGTAGTCCTTACATCGGGCATAAGGGGAATGAACGGCGCTATCGAAAAAGCCAACGAGCTGCATGACAGGATAAAAAACAGCGTTATCCTTATGCAGTTTGAAAACCCCGCAAACGCAAGAGCGCACGAGCTTACCACCGCCGAAGAGATCTGGCACGACACCGAAGGCGCTGTTGATATTTTCGTTGCGGGCGCGGGTACGGGCGGTACTATCACGGGCGTTGGCAGAGGTCTTAAAGCCAAAAAGCCGGGTGTATACATCGCGGCGGTCGAGCCTTACGAATCCTCTGTTTTGTCGGGGAAGGAATCGGGGCCGCACCGCATACAGGGGATAGGTCCCGGCTTTGTGCCGAAGCTGATAGACAGGAGCGTTATTGACGAGATAGTGCGTGTAAAGAGCGAGAGCGCCCTTAATACAACAAGGCTTCTCGGCAGGAAAGAGGGGCTGCTTGTCGGCATTTCGTCGGGAGCTGCGGCTTACGGCGCTCTGGAGCTTGCGAAGAGACCCGAAAATAAAGGCAAGGTGATAGTGGCTTTGCTGCCCGATACCGGCGAGAGGTATCTTTCCACGAATATTTATAAAAGTACCGATAATATCATCACGGACGACAGCGTTTTGTTTGGCGATAAATAAGCGGCGGGGATCGCACGCCGTTGTGATGCCGAAATCGCAAAGTGAGGACGGACACGGGCGCCGAACCCTGTGTCCGTTCTTACTTTGCGCTTTTTTTGCACGGAAATCAATTTTCAAAAATCGCATAACGATATTTGTGAATTTTGTAGGGGCGCTCCTGCGTGAGCGCCCGCAAACTGCGCCTTTTGACCAAAA
>CACYSH010000096.1 GCA_902776945.1 uncultured Ruminococcus sp.
GTTGGGGAAGACCCTTTGCACGAGCTTGCTCGTGTCACCCCCTTCCTAAGACTTTTGGTTTGCCACTACTTTGCACATTTTAACAAAGCTACTATTCATAGATAAAAGTCGGAAACAGCCCCCCAAGAGCCGTTTCCGCAATAAGTCTTATGCTAATTTCAGAACGTTTATGAGCAATATCCAACTCATTCCGTAATAGGTGACTACCGCCACAAGGTCGTTGATAGTCGTAATCAGGGGACCCGAAGCTACCGCCGGGTCAACCTTGATCTTCTTGAAAAACAATGGAACAAGCGTTCCCACCGAGCTTGAAATAACCATAGCTATAACAAGCGAGAACCCGATGCACCCAGACACCGAGAACGAAAATCCCGCGCTTCGGTGCTTGACGAGCATGATATACAAGCCGACCATAACGAATGAAAGCGTTCCGAGCAAAAGACCGTTGCAAAGCCCGACCTTCATCTCCTTGCCGACAAGCTGCATTTTCTGATGAAATGTCAGATTCTCGTCTATTAGCACGCGGATAGTTACCGCCAGCGACTGTGTGCCGACGTTACCCGCCATGTCAAGTATCAGCGACTGGAACGCCTGTATCAGCGTCAGCGTTGCGATCACCTGCTCGAACGCGCCGACCACCGCCGAGACCAAAAGTCCCAGTCCCAGCAGCGCCAGCAGCCACGGCAGACGCTTTTTCATGCTTTCTTTAAGCGGCTCTTTAAGGTCTTCCTCCGCCATAAGACCTGCAAAACGCGCATAGTCCTCGCCCATTTCGTCGTCGGCGGCTTCGATAACGTTCTGCGAAGTGATTACCCCGAGCAGCTTGTTTCCGTTGTCAAGCACGGGAATGATGTTTTCCGAATAGCCCTTTAGCCCCTCGATACAGTCCTCGATCTCCTCATGCGCGTAGACATACGGGAACGATGTTACGATAAGCTCTTCGAGCGGCGTGGTGCTGCGGGCGGTTATCAGGTCTTTCAGGTCGATAGCGCCGTAAAAAACGCCCACCTCGTCCACCACGAATATCGTAGAGATATTGTCGTTTTCCTCCGCCTGCCTGACAAGCTCGTTCATCGCCTGCTTAACGCCGATACCGTCCGTTATGGAGATATAGTTCGTCGTCATGCGGCTGCCTATCTCGTCGTCGTCAAATGAAGCGATCAGCCTTATTTCGTCGCGAATATCGGGTCTTATAAGCTCGATGATAAGACCGCGCTTGACCTTTTCTATCTCGCGCAGAACGCTTGCGGCGGTGTCGGTTTCGAGCGCCGAAACGACCTCTGCGGCTTTGGACATATCCATTTCGTTCAGGTAAGCGCCTGCGGTGTCTTCGTCGGAAAATTCAAATATTTCGGCGAGCATTTCGGCGGTGCATATTCTGTACAATTTTTTTCTCTCGTTTTCCCCGAGTCTTTCAAGGGCTTCGGCAATATCGCTGCCGTGATAGTCCTCGAGCTTTTTCTTCATAACTCTGGGGGTGTCCGTACCTCTTATGATCGAGATTATTTCGGAGGTACGGTCGGGCTTGGATTCGATAGCCTCGTTATCCTTGTCCTCAATGTTGGTAGTCAATTCCTCCGGCATACCGGTATCCCTCACTTTCATCAAGATCAGTGAAGTGAGGGTCAAATAAAGACAAAAACCCCGTCAGGGCATAAAGCCGTGAAGGGGCTGCGGTATCATCAGTATATCAACGTCCCGGCGTTTTGCTTGTAAAGCCGTCAGGACGCTGCAAGGCAGCGGGAAACGGAGTTTATAACGGCTCGTTCCCGCGTTCTGCATGATAATACGCGGCATAATCGTCCCTTCGACCCTTGACTGTCACCGTTATTCACTCTGTTCACCTCACTTTTATATTGTCATAATAAACATAATATGCGGCAATATGTGATGTCGCTCATAAATTTATTTTACCACAATTCCGTTGTGATGTCAATAAGTGTTCATAAAAATTTCAGCATAATTAACATTTATTTAACCCATGCGGAGATGTGAATAAGCATACCAAAAGCGCGAAGTGAGGACAGACATGGGCGCTGGATCCCGTGTCTGCTGCTGCTTTGCACTTTTTTGGCTTTGCTTTAGCCATTCAATCTGCATACTCACTTTTTAGCTTAAACTGCATCGTGATCGGATTATGATCCGAATATGCAAACTGCGTATCAATGGTTTCCTTCGAAATCACTTCCACATTATCCGAAACAATAAACCCGTCAAGCAGCGCCACAAACTGCTGCGGATTATACGGCGCGTCGGCAATCCGGCTGCTGGGCGCATTGCCGGAGCAAATAAGCTGCAAATGCTTGCCCTCGAAAAACTCCAATTTGATAGGCTTCGCCCACGAATACTGATCGCCCTTTATCCCGAAATACTCCGACGAATCGCCAAGCAGATCTTTATTGAGGTCGCCGCCGCTTATGCAGTAGTTGCCTTTGGCAAACTCATCCTCCATATCGGCAAGGAGCTGTTCAAGCTGCTTATCCGCAACCGTGCCGTCAGAGGTGTACGCCGACATATGCACATTGTACAGCGCGAGCTTTTTCTCCGTGCCGGCTACCGGCAGATAGGATTTTGAATAGCAGCGGTCAAGATCGACTATCTTCATCGCCGAATCCTCGACGGGTATCTGCCGCCTTACCGCGTTGTCTATCTGAAAGCTGCTCAGAGTGAGTATCCCCGAGAGCGATTTTCCGTGCGGCTGCGTGACGGGATAGAAAAGGAACGAGCTGTCCCAGTTGACGGCGAAAACGCTGTTCCCCTGCACGGCTTTTTTTAGGTATTTGGTCTCGTCAACGTGGTAGGTGCGCGTGGCGTTCTTATCGACCTCCTGCAAGAGAAGTATATCCGTATCAAGCCCCGAAAGATAATCAGTCATCGCCTGCATATTTTTGGTAAGCCTTTCCTTGCTGAACGCCCAGCTTTCGGAGCCGCCGTCCATGAAAAAGCTGAAATCAGGCTCGTAAGCGCCGAATCCCGTGTTGTACGATACCATTTTGTACTCGGTATCGGTGCTGACGGGCGTGCTTGTTCCGTCTGATACTTCAAGCTCCTGATTATCGGGAATACGCTTGTAGGCAATGAAAACATACGCGACATAACCCAGCGCGATCAGCAACAGTACGATAATTATTGTTATAATAACTCTGACAGGGCGAAACACCTGTTTTGCGGACATATCTTCACGAACCTTTCATCGTATTATAAGTAAACGAAATTTATTTTAGACCTATATAATGAGCAATGCCGTCAACTTGCACAAAGCTAAACTATCATATCACAAGGCTTGTAGGACGTGGGCTTGCTCCCGCCGCTCCGATTTCGGTTCATTCGCGCAAATCGTTTGCGAAATATCGCCTGTCTGAATTTGTTCAGACCGCTCGTTCGCAAATTAAAATCGGCAATTCGTTCGTTTATGTCACATTCTGCGGATTTATCAGATATACTTGTTTTTGTTACTTTTTCTTGAAATTGCCGATTTTTAATTTTGAACTTAACAACTTTCTTTTTTACCGTTAGTTTGCGAATGCCGACAGCTTTTCCGGGGGGAACCCTTCCTGAGACTTTTGATATGCCCTTGTTTTGCGGGTTTTGTGGTTTTGTGATTGCAATTATTGCTTATCTGCGGGTAAAAGATATTTGTTTTCGCTGTCCCATTCGTAAAGACCCGTATCAACAAGCGTCTGCAAATTGTCATTATTTATAATACTTGGAGCAAGCAGAAATGACGGTACTTTTTTCTTGTTATTGTCATAAGAATCGGTATCATAATCGGCTTTAACGGAGAGCTTGCCCGCAAAACCGCCGTCGGGGGTCTGCCCGTCAAGAACTGCCTTGCAGACCTCAAAGGCAACATAAGCCTCGTCGGAAGGATTGCTGTAAACGGTCATGGTCTGGGTACCGTCAACGATATTGCGCAGATTATCAATGTCGCCGCCCTCGCCCGTTATTATCGGCTTGTTGCTGCCCGAATAACCCGAGCCGATCGCCTGTGCCGCTCCGAGCGCCAGCGAATCGTTTGAACAGAGTACAACGTCAAGAATTGTCCCGTCGGAGTAGCGCGAATCGAGGGCGTTTTTCATGTTTTCGCAGGCGGTATCGGCGAACCAGTATGGCGTTGCGACCTGCTCGAACGTTGAGTTGTCAGAAGGGATAACGAGCTTTCCCGCGTCGATATAGGGCTTTAAGACCTCGAAAGCGCCGTCAAAAACAAGCCTTGCGCTAAGGTCGTCGGGGTCTCCTGCGATGAACTCGATATTAAAAGGACCCGACGAGCTTTCAAGCTGCAAGCGGTCGCGGACAAACTCGCCCTGGAGCCTGCCTGCGGCGTTATCGTCAAAGGTCACAAAGTATGATACCGCGTCGGTGTCCATGATAAGGCGGTCGCAGGCGATAACGGGAATATCGGCGTTCTTTGCGCTGTCAAGCGTTTGCGAGAGGTTCTTGCCGTCAACCGCCGCGACAAGGAGAAGGTCAACGCTGTCCGAGATCATTCCCTGAATATCGGTATTCTGACGGCTGCCGTCGTTTTCGGAATATTTTATCTCAACGTTGAAACCTGCGGTCTCGAACTGCTTTTTGAGGTAAGCGCCGTTGTTTTTCCAGCGCAAATCGTTTTCGTCGGGCAGAGCGATACCGATCGTTCTTACGGAAGATGAGCTGTCGCTTGCGGATATGTCTGGATCATTATTGCTGCTGTTGACATCGCCGCCTTTTTGGGGAGCGGTTTTGCCTGCGCAGGCGCATAAAATAATACCTAACGAAAGGGACGCAATAATTGCAGGGATCCTTTTCATGGATATGAGCCTCCATTTAATAATACTTATTGGAGTTTTGGTTAGACTTCCATGTGTTATTTTACACAATAATATGTGATAAGTCAAGGCTTTTGAATATATGTAGCTTGGATAAATTCCATTTTTAGCAAATTGTACAATAATCATGCTGAAACATTGCGCAAAACATTCAATAATACTATGGGCGCATAAAAAACACAAAGCCGTGTCCGTCCCCGGCTTTGCGTTTTTTGTTGTCTTTGCGTATTTTAAGAAAATGCTCGTTTATAGTTCTGAAATGACTTGAATAATCGGCGGCGATGTGGTATAATTATTTCAGTATCGGCTCAAAGCGCCCGGACAGACCGGGTACTTTTCAGGCATATCACGGAGGGAATATTATGAGATTTTTTATGCCCACAAGGCTTTATGCTGAAAGAAACTGCGTTACAAATCACGCCGCAGAGCTTGCAAGGCTCGGAACGCGGGCGCTGATCGTCACGGGAGGGAAGTCCTCAAAGAATAACGGCTCGCTTGACGATGTTGCGGCGGCACTCGGAAAGACGGGCTGCGTCTGGAGCGTTTTTGACGAGGTGGAGGAAAATCCGTCGGTCGAGACCGTGATGAAGGCGGCGACTGTCGGTATAGATATGGCTGCTGATTTTGTTATCGGCGTAGGCGGAGGCTCTCCGCTCGACGCGGCAAAGGCGGCGGCGCTGATGATAGCGAACCCCGCAAAGGGCGCAGATTTTCTGTGCAGGGGCGGAGAACCGCATAACGCGCCTCTGCCGCTTGCCACAGTACCGACCACCTGCGGGACAGGCTCGGAGGTTACGGGGGTCTCGGTGCTGACCTACCATGAGCGGCGCACAAAAGGATCGATACCTTTTCGGATATTCCCGCAAATTGCGCTCTGCGACGGCAAATATCTTGCCGAAGCGCCGATGTCGCTTATAATTAATACGGCTCTTGACGCTTTGGCGCACCTTGTCGAAAGCCGCCTGCACAGCTCTGCCGATACTTTCTCGCTGATGTGTGCCGAAAGCGGGCTTATGGGTTGGGGCAGGCACATGGGACTGCTGGGTGTGGAGTGCCGCCCCACTTTGAAAGAGCTTGACAGCCTTATGGCGGTTTCGAGCATCGCGGGTATGGCGATAGCGCAGACGGGAACGGGCATTCCGCACGGTCTGAGCTACGCGCTTACTTACGAAGCGCACATTCCGCACGGGCGGGCGTGTGCCGTATTTCTTCCGGGATTTATTGCCGAATCGGGCGGCGAGGGTGAAAGGGTTCTGCGGCTTGCGGGTTTTGCAGAGCTTGAAGAGTTTAAAGAATTTATACGGCAGACGGCGGGGACGGTTTCCGATAAGGAGCTTTTGGGGCTTGCGGCGGAGAGTGTTCTTGCATCTCCGGCAAAGCTCGGAACGGCTGTGTTTGCGGCGGATAGGGAAAGCGTTATGCGGATAGCGCTGTCTGCTGCGGAATGAGTGACGAAAAAATAAAACTGATACAGGAGAATTAATATGTGTTACAGAAAGTGTAAGATAATACCATTAATTGCTGTCATTGCTGCCATGCTTTCCGGCTGTGCGGGAGAGGGCAGCGTTTCGGAAAGCGAAAGCCCGGGCGTTACAGCGGCGGTAACTACGTCCACGCCGTCGCCGGAGAGCGTTTCCGAGACAACAACGACCGCCGCTACCGAAACGACGACCACGACAACCCCGCCCGTGACAACGCTCGTGACTACTTCCGAGCCGCCCGAAAACGATACTTACGAAATGATCAACAACTGCATATTGGCATACGAGGGTACGCCGCAGGTTCGTGCTATTGAGCCTTACTATTTCAACAGCGAAACGGGCGAACATCTTATCTCGTGCGTGGACAGCTACGCCGAAAGCGTCGGCGAGGATACAAATGTGTGGCTGATGATGATACCCTCCTCGCAGGAGTTCTACACGCCCGAAAAAATCGCGGGGGAGTATCCCTCGCAGCTGAAATGCACCCAAAAGGTATATGAAAAGCTCGAAAAGGCGGAGGGCGTTTTCGTGAATGACTTATTGGAGGAGCATAAGGCGGAGTATCTTTATTCGCGTTCGGATTATCACTGGCTGCCTCTCGCCGCGTTTTACTCCGCAAAGATATTCGCGGAGCAGGCGGACGTTCCCTTTGCCGAATTTGACACCTATGAAGCGGTCGAGCGCGAGGATTATCTCGGGGCGTTCTATGTTATAAACAATATCACGGCGCTTGAAGAATTTCCCGATACGTTTACCTACTACAAGCCGGCAAATCTCGACAAATGCAAATGTACTATGTTCAACAGCTGGTTCAGCGTGGGCGACGAGTCTCAGTTGATACACGAGGACCACTCTCTCGGCAACAGCTATCAGATGTTTATTGGCACGGACGATTGTATTTTTATGACGGAAACCGACACGGACAACGACCGTGTGCTTGTGATCTTCAAGGACAGCTTCGGAAATGCGCTGCTGCCGTTTCTCACCTCGTCGTTTTCTGAGATTTACGTCTGCGATTATCGGTATTTTAATATCAATTCGGTTGACTTTGCAAAGATGGTCGGGGCTACCGATGTGCTTTTTGCGCTCGGCTCCGCTTCCACGACGGACGAAAATAAAGTAGGGCTTATCGAGCAGAATATGTATAACTGAAACTCTTGCAAAATTCGGCACGATGTGATATAATTGATTTATAGTCATTTATTATCTTTTACTATCGGGCGGGTGCTATATGAAAGAGATTCTTGATATTGTCTGCAAGGTGCTGGCGGCGGCGGATATTATCGCATTTATCCTGAACATCTGCCGCCCGATGAAAAAAATACTCGGCGTAGGCGGGGTCAGGGGTACTCTGGCGGGACTGCTCGGCTCGGGCGTATTTGCCGGAATAACTCTGCTGCTGCTTCGCCGCGAGGTAACGGAAAATCTGGCGGCTCACCCGCTCGGCGCGGCGGCGCTGTATCTTGCCTTGCTCGTGCTGATGATATTTTGCCTTGTGCGCAGTCACAGAAAAAAAGGTCTGCTCACGCTTGATGATATTGATCTGCTTGACGGCGCGGACTTCGAGAAGATCTGCGCCTATATAATGCTTTTAAACGGCTTCGAGAACATCAGACAAACTAAGGCTTCGGGCGATTTCGGCGTGGATATTCTTGCCGAGTGCGACGGCGTTCTTTACGGCGTGCAATGCAAGCGCTACAACAGAAAGCTCAATTCCCGCCCGATACAGGAGATAAGCGCGGGTATCAATTATTACGAATGCGACGTTGGAGCCGTGATGACCAACAGCACCTTTACCGCCCATGCACAGGAGCTTGCGGAGGCGGTCGGTATCGAGCTTTGGGACAGGGAAATACTTGCCGAATGGCTGATGAACATGAACGAGATCGAAAAAACGGAGTGATGAATTATGGGCATA
Organism: uncultured Ruminococcus sp.; assembly: GCA_902776945.1. Classification (GTDB taxonomy): domain Bacteria; phylum Bacillota; class Clostridia; order Oscillospirales; family Ruminococcaceae; genus YE71. The sequence goes on from CACYSH010000096.1 coordinate 8,211, forward strand.
CCGCTTGCGGAAAGGCTGCGTCCGACCAGGCTTGACGAGGTAGTCGGACAGCGCGAGCTTATCGGCGCGGGCAGACCGCTCAGACGGATAATCGAGGGCGGCAGGATACCGAACATGATATTCTACGGACCCTCCGGAGTAGGCAAAACTACGGTGGCGCGGATAATAGCCGAAAACGCGGGCATGACGCTCCATAAGCTCAACGGCACAACTGCCTCGACGGCGGACATAAAGGAGGTAGTCGGCGATTCGCGCTCTCTTTTCGGCGCGAACGGCGTGCTGCTCTACCTTGACGAGATACAGTATCTCAATAAAAAGCAGCAGCAGTCGCTGCTTGAATACATCGAGGACGGCAGCATAACGCTTATTTCGTCAACGACCGAAAACCCGTATTTTTATGTGTACAACGCGATAATAAGCCGCTCGACGGTGTTTGAGTTCAAGCCCGTCACGCCGGAGGATTGTCTTCCCGCGATAAGAAGGGCGTTTGCGGCGCTTGCGGAGGAAACGGGCAAAGAAATAAAGCTCGGAAAGGGCGTATGCGAGCATATCGCGCACGGCTGCGGCGGCGATGTGAGAAAGTCGGTGAACACCGTCGAGCTTTGCGTGATGAGCGCCGAGAACGACGGCAACGTGCTGACCGTGCCGCTTTCGGTTGCCGAACAGCTCACCCAGCGCAGCAATATGCGCTATGACCGCGACGGCGACCAGCATTATGATATTCTTTCGGCGCTGCAAAAATCTATACGCGGTTCGGACGAGAATGCGGCGATACATTACGCGGCGCGGCTTATCGAAGCGGGGGACATCATATCGCTGTCAAGGCGGCTGCTTGTCATTGCGGCGGAGGACGTAGGACTTGCGTATCCGCAGGCGCTGGCGGTGGTCAAGGCTTGTGTGGACAGCGCCATGCAGCTGGGTCTGCCCGAAGCGCGGATACCGCTTGCCGACGCGGTGATACTTTTGGCGACGGCTCCGAAGTCGAACAGCGCCTATCTTGCTATGGACGAAGCGCTTGCCGATCTAAAGCTAAACGGCGCTGATGTTTTTCCGCGTCATCTGCAAAATAAGCATTTCGACGGAGAGGGCGCGGCGGAGCGCGGGCAGCATTATTTGTACCCGCATGATTATCCCGATCATTGGGTAAGGCAGCAATATTTGCCGGACGCGCTTGCCGACAGGGTATATTATCGTCCCGCTCCCAATAAGAACGAGCAGGCGGCGAAGGAATATTGGGCGAGGATAAAGTCGCGGAAATAGGCGGCGGACGAACGCGGGCAAACCAAAAGTCTTAGGAAGGGGGGATAACCTTCTTCAGAAGGGTTCCCCCAGAGTCTGAGCGGTTCAAGTCTTGTGAGAAATAGCAAGAAACCAATCCGTACAAAATTAAAATCAGCAAATTCGTAAAAAAGTCGGAAAAAATCAGAAGTTTATAGCTCTGCATATCGTGACAGAAACAAGAGAGTTGCCGATTTTAATTTACGAAAGAGCGCAGCGATTTTCGCAAATGAATTGCGCGACGGTCAGTATATTCATACAGAAGCAGAACCGCATTTTGCACAATTTGCCGAAAGCACTCATTTACAGATCAATACACAATCATAACAAGGAGCATTTGAAATGAATAAAACTAAAACAGCCCTTCTGCCGTCGGTCGCTGCCATGATGATCTTGTGCAGCGTGCTTGCCGGCTGTTCATTCGGCGGCAAAAAAATTCCAAAGAACGAGGAAGCCGCCGTACAGCAGACATCTCTGACGACTTCCTCATCTTCTTTGGCAGCCCCGGAGGAGGTCGATCTTTCGGCAGAAACGCCGCTTGACAGCAGCTCGGCGGAAATGCCCGATGTCGGTACGCCCACTGACAGCGACAGGGATATTCCCATTATAGAGACCAAGCTGCCGGATCAGATAGTGGTAGACCCGGGCGTTCCCACGCAGAGGACGACGACTGCTACCCGTGCGCCGTCGCTCGACAATGCGGCAAATACGATAACTACTACCACCTCCGCAACGACGATCGCCCCGCCGCAGCCCGAATCCGGCAAGAGCATCACGCTATCAGAGCCGGATGTTACTTCAAGTCAGTCCACATTTGACCAGACTGCCGCCAAGTCCGACACCCACGCAACGACCACGACTAAAACCACGACAACGACAACGACCGCGAAGGTGAAAGAGAGTTCCTTAGTCGATAACAGCGATGATTATATTGAAGAAGAACC
>CACYSH010000097.1 GCA_902776945.1 uncultured Ruminococcus sp.
CTTTGATGACCGCAAGGGTGCGTAATCAATTCGGTACTTAATTAAATAAAAATAAAAAGGTAAACGGAGCTGATTCATTCGGCTCCGTTTTTTGTGCAAAGCGAGGGGTCAGCCGCACGAACAAGTTCGTACCGTCGTCTTCCTCCTCGGCTAACGCCGGTTAGCCTTCGTCGTCATCCTTGGCACTCGTGTCCATGGCGGCGGATCTTGTCACGAATCTGGTCGAGGAATAGTATAAGACTTTTGGTTCGCCCTCATTTTGCGGTTTTTGTAGGTTTGCTTAATATTAACTTTCAGTAATCGTTTACAACGCCCGCCGACAGTCATTTTCATTAAATTTCGCTCTTAATTCCCAAATGCAATTATTCACCTTGACGGATATTTCACACGACTTTACAAAATTTAAGGGAAAATTATGCTTTTCTTAAGAAAATTTAAGAAAGAATAAAGGCAGATTTAAGAAAGACATTGTATTATAATATCATCGAAGAGACGTAAACGATTGAAAGAATCGGACACGCCGCAAAAAAAGAATAGGTTATGGAGGAATTAGAAATGAAAAAAAAGACCAAGGTTATAATCGCCGGTACAAGCGCCGCAGTTATCGCAGCAACAGTCGGCTGCTCGATCATGCTCACATCGGCTGCAAATAATAAAGATGAAGAAGCCGCTCCCCTCAATACTGTCGCAGTAGAGAAAATGGATCTTGCCAAAAAGGTAACTCTTTCGGGTTCGGTAAAGAGCGCAGATGTTTCCACAGTTAAAAGCACCCTGAGCGGCGTTAAGGTACAGTCCGTAAAGGTAAAGGTCGGCGACGAGGTAAAAAAGGGCGATGTTATCGCGGTGCTTGACGATACCGACCTTACCGAAAAGCTCGCAGACACAAAGAAGGCGCTCGATAACAGCAAGACCAGAAACGATCTTGATCTGTCGGCGGCGGACAGAAACTTCGAATCGACTATCAGCGCTTCCGACAGGTCGATACAGGACGCGGACGACGCAATAAGGGAAGCACAGAAAACCTACGACGATGCAGCCACCGAAAGAGACAAGATTCAGAAGGAATACAACGAGGCGCTCGAAGAAAGGGATAAGGCATACAATAAATACAAGCCCTTCGAAAAATACAAGGACGACGATTCCGCCGAGAACAAGGCAAGGAAAAAGGAAATAGAAGAAAAGGAAGACGCTTACAACGAAGCAAGCAAAAAGCTCGCACAGCTTGAAGCCGATCAGACCGTTGCCGCAGAAGTACTTGCTCAGGCAGACGCGGCAGTCAAGGCGGCAAACGCCAACGTCGAGGCTGCACGCGGCGAGCTGAATAATCAGATCGCACTCAAAAACAGCGCTCTTGCAACTCTCAGCCAGGCTGCCGTTCCCACAGATGAAATGGAAATGACCGAGGAAGCCGCTGCTGTTCAGGCTGCAACAGAAACCGCCGTCAGCTCCTATAATACTTCGGTAAGCGCCGCCGAAAAGGTAGTCCGCGAGACCGAAGCGATTCTCAGAGAAGCCAAGTCCGCTTACGACAAGGCTGCCACCGCATACAACAAGGTAACAAAGGACTACACAAAGGCGCTCGATGAGAAAAACACGGCTTACGATAAATACAAGAAGCTCCTGAACAACGACCAGTCCGAAGAAGCTCTTGAGCTGGAGCAGAAATACAACGCCGCAAAGGATAAGTTCGAGCTGAAAGAGAAGGAGCTTAAAGCGGCGAACGATACGCTCAGTAAGGCGCTCGATCTCCTCAACAAGCAGAAGCAGCTTAAAAAGGATGCCGAGACAAGCGCTGTAAAGACCCGCGCCGACCTTGAAGGCAATCAGAAATCTACCGCACTTACCGTAAACGAGGGTACCGAAAATCAGGAAAAGAGCATCAAGGACATAGAGGAAGAAATAGGCAAATGCACGATAGTTGCAAGCGCCGACGGCGTTATCACTTCCCTGAACGTTACGGAAGGCGACCTGTTCATGGGCGGCGAGGTAGCCGTTATACAGAACGTGAACAAGTTCATCATCTCCGCCAACGCCGACCAGTATGAAATAGGCGACATTGAAAAAGGTATGCCTACCAAGATAACCGTAAGAGCATTGAGCGACGGCGGCACAATGGAAGGAAAGCTCACATTCGTGGCTCCCACTCCGTCGGTAAAGGACGTTACGGCAGCGCAGACTATCGAATATCCCCTTGAGTCGGAAATCGACGTACCCGCAAAGGGTATGCGCCTCGGAATGAACGCCAAGCTCGAAATAATCAGCGAGGAAAAGAAGGGCGTTTTAGCGGTTCCCGACGAGTGCATACAGATAGGCGACAACGGCGAATACTACGTTGATACAGTCGATGACGCAGGCAACGTAACGTCCGTCACCATAACATACGGCATCAAGACCGATTACTATTCCGAGATCAAGGGCGACGGCATCACCGAAGGTACTAAGGTGGTAATGCCCGAGCAGGAGGAAGAAGAAGTTATGATGGGATTATTCTGATATAAGTGAGGATAACGACAATGGCTGGAGAAGTTATTATTGAACTGAAAAATATATACAAAAGGTACTATGTCGGACAGCCCAACGAGCTGGAGATCCTTCACGGCATCGACCTTACCATAAGAAAGGGCGAGTTCGTTTCGATAGTCGGAGCTTCCGGCTCGGGCAAATCTACGCTCATGAACATAATCGGGGTACTTGACAGACCGACCGAAGGGCAGTATACTTTAAGTAATGTAGATGTAAGCGCGGCAAAGGACAAGGAGCTTTCTCACATAAGAAACGAGAAGATAGGCTTTGTGTTCCAGACCTATAACCTTATCCCGAGAACGTCGGCGCTCAAAAACGTCGAGCTGCCCATGATGTACAACAGAAAAAGCCCTTCCTACCGCCGCGAAAGAGCAAAGGAGCTGCTCGCAATGGTAGACATGGGCGAAAGAATGATGCACACTCCCGACGAGCTTTCGGGCGGTCAGAAGCAGAGAGTAGCCATTGCAAGAGCTTTGGCGAACAAGCCCTCGATAATCCTCGCCGACGAGCCTACCGGAGCGCTTGATTCTTCCACAGGCAGAATGATAATGGACTTGTTCCACAAGCTGCACAAGGAGCAGGGCATAACGATAGTCCTCATCACGCACAGCAACGAGTTGGCGGAGGAGACCGAAAGGATACTTACCTTAAAGGACGGAGTTATAACAGGCGAAAGAAGAGGTGCCGCGTATGTTTCTTGATAATATCATGATAGCGCTGACAGCGCTGAAAAGCAATAAGCTGCGTTCGTTCCTAACTATGCTCGGTATCGTTATCGGTATCGCGTCGGTAATAGCGATCATGATAGTCGGCGACGCGGTGAACAACAGCGTTATGGATTCATTCAACAATATGGGTGCCAATACCATTACATTTTATCTGACAGAAAAAGAGTTCGAGGATGAAAACGACTATGTATACCGCACGATGAAAAGCACCGATATGATTTCCGAAGAAATGATCACGGACATTAACGAACATTTTGCGGACAGAGTTGACAAGATCGTTCTTACCGCTTCAATGGGTCAGGCATCGGTCAGCGAAAGAAACAAAAGCACTTCTGTTCAGTTATCCGGCGTAAATGCGGCGGCTCTTTCTTCCAAAGATCTGACTATGCTCGAAGGAAGAACACTCAGTGCAAGAGATTTCAGCAATTCCGCCAAAACCGCGCTCATCTCCGACAAGGCGGCAAAGAAGCTCTACGGAAATAACTACAAAAACGTTGTCGGAAAACCTATCGAGGCTATGGTCGGGAACAAAATGCACACATTTACGGTAGTCGGCGTATATGAATATAAGAAAGATTCAAGCATTTACAGCAGCTCTGACAGCAGCAACACTTCGCTTTACATTCCTTTAAGAACAGCTTTCTGCCTGGACAATTCGGACATCAGTTTCGGTATGTTCGAGATACAGGCGGCTACCGGCGAGGATCAGACAAAGCTCACCAACGACATCAAAGATTATCTTAACGTTCACTATTATAAGAATAACGATCTTTACAACATAGACGGCTTCAGCTTACAGTCCTATATCGACGAATCAAAGGACGCTATCGGCAAGATCAAGCTTGCTATCGCAGCTATTGCGGCTATCTCGCTGCTGGTTGGCGGTATCGGCGTTATGAACATCATGATCGTATCTATCACTGAGAGAACGAGAGAGATAGGCACAAGAAAGGCGCTCGGCGCGGAGAACGGTTCGATAAGAATGCAGTTCATCACAGAGGCTATCGTCATCTGCGTGATAGGCGGCGGAATAGGCATACTGCTCGGCAAAGGACTCGGCTCCCTTGCATCACATCTGCTTCACATTTCGGGTTCTGTATCTCCCCTTTATGTTGCCGGATGCGTTCTTTTCTCAATGGTCTTCGGTGTATTCTTCGGATACTACCCCGCGAACAAGGCTGCGAAGCTCAATCCTATCGACGCTTTAAGATACGAATAATATTCAAGGGAACAGGGGTGTGCCGACTGCATACCCCTTGACCCGCAACAGGAGGAAATGTATGGAAAACAAGATAATGATAGCCGAAGACGACCCCGATATAGTAGAGCTTTTAAGGCTTTATCTCGATAACGCGGGATTTGATGTCTGCTATGCCTACGACGGGCTTTCGGCGCTGAAGCTGTTCGGGCAGGAACGTCCCGACATCGTTATTGCGGACATAATGATGCCGGGGATAACGGGCTTTGAACTGACAAAGCGCATACGCGAAACAAGCGGAGTGCCTATCATTATCCTTTCCGCAAAAAAGCTCGACAGCGACAAGATACTGGGGCTTGACATCGGCGCGGACGACTATGTGACAAAGCCGTTCAACCCGCTGGAGATAATCGCCCGCGTGAAAGCCCAGCTGCGCCGCGTGAACAAGCTCTCGCACATGGAGCCGGAGAAAATCAGTCCGGACGTAATAAAAATAGGCGCTCTGGCGCTTGATACAAAGGCGCTTACGCTTACAAAGAACGGCGAGGATATACCTATCACGCCGACGGAATACAAGATACTCGCGATGCTTATGGAAAATCCCGGCAGGGTATTCACCAGAGTACAGATATATGAGCGCATCAACGGCGAGTACTTCGGCAGCGACGACAACACCATGATGGTGCATATCTCAAAGCTGCGCGACAAGATAGAGGACGACAGCAAAAAACCCGAGTATTTAAAAACTATTAGAGGATTGGGGTATAAATTTGAAAAACGGTAAAAAAAAACCCGGGGGGATATATTCATATATCGTAAAGAACTTTGTCGGGTTCGTTCTTGCTTCAATAGTGATACTGGTGTTATGCTATTTTGTCGGCGTGAGCGTTTTGGACAAAATTTATACGAATTATTTTCTGGGACTGGGGTATTCCGAGGAGCTTATCAACGGCGACAGCGATGATCTTCTTGAAGCGCAGACAGCTATGTATAAAGAAGCGGAATCAGCCCCCGATTACGGCTCATTCAAGAACACTTTGTATACAGTGCTGATAATTGTGATCTTTATGTACTTTGTACTGCTCGCGCTGGTGGTAGCGATAGCGGCGTTCAAGATGAAAAGGCGTATCGTAAAGCCGCTCGGAACGCTAAATGAGGAAATGGAGCAGCTTTCGCTTTCCGACCTTTCCGAAACGGAATTGCAGTCGTCGGGACTTACGGAATTTGACGAGATCACCATGAGCTTTGAGCGAATGACCGACAGGCTGAAAGAAAGCGAAAAGGAACGGCGGAGCCTTGAAGAAGGCAGGGCGAAAATGCTCGCCGACATCTCGCACGACCTGAAAACGCCGATAACGGTAATTCAGGGCTATTCGAAGGCGGTTCTTGACGGAATCGCCGACGAGGAGACCAAAAAGCGCTACATTACCGCGATCTACAACAAATCGCAGATGATGAGCGATCTTATCAACTCCTTCCACGAGTTCAGCAAGCTCGATCACCCGCAGTTCATGCTGAATATCGAAAGACATGATATATGCGAGTATTTCCGCGAATATCTTGCCATGAGATACGAGGAACTGGAGCTTGCCGGCTGCGAGCTGGAGACCGACCTTCCCGAAGAGGAAGTCATCATCAGCTTTGACAGCGCCCAGATGAACCGCGTTTTTGAGAACATCATCAATAATTCGCTGCGGCACAATAAGGGCAAGATGACGATCTTTTCGGGGCTGAACGTTACGGAAGACGCGGTGATAATCCGGCTGGGTGATGACGGTATCGGCATACCCGCAGCGATCCGCGAGCATATTTTCGAGCCGTTTGTTACGGGAAATGAAGCAAGAACGAGCGGCGGCGGCAGCGGACTGGGTATGGCTATCAGCAAGAAGATAGTAGAAGCGCACGGCGGCGAGCTTGTGCTTATGCCCGGTAATGAAAAGGGTACGACTTATGAGATAAGACTGCCTGTCGGTGAAAGACCTGTTCAGACAAAGACCGCATGATGATATGAAAAAACAAAAACGGGCTGACAGCGGCTCTGCGAATTAATAAATTTCGGTTTACTATATATTCAGGGCGGAGGACTTCCCCGCCCTGCTTTCTTTTTTATGCAGAATGTCCGTACAGTTATGTAAAAAATATTAAATAAAAGCCGGTTATCTCTTGACAAACAATTGATAAACTGATATAATAGAAATGTCAAGTTCAAAAATAATATGTATATAATTAATAACCGGAGGATTGATACCAAGTGATAAGAAAGATCATCGAAAAGATCGGCTTTATGCTTATCGCCCATTCCCTGCTGTTTACGCCGATCGTGGCTCACGCTGACGGTGCAGGCGGCGTAGGCATTGTTGTCGGCGGAGCAATAGGCGGGTTTGTCGTGGGAAGTATGCTCGTTTCCATGAGCAAAACCAAGATCACCGCCACAAAGGCTGAAAAATACGTCGAGGGCGAGCTGGAGCTGAAAAGAAAACAGGATCAGTTCGTTACCACCAAGACCGAAAAACACAAGGTAAGCTGACGGAGGAACATATAATGGCAAATATTTCATACAAATGCCCGACCTGCGGAGCCGAGATATTCTGGGACGCTTCGGCGGGAAAGTTCCTCTGCAAATACTGCGGTGATGAATTCACTATGGCGGATATGGAGGCGAGCGGTCAGGCGGTAAGCGCTGTCGATAGCCAGCACGTTGAACATCACGAAGAGATCGTCAACAACGAATATACCTCCTCGACCGACGGCACCGTAGGCAGCAATCTTGTCAAGTACAAATGTTCCTACTGCGGCTCGGAGATAATCACCGACCGCGCCACCGCCGCGACTGTCTGCGTTTACTGCGGCAACGCGGTCGTTATGGGCGAACAGCTGATAAACGATTTTGCGCCCGATTACGTTATACCTTTCAAGATAGATAAATCCCGCGTTATGCAGGCGTTCAAGGATTTCAGCAAGAAGCCCCTCACCCCGAAGGCGTTCGACCCCGAAAAGGTCGTTGAGAAAATGCAGGGCGTGTATATACCGTTCTGGCTGTACTCGGGCGAATGCGAGGGCTGCATGGACGCAGAGGGCGTGAACGAAAAGACCACCCGTCAGGGCAATTACCGCGTTGTCGAAAAAAGCATTTACAACGTTCTGCGCGAGGGCAAGGTGCGTTTCAAGAACGTTCCCGTTGACGGCTCATCAAAGACCGACGACGCGGCTATGGATTCTATCGAACCTTACGATTACAAAGATATGGTGCCTTTCAAGCCCGCGTATCTTTCGGGCTTTCTTGCCGAAAGATTCGACGAGGACGCGGAAAAATGCTTCGAACGCGCAAAGGTCAGAATAGAGAACACCACTCTCGACAAGCTGAAGGCATCCGCCCCATACGACAATATCACGGTAAGGACGTACAACAAGAACATCAAAAAAGAAAAGCCGAAATACGCGCTGCTGCCAACATGGCTGCTGTACACCGTCTACAACGGTGAAAAATATTTCTTCGCGATGAACGGACAGACGGGCAAATTCATCGGCAACCTGCCTATCGACAAGGGTAAGCTGACGTTCTGCTCGATACTCGGCGCGATAGCCGGAGCTTTCTTAGGCTACATATTCTTGGGCTGATCTGTAAAGCCGGCAAAACGGCTTTTACAATAGATATTATTTATCCAATAACAGAAAGGAATGTTTTAATATGGGATTGATTCGTGTTGGACTTGCCGCTCTCGGCAGCACATTGAGCGACCAGTGGTTAGAGTATTTCCGCTGCGACGGTATGACAAACAACACCCTCTGTATGCCTGCAACAAAGGTAGAAAGAGGAAAGGTCAAGAATAAAGGCACCGCCGACTATATGTCGAGCGGCTCGGTATTCGATGTAGGCTTAAATCAGGCGGCGCTGCTCGTTGAGGACGGCAAGGTATGGGATTTCGTTATCGCCGATAAAAACGACCTCTGCGGTCAGTACAAGTTCGATTCCGCTACGGCTCCCTCGCTTTTCGCGGGCGGCAGCTTCAAGGAAAATCTTGTCGGCACTATCAAGGAGATCGGCAGACGTTTCGCGGCGGGCGGTCAGGCTACCCACACCATGAGACTCGTTTATATCAATCTGCGCCCCATTATGAACATACCGGTAGGCTTTGGCAACGTGCCTTTCCGCGACGGCGAAATGAACCTCACGCTTAAAGCACAGGGTCACGGCAGCGCGGTTCTCCGCATCAAAGACCCCGCTATGTTCTTCCAGAACGTAATCAACGACTTCACCAAGACATATACCACCGAAAGCGGCGACGGTCAGCAGCTTATCAATCAGCTGAAACAGGACATGAAGCCCAAGTTCGGCATTGCTCTCAGCAAAGTTTCGGCTAAAAAGATACCCTACGATCAGATGATCGCCTACGCCGACGACCTCGCTGCCGAAATGAACGAGGCAGTCGGTCAGAAGTGGGTAGATATGGGTATCGAGATCAAGTCGCTGTCCATTGAGCTGAACGTTGACGATGAATCCAAGGCGCTTATCAGCAAGTTCCAGCAGGCTAACGCGCTCGGTCAGAATCAGGCGGCGCTGTACGCTATGGACAGACTTTCGATCAATCAGGCGAGAGAGACTGCCGCCGGAAATTCCGCGGGCGCTATGACAGGCTTCATGGGAATGGGCTTTGCGGGCGGAAATATGCAGCAGCCGCAGATGGGTATGCAGCCGCCCCCGCAGGCTTACAACCCGAACCAGGCTTATAATCCCAATCAGGCATACAATCCGAATCAGGCTTACAACCCCAATCAGGGATATAACCCGAATCAGGCTTACAATCCGAATCCGCAGCCTCAGCAGCAGGCTCCCGCGGGTGACAGCTGGACTTGTTCGTGCGGAACCAATAATACGAGCAAGTTCTGCATGAACTGCGGTTCGCCCAAGCCCGCGCCTGCGCCCGCAGCGGCAAACGGCTGGACTTGTTCGCAGTGCGGCACCGTTAATCAGGGCAAGTTCTGCATGAACTGCGGTTCACCCAAGCCCGCGGGAGCGCCTGTTTATAAGTGCGATAAGTGCGGCTGGCAGCCCGATGACCCTGCTCACCCGCCGAAGTTCTGTCCGCAGTGCGGCGACCCCTTCGACGACAACGATCTTGTTTAATTAAATAATCACAGCGCCTTCGCGAGTGTCTCACGGAGGCGCTTTTGTTATATAAGCCAAAAAAGGACGGGAGCCGCCGCCCCCGCCCGTTATGGTCTGTTTATTCGCCGTTTCCTTTGCCGAAATCACTTACATCAATATCGGGCGGCGCGTCGATCTCCTTGCCGACATACCCGCCATTCCTGCGCCGCTGCTTGACACATTCGGTCAGCAAATATTCGATCTGCCCGTTTACCGACCGGAAATCGTCCTCTGCCCAAGAAGCTATATCATTGTACAATTTTTCGGACAGACGAAGGGGCACCTGCTTCTTAGCCGCCATGTATTCAATACAAGCTGCCCGAATTTACAACGGGCTGCGCGTCATGATTGCCGCAAAGCACCACAAGGAGATTTGATACCATAGCGGCTTTTCTTTCGTCATCAAGCTCGACCACATTCTTTTCGCTCAACTGTTCAAGTGCCATTTCGACCATGCCAACCGCGCCGTCAACGATGAGCTTTCTTGCGTCAACTACCGCGCTCGCCTGCTGTCTTTGCAGCATAGCGGCGGCAATTTCGGGCGCATAAGCAAGGTAGGTTATCCGCGCTTCAAGAATCTCTATGCCCGCGTTTCTGACCTTATCCTGAATCTCGTCGCGTATCCTCTGCGCCACGATCTCACTTGAACCGCGCAGACTGCCCTCGTCTGCAACGCCGTCGCCCGTCGTGTCAACGTTCTCCGATACGTCGTAGGGGTAGAGCCTTACAATATTTCTAAGCGCGGTATCGCACTGGAGCGAAAGATATTCCTTGTAGTTGTCAACGTCGATTTCAATAGGGTTGCCGAGACAATCGTTGATCTTCTGCTTATTGTTGTTGAGAGTCATCATTTTAAGAGAGATTCGCTTGTCTGCCATTCCGCTGATATTCACGTTCACGGTGTCCGCGCCCGTACCCGTGCCGAACTTGACCGCCGTATCATCGCCGCGAACATCGCCGCTCTGTCTTAATTTGGTAGAAGCGGCAGGGTTAAAAGCCGCGCAGAAAGGGTTCACCCAGTAAAAGCCGTCGCCCTTGAGCGTGCCTACATATTTGCCGAACAGCGTAAGCACGAGCGCCTCCTGCGGCTTCAAAACCTTTAGTCCGAGATAGAATATCCAGCCGAAGGCGAGCCATATCCCCGCCGCCGCGCACATCGCGGTACCCACATCATTCTCCATAGACGAACCGATAACGAGTATCGGTATCGCCGCTATGTACAGTAAAGTCGTAAAGATCATCACGCCCATACCGTTTTTCTTTTCGGTCAGAATTTTTTCCTTAGTCTCATTCATAGTCGTTACCTCCGTTCGTTGTCAGGGATTCTTCTGTTTCTTTCTCAAATATATTTGATATCATAATAATATCATAATCATTGCGAATTGTCAAGAGGTCAGATGAACTTTTGGCATTTAGCATAAAATTGCATATATACTAAGCGGCACCTTGCACAAAATCGTTTTAACAATAATGATTGACAGTTTGGCTGATATGTGGTATAATTTTATAAGATATATAAAAAAGCAAAGCCAAACCCGCGAAGCGGAACCGGGGTCAAGGGGCAGCGCCCCCATTTAAATCAAGCCGCACGCCAAAAATTCCGACCCGCCTTGCAAATCCCGCGTGCGGCTTGCCTTCCTTTGTGCGAAGTGAGCGGCAGCGAACGGCACGAACGAATTCGTGCAGTCGTG
>CACYSH010000098.1 GCA_902776945.1 uncultured Ruminococcus sp.
TTCCTCCTCGACTAACGCCAGTTAGCCTTCGTCGTCATCCTTGGCACTCGTGTTCATGGCGGCGAATCTTGTCACGAATTTGGTCGAGGAATAGTATAAACAGGCTCTGCACGGAAATCAATTTTGCTTCATTTGTTGAAAATCTTTTAGGGGCGTACCTACATAAAATCGGTATAATGTGGTGGGGGCTTGTTCCCGCCCGTTGCGCCCGCATTACCACGAAATCACCGTGTTTTCAATGGTTTTGAATTAGGTTAGTGCATATGGGGCTTGCCCCCGCCTGTAATAACCATGTTCGCGTGAGCGGGTCGGACAGGTGGCACAAACTTGTTTGTACAGCGCGAAACGCTTTGACTGTCAATTTGCGGCATTAAAGTTAAGGCTTACCCGAAATATGTTCACTTGGGCAGAATTAATATATTAGTAACATATAATCTCTTGCATTTTGTACATTAATGTGATATAATAATTTTGATTAAAATGGGGTATTAAGCGAAATGCCCGATTCACAGGAGCGTGTGCAGGAATGTTTGACAAACTTATGAGTAAGGAAATGTGGGGGCTTTTCGAAGCCTTTTCAGAGAAAGAAAACGAGCCTGCCAACATTGTCGAGCTGGTAACAAGGACAGTCCCGCCTATCGCAAGGCTTATCGGGATACACCACATGAATTTAAAGGTAGATGTTCCGAGAGACCCCGTCCGCAGCAGAAACAGATTCGATTTTACCGCTTTTGATGACGGTATCGAAGGCAAGGTTCATCTCTGCCGTACCTTTTACACAAGGGGCAACGGCAAGGTGGAAATATTCGCCACCACCGACACGCAGGAGGCAAGCGAGGACTTTTACAGGCTCGCAAAGCTGCTTTTTACCCTCTGCGGAAGAGTTATAACTTTAAATACGCTTGACAATACCGTAACAACCGATATGCTTACCGGCGCTTCGAACCTTATCGGCTTTCACAAAAAGGCGGGAAAATACTGCGAGGAAGGCGTTATCGACGATTACGCGCTGTTTTTTACGAATATCAAGAATTTCAAGTATATCAATCAGAAAATAGGTATGCAGAGCGGCGACGACATACTGCGCGGCTTTGTCAAGCGCTTTATCGAGGTATTCGGCGAGGCGGAGAACGGTATTTTCAGGCTCGGCGCGGATAATTTCGTTCTGCTGCTAAAGAAAGACCAGATGCCCGACCTTATCAGGTTCCTTAAAACCTTTGACGTTACGCTGCCCTCCGGGATAAATATGCACATTTATTTCAAGGCGGGTATATTCCTGGCGTACAACGGCTGTGATTCTTCCGACCTGATGAATTACGCATCAACGGCTTACGCGGCGGCGCGGGCGGGCAAAAGCGGGGATTTTGTTTTCTTCGAAAAGAGTATGCTTGAAGAAGAGATAAGGACGAAAAGCATAATGGTAGCGTTTCCGCAGGCGATCAAGCAACGCGAGTTCTGCGTGTACTATCAGCCGAAGGTTGACGCACGCGAAAAGAAGCTGATCGGCGCGGAGGCGCTCTGCCGCTGGAAACAGGAAGGCAGGATAGTCCCGCCTGTTGAGTTTATCCCTGCGATAGAGCGGTTCGGGCGGATAGTCCAGCTCGATCTGTATGTGCTGGACAGAGTTTGCTCCGACATAAAGAAATGGACAGAAAGCGGCATAACCCCGCCGAGAGTATCGGTGAACATTTCGCGGCGCGACTTAGCGGAGCCTGAGCTTGCGGAGAAGATCAACGCCATTGCAGATAAATACGGCATTCCGCACGAGCTTATCGAGATCGAGCTTACCGAGACTGTCGGTTCCGACGAATTTTCGATGATGATAAAGCTGATAGGCAAGCTGAAAGAATACGGCTTCGCCATTGCGATAGACGATTTCGGTTCGGGTTATTCAACGCTTACGATGTTAAAGAGCATCAAGGCGGACATTATCAAGCTCGACCGTGCGTTTATAAAAGACATCACGCCCGACAGCGTTTCCGACAAGACGATAATCAGGAACGTGGTAAACATGGTTCATGAGCTTAATATACACATTATTGCGGAAGGTGTTGAAACGGCGGAGCAGTTGGAATTCCTTATTGAGGCGGGGTGTCCGGTCATTCAGGGGTATTATTTTGACCGACCGCTTCCGAAGGAGGAATTTGACGAAAGGCTGACGGAGCCGGACTATTACAAGGAGCGAAATTAAAAACAAAGCCCGACAAAGTTCGGACATATGCCCGCACATAAATAATAATGAAACTATAAATGAGCAATGCCGTCAACTTGCACAAAGCTAAACTATCACAAGGCTTTACTTAACGATGATTATTTATGCAATTTGACAAAATGCGCTCATTTATAGAACGAAACAAAGGCGTTTCCGACATTAACGGGAGCGCCTTGTATCAATACCGACAAAGGAGAGAATAATATGAGTTTGAACAGTACCCCCGCCGCCGAAAGGCTGCATATCGGATTTTTCGGCTGCCGCAATGCGGGCAAATCGAGCGTTCTTAACGCCGTTACAGGGCAGGACATAGCCCTCGTTTCCGAAGTTGCGGGAACCACCACCGACCCCGTAAGCAAGACAATGGAACTGCTGCCGCTGGGTCCCGTTGTGATGATAGACACCCCCGGTATCGACGATGTGGGCGGGCTTGGCGAAATGCGCGTTGCCCGCACCCGCCGCGTGCTTAACAAGACCGACTGCGCCGTGCTTATCGCCGACATCACAAAGGGCTTGAACGACTCCGACCGCTAGCTGATAGCGCTTTTTAACGAAAAGCAGATTCCCTATGTTATCGCTATGAATAAGTGCGACCTCGCCCCCGATGCGGAGCTGCCCGAGAACGCAATCGCCGTCAGCGCCGTGAACGGCACAAATATCTATGAGCTGAAAGAAAAAATAGCTGCCGCCGCAAAGCAGGAAAAAAACGACAAGCGGCTCATCGGCGACCTTGTACACACGGGCGACCTTGTTGTGCTTGTCGTGCCTATTGATTCCGCCGCGCCGAAGGGCAGACTTATCCTGCCGCAGCAAATGACTATCCGCGACCTGCTCGAAAGCGGCGCGATGGCTATGGTCTGCCGCGAGAGCGAGCTTGAAGAAACGCTCCGCGCCTGCGGCAAAAAGCCCGCAATGGTCGTTACCGATTCGCAGGCTTTCGCGGTCGTGTCGAAGATCGTGCCGAACGACATCACGCTTACCAGTTTTTCAATACTCATGGCGCGGTACAAGGGCTTTCTTGACAGCGCGGTTCGCGGCGCGGCGGAGATCGGCAAGCTGAGATCGGGCGACTGCGTGCTTATCTCGGAAGGGTGTACTCACCACCGCCAGTGCGGGGACATCGGCACCGAAAAGCTGCCCCGCCTGCTGAAAGCAAGAACGGGCGCGGAACTGGCGCTTGAATTTTCGAGCGGCACGGGCTTTCCCGAAGACCTTTCGAAATACAGACTTATTATCCATTGCGGCGGCTGTATGCTCAACGAGCGCGAGATGGTCTACCGCAGCAAATGCGCCGCCGATGCGGGCGTACCCATGACGAACTACGGCACCGCGCTTTCGTACTTGAACGGCATACTGAAACGCACGCTGGCACCGTTCCCCGAGCTTCAAAGGCTTGCGGACAGCTGAAATCGGGAGGTGATCTGATTGCCAAAGGAGCTTTCACCCGAAAAAAGAAAACGCGCCGACGATCTGGCGCTAAAGATACTTAACCACTCGCGAAATATGCTTATCATGGACTTGCGTTTTCTTGAAAAGGCGGTGGGTCTGCTTACGCCCGTTCCATACGACGGAACTATATGCGTGGACGGCAGGTATTATTATTTTGACAGCCGATATATCTTCATGCGCTTTCAGCAGAGCGACAAAAGCGTTGTGCGCTGCTATCTGCACATGATACTGCATTGTGTGTTCAGGCACTTTGTCGTTTCGCCCGCTATCGACCGCCGCTACTGGGATCTTTCCTGCGATATTGCCGTTGAGGTAATGCTGGGCGAGCTGGGCTACATCGACCCCGAACCGCGCCGCGCCTCACAGCAGAGCGTGGAGATAGGGAAACTGAAATCGCAGATCAAATATCTCACCGCCGAAAAAATACTCGACTATTTCCAGATGAACCCGCTTACAGAAAAGCGCCTTTCGGCACTTGAAGAGCTTTTCGCCGAGGACGATCACCGAATATGGTACGTCACCCGCCGCAAGTCCGACCGTCACAAGGGCGGTAAAAAAGGCAACGATAGTGACGACGACGAAACGGAAACAATTATCGTTCGACGCGAGCAGAACGAAGGCGATTCCGGCGATGACGGGAACGACGGTCAGAACCCGCTTGAAAACAAGCTCCGCTATTCCGAAGATGACGACAACGACGAAATGGAGGAGCAATGGAAATCAATTTCCCGGCGGATACAGACCGACCTTGAAACGCTCTCGCAGAAGAGGGGCAGCAAGGCGGGGAATCTCGTCCAGAATTTGCAGGCGGTCAACCGCGAAAAATACGATTACTCGGAATTTCTGCGGAAATTCGCGGTCTACGGCGAGATAATGAAGACCGACGAGGACAGCTTTGATTACAATTTCTACTGCTACGGACTGGATCAGTACGAAAATGTCGCGATAATCGAGCCGCTTGAATACAGCGACGTAAAGCGCGTCAGGGAGTTCGTTATAGCTATCGACACATCGGGTTCGGTGCAGGGAAAAACGGTGCAGATGTTTCTGCAAAAGACCTACAATATCCTGAAACAGCAGGAGAGCTTTTTTTCGAAGGTGAATATCCACATTATCCAGTGCGACGCTGCGGTTCAGGAGGACGCAAAGATCACCACGACCGACGAATTTGACGAGTACCTCAAAACGCTTGAGCTGCGCGGTTTCGGCGGCACCGACTTCCGCCCCGTGTTCAGGTATGTCAACAAGATGATCGAAAACCGCGAGTTCGAAGACCTGCGCGGGCTTATCTACTTCACCGACGGCTGCGGCACTTACCCCGAAAAACAGCCGCCGTACAACACCGCGTTCGTTTTTCTTGACGACGAATACAACAATTACGAAGTACCCGTGTGGGCAATGAAGCTGATACTCGAAACGAGGGACATCAACGGGAACCGCTGATACCGGACGAACGGCGCGAATGGCAGGTGAAAAAAATATGAGCTTTCTTATTCAGAACAACAAGCTGCTGAAATATACCGACGAAGAAGAGCCGCCGAACGTCGTTGCCGTGCCGCAGGGCGTTACGGCTATCGGCGACTATGCCTTTTCGCACACCTCACCTGCCGAAGTGGTTATCCCTCACGGCGTTACGAGCATCGGCATGATGGCTTTCGAGGGTTGTTTTGAGCTTTCACGCGTGGAGCTGCCCGAAACGATAAGCTACATCGGCAGAGGGGCGTTCCAATACTGCCGAAGGCTCGCCGACATGACTATCCCGAAAAAGACCGTCCGCCTGAACGACAAATGCTTTTATTACTGCTCGTCGCTGAAAACAATTACCCTGCACGAACAGATGATCTTCGGCACGGACGTTTTTGACGGCTGCGGCGAGGTCGAAAATCTGAATATCGGCAGCGTGAGACTTCACAGCAAGGCGCTCCGTGCCGCTGTTAAGGTAGATCAGGCGTGCGTGGAAAAGCTCGTCCGTTCGGTGAGGTACGGTTCTGTGCCGGAGGTACATCATGCGGCGGTCAAGGCGCAGGCGGCGGCGGAGATATTCTTTGCAGGCGGGAGCGAATCGGCGAAAAGCTATCTCAAGCGAAACGCTCTGAGCGTGTTCAAATATCTCGCCGACGACGGCAGAGCAGACCTTTTGTTAAAGCTCGCGGGAGAAAGCGACATAGTGAGCTGCGACATCGACGCGCTTATCGAAGCCGCGATAGCCGCCGAGCAGCACGAAGTCTACATCATGCTTGCAGACCTGCGGCACGGCACTATGCCGTGCGAATCGCTTTCCGACCGATTTGCACTATGAATGAAAAAACAGCACCCTGCTGAAAGCAAGGTGCTGTAATTTTTAAAATTCAAGAAATGGACTTTCTCCGTAATCGGTAACGTCAGGCTCGCTGTCCGGGTCGTAAAGCACGGGGTCGGTCAGCTCGGGATCGGTTATCTCGGGATCGGGTCCCCATGTCTCGGTATCCGTCGGCTCCGGCTCAGTATAAATGGTGGTCGTTTCCGAAGTGGTCTCGGTATACGAAGGCAATGTTTCGGTAGCCGATGTCGTCGCCGAAGTAGTCGTGGTCGTAGTGGTAGTTGTAGTAGTGGTAGTTGTGGTGGTGGTCGTAGTCGTCGTACTTGTAGTCGCCTTGGTAGTCGTTGTCGCCTTGGTAGTTGTGGTCGCCTTGGTGGTCGTAGTAGGCTTGGTAGTGGTAGTCGTCTTTGTGGTAGTCGTGGGGATATTGGTCTCGGGAGACTTGCGGGTCTTGGTGGTGGTAGTGGTAGTTATTTCCTCCTCTTCGTCAGAGGAATCGTCCACTGGTATTTCCGCGTACTGGCTGTTGAGATCGGTCATCGGCGGGAGCATATTCGTGTAAGTCCTGCTTTGCTCCTCAGCCTCCGGTTTTTTCTCGAAATCATTTGTTTTTCCTTTCATCAGGAAAATAATGAATATCATTATGACCAAAAGCCCGAATACTGTGGACAGCACCACGATGAGCATACGGCGGCGCATAGCGTCGGTCTCTTCGGGGTCGAAGGGCGGCTCTGCCATTTCCTCGTTTTCGTCCTCGTAGGCGTAGCTTCTTTCGCGGTAGTATTGACTTTCCATGTCCCCGCGGTCTTCCATATCCTCGCGGTACTGATCGGAATATCCGCCGTAATTATTGTCAAAGCCGCCGCCGCGGTAATCATCGCCGTAACCCGGATAATTATTGTCAAAACCGCCGCTGCTGTAATCATCGCCGTAACCCGGATAATTATTGTCAAAACCGCCGCTGCCGTAATCGTCGCCGTAACCGGGATAATTGTTGTCAAAACCGCCGCTGCCGTAATCATCGCCGTAATCGGGATAATTGTTGTCCTCATATCCGTAGCCGTCGTCGGGCTGATCGTATCCGCCGCGGCTGTTCAGCACGGGTGGCGTACCTTGCTCCATAGGGGAATCATCGTCATAGTCGTAAAAATCCTCGCCGATGTCCTTCCCCGATGAAAACTGGAGCATTCCGCAGAATTTGCAGGTAATAGCATCAAAGGGTATCTCTTTACCGCAGCCCGGACATATTCTTGTTTTCATCTGTCCTCCTACGTTTTTGTATACGCTTTACAAGCAAGATCAATAAGCCGATACATATCCCGTCTGAAGGTCTACTCTGTAAACGGTAGCGTTGCCGTTCTCATCGTAGAACGCATACATCATTTCAACGCCGTCGGTGCCGCCGTAGTACTCATAATTATAACCGAGGTTATTGCTTGCCGCGTAGTTTGCCATAAGGGTCTCTGCTTCGCCCCAGCTGTAATAGCTGCCGGCTGCGTCAAATCCGGGTGCACCGGGACCGGCAGGCTCTGCCGCAGTGCTGTTGGCGGAGCTGGGACCGTCGCCGGGTTCCTGACTTTCGCTGCCGTTGTCGTCGGTGCCTGTGGAGGTATCGGCGTTCGGGTCGGGACGGATAACGATATTCATACCGTCGTCAGCCGCAGAGCTGGTGTCAGCGCTCGCTTCGGGAGTGGTGGCAGCGCTGTCAACAACAGGATCGCTTATAGAGCTGTTAATGATCTCCTCCGGATTGGCGGAAACGGTGTCGTTCACAACCGAAGGAACAAAGGTCGTATTATTGTCGGAAGTAGTGATACCGCCGGGAGCGACCGTGCTGCCCGGAGCAATAGCCGCGTTCGGGTCGGTGACATCGGCAGCCGTCGATGTGTCGGCAGCAGCACTGCCGGCAGCAGCGGGATCCTCCGCCGTCGCCACGGAAACGGTGTTCGTAAGCGGCTGATTGCCTGTCGTCTTGTCGTCGCCGCCGAAGTTGAACAGCTTATAGCCGACAAGTATCGCAACTATTATAATAAGGAGTATGCCGAGCGTTACGATAGCGGTGATGATAAATGTTCTTCTGGGGTCGTAATCGGCAACGTCGGCAAGCTGCGAATCATCGTATCTGTCGTCCGCGGGTCTGCGTCTGCGTCTCGGCGGAGCGTCCTCGGTCTCGTAGGAGTAGCCTTCGTCGTAGCCCTCTTCGGTATATTCCGTGCCGCTGTCGGCGGTCTCCTCGGAATAGCCTTCGCCGCCCGAGTAATCTTCCTCCGTGTATTCTTCGCCGCTCTCGCTATCGGTCTCGTCGCCGATCACTGCGGAAGCGTCAACGGTATCCTCGCCGTCGGTCTCCGTTGTTTCCTCGCCAAGCTCTTCGTCGTCAAATACCTCGGTATCGTCAATCACAGCAGTATCCTCCTCAGAGCCTTCATCATCGGACTCTTTTTTATTCATTAGTTTTTGCAGGTCTTCCTTTTTATATACGATCGTCTTATCCTCTGTAACTGCCGTTTCCACGGCAGGCGCTGCGGATTCGCCCTCGGGAAGAATGTCGTTGCCGTTTTCGTCTATCAGCAGACGGTGGCAGAATTTGCAGATGATCGCCTCATCGGAGATCTCTTTGCCACAAAATGGGCAGTTCTTTGTTTTCAATTAAACCATATCCTTTCCTTTTCTTGTTTCGGACAGACGTATTTGATTTATGTGAAATGACCCCTTAGTCCGTCCTGACAATTATAAATCCGTGAGCAGCGCAAGCCGGTCACAGTTAAGTTCTAAATATGAAAAAATATAAGCAGCAAACAGGCACTTCGGCAGTCCGTTTGCGCTATTGTCTTATTTATAATAATATCACATTTTCTCCTAAAATGCAACCCGTATTTATAAAAATCATCAAATTATCATGAAAAAGAAGATTTAGAGGGTGGTTTTTTGAACATTTTAGTATTTGAGTTAAAAAAACGTGCTTTATTGCAGAATTTAATGGGGCAGGCGTATTTTCAAGCCCTAAAAACCTCCCCCGAACGGCATGACCCGAACGGGGGAAGTGGCTGTTTAAAGAATTATCTCGCTGAAAACGCCGTTTTCCCACATAATGCAGCGGTGCGGCGAGCCGTTTTTCGGTATCGAGACCGAGCCGGGATTCACGCAGCGCACCCTGCCGCCGGGTATCTCGCGGAACGAATCGTCGGGAATGTGGGTGTGTCCGTAGAGGAATATGTCCCCGCCGCAGAGGGGCGGCAGATGATCGGGGTGGAAAATATGTCCGTGCGTGGCGAATACCCTCTGTCCGCTGTCGCAGATATAGGCGCTGTCCGACATGACCGGAAAATCCAGCACCATCTGATCTACCTCCGTATCGCAGTTGCCGCGTACCGCGATTATCTTATCCCGCAGCGCGTTAAGCATGGGTATCACCTTTTTCGGGGCGTATTCGTCGGGGAGATCGTTTCGCGGTCCGTGATAGAGCAGGTCGCCCAAGAGGATCAGCCTGTCGGCGGCGTTCTTTTCAAACGCCGCACACAGCCGTGAAGTCCATAATGCCGAGCCGTGAAGATCGGCGGCTATCAGGTACCTCATTTGTACGCCTCCACAAGCTCCGCATGAACTGCCTTGACGGCGTTGTACATTGCGGCACCGCGCTTTTTGCCAAACGTCTTTATCATTTCGAGATAGAGCTTGTGTGCGCTGTCGCTTTCGGTAACAAGCTGTCTGAGCCTTACAAATTCAAGGTCGTCAACGAGCTGTTCGCCGCAGAGCGAACGCAGCGTATCGTCGGCGTTGTCCTTTGTGATGTTGAGCTTCGGACGCGGCTTGCTTTCGGCGGGCTTTTCCTTTTTGGTCTTTGCGGGTTCCTGCTTCGGCTTGGCGGCAGGTTTATCCTTCTTTGCGGGAGTTTTTTTCTCTGCGGGCTTTTCCTTTTCGGCAGCCTTTGTTTTCTTTACGGCGGCGGGCTTTGCGGGTTTTTCCTCGCCGCAGAACTTAACGAACTCGTCCTTTATCATGCCGTAAAGCTCGGTGCCTCTGCCGCGCTTGAAGCGCTGCATCATGTTGATGTAGAGCTGCTGCTTTGTCGCGGAGGCGTTCACCACCGAGATAACGCCCGAAAATTCGTCTGCGTCGGCTTTGCTGTCGAGTATCTCGTGCAGACGCTTTTTAAACTCTGCGGTAGCCTTCTTTGCTTCGGTCTGCGTTTCGGGAGCGGCGGCGCTGTCTGTTTTTTCCTGCTTTGCGGACTGAGCCTGCTTTTCCTGAGCGGGAGCGGGTTTATCCTGCTTTGCGGGCTGCGACTGTTTTTCCTGAGCGGGAGCGGGCTTATCCTGC
>CACYSH010000099.1 GCA_902776945.1 uncultured Ruminococcus sp.
CATGATCAGACCTCCCGAACGGGTTATTGCTGTTTTATATATTTTAGCACATTTCGCGCTCGAAGTCAATCTATCTACCCATTTTGAGACTAACACCTTAATCAATTAAAGCATTAGCATATTATCATAGTATCAAGCGATATACTAATCATAACACAGCGGCTGATATTTGTCAAGCCAAAACAATACAGCACTATATATATTCGGCAATTGTCTTATAATACTGCACAAAAATCAAAGTGATATTTGTACATAATCACTCACTGACATTTTCCGCTGTGCCGCAAATATCCTCCCGGATAAGTCCCCAAATGTTGTAATCACAGTAACAGGAGACCATTTTCCCGTGACGGATCGTGCCTTCAAGCTTAAAGCCGCTCTTTTGCAGAACCCTGTTTGAAGCCGTGTTCCTCACGTCGGCATTGCCCTGTAACCTGTCAAGCGGCGTTTCGGAAAAGATGAATCCCACAACCCGCCCGAGCGCCTCGGTGCATAGTCCCCTGCCCCAGTACGCGGGCGAGATGCGATACCCCACCATACCCATGCGGTCGTTCTCGACATCGAATATCTCAAGTATTCCGATAACCTGGTTCGTTTCCCTGAGCACTATCCCCCATGTGAAATCATGGGAGGGCTTGCGTTTTACATTGGGTCGCGGGTCTATGAACAGCAGCGCAGGTTCCTTTTCGCCCTTGCCCGCCTTTCTGCCCCAGTAGGTGTAGATCTCGTCGCTGCCGAGCCACCTGCCGAGGTCTTCCGCGTCTTCGGGAACAAGCTCCCGCAGCAGAAGCCTTTCCGTTTCAAGCGTCGGGACGTATAAACAATTTGTCTGCATAGCATATCACCTCTGACGGCTTATACTATTTAATCATCAAGGCATAAACAAGATTGGCGGATAGCATTTCGTCAATCAAGGCGCTTGCACGATCACGTTCGTGCCACCGCAGCTGTGCTGTCGCACTGCAAGGGAGTGCAACGCAGAGTGCTGTACGAGCTGTACGAGCTTGCTCGTACCAATGATAGCCGCCTGCATGAACAAAGTTCATGCCATTGTCTATGGATTGATGATTAAATAGTATTACATCAAGCTGAAAAAGTCTACCTGATTGGATTCGGGCAGGTCGCCGAACGCTCCATAGCTTTTCAGCGTGTCTATTACCGACTTGCCTACGCCCGACTGCTGCTGAAATTCCTCTATCGAAATGAAGCTCCCGCCCTGTGCCTTCTCGTACAGCTGCTTCGCCGCATTGCCGCCTACGCCGTTTATCGCTATGAACGGCAGCCGCAGCTTGCCGTCCTCTATCCGATAAATGAACGCATGGGATTTGTAAATGTCTACCGGCAGGAACTCCAGCCCGCGCAGCAGCATTTCATATATCAGGCGTAACATATCGAGCGTTTCCTCGTCCTTCGCCGTGCGGTCGTCGCGGGACATATTCATTATCTGCATTATTTTATCCTTGACGCGGTGAACGCCTTTCAGCGCCGTTTCCGCGTCGAACGCTTCGCCGCGCACCGTGAATATCGCCGCGTAGAACACAAGCGGCTCGTGTACCTTGAACCAGCACAGCTTTATCGCCGACGTTACATAAGCCGCCGCGTGAGCCTTCGGGAACATATACTTGATTTTCAGACAGCTTTCGATGTACCATTCGGGTACGTCATGGTCGCGCATATCCTGCTTCATTTCTTCGGTCAGCAGCTTCGGCGCGTTGCCCTTACGGGTTATTTCCATTATCTTGAACGACAGCGACGGGTCAAGCCCGTGATATATAAGGTACGTCATGATACTGTCTCGCGTTCCGATAACCTCGGAGATCGTGCAGGTGCCGTTCTTGATAAGCTCCTGCGCGTTGCCGAGCCATACGTCCGTGCCGTGCGAAAGCCCCGAAATTTGCAGCAGGTCGCTGAAATTCTTGGGGTTGGCTTCGAGCAGCATTCCGCAGACGAAATTCGTTCCCATTTCGGGGATCCCGAGCGTTCCGGTCTCCCACATCAGGTCTTCCTTCGTAACGCCGAGCGCTTCGGGCGAGGTGAACAGGCTGTACACGGCGGGGTCGGACATGGGTATCTCCGTAATGACAAGCCCCGAAAACGCTTCGAGATACTTGTATATCGTCGGCACATCGTGTCCCAGCTCGTCGAGCTTCAATATGGTATCGTGCAGCGAATGGAAATCGAAATGCGTGGTGATTATGTCGCCCTCGTCCTTTTCGGCGGGGTGCTGTACGGGCGTGAAGTCGTAAACCTCGTAATCGCCGGGGATAACTACCATGCCGCCCGGGTGCTGACCCGTCGTGCGCTTTACGTCGCAGCAGCCCATCGCAAGGCGCAGCGTTTCGGCGGGAGTTACTGTCCTGCCGCGCTCCTCGCAGTATTTCTTTACATAGCCGAAGGCGGTCTTTTCCTGAACGCCGGAAATAGTTCCCGCCTTGAAAACGTGGTCTTTACCGAAAAGCTCTTCGGTGTAGCGGTGAGACTGCCCCTGAAAGTCGCCGGAGAAGTTAAGGTCAATATCGGGTGCCTTGTCGCCGTTGAAGCCCAGAAACGTTTCAAAAGGAATATCGTGACCGTCGCGCATCATATCCGTGCCGCATTTGGGGCAGTTTTTCGGGGGCAGGTCAAAGCCCGAGCCTACCGAACCGTCGGTGATGAACTCGCTGTAACGGCATTTCGGGCAGACATAATGCGGCATAAGCGGATTTACTTCGGAAATGCCCGACATCGACGCAACGAACGACGACCCTACCGAACCACGCGAGCCTACCTGATAGCCGTGCTGCACCGAGTTGTAAACGAGCTTCTGCGCTATCATGTAAAGCACCGCGAAACCGTGCTTGATGATAGAAGCAAGCTCGCGGTCAAGGCGCTTGTAGACTATCTCGGGGATATGGTCTTTGTAATATTCGGCAACGTGAACGTCCTCGCCTTCGGGAACTGTTATCTCTTCGGGTTCGCAGTCGCCGTAAATTGACAGGCACTTGCGCCAGCATATATCCTGCAATTCGCGCACCGCGCCCGGAATGAACGGCGTGTAGGTGCCGTCGGGAAAAGCCTTCAGACCGCCCTCCACGCGGTCGGCAAACATATTGGTATTCTTTACCACAACCTCAAGCGCCTTTTCTTCGCCGAGATAATTAAGCTCTGAAAGCATCTGGTCGGTGGTCTTGAAATACAGCGGAGCCTGCTTGTCTGCGTCCTCAAAGCCCTTTGAAGCCATGATTATGGCGCGGTACTGCAAGTCCTTCGGGTCAAGAACGTGAACGTCGCCAGTCGCGCAGACGGGTATGCCCAATTCCTCGCCCAGCTTAACGATGAACCTGTTTATATTGTGCAGGTCTTCGACGGTGTTTATCTTATCGTATGGCTCGCGCTCGGAGATAAGCATAAATTCGTTGTTGCCGTCGGGCTGTATCTCCAGATAGTCGTAGAACGAAGCTATCTGTTTTATTTTCTCTTCGGGTTCGCCGCTTAAATATGCCTGAATGACCTCTCCCGCCTCGCAGGCAGAGCCGATTATCAGACCCTCGCGGTTCTTCACAAGCTCCGACTTCGGTATGCGCGGGCGGCGCTTGTAGTATTTAAGGTTCGAATCCGAGATCATGCGGTATAGATTTTTCAGTCCCGTATTGTTCCGCACAAGTATTATCTGATGATAGGTCTTTAAGCTCGTTACGTCGTTAAGCGGAGCGTGCAGGCTGTTAAGCATATCGGCGGTGACTATCATGTGGGGATAAGCCTTTATCTCCGCCCTCGACATCTCGATATATATTTTCGCCAGCGTTTCCGCGTCGTCGCAGGCGCGGTGGTGGTGGAAGTCGCCCACGCCGTAATGCTCCGCCAGCGAATCGAGCTTGTGCTTTTCAAGATCGGGCAGCAGCTTCTGCGACCAAAGCACGGTATCGAGCCGGTCGAAATCAAACGTTACTCCGCAGCGCTTAACGGCTTCTTTTATGAACGAGCAGTCGAAATTCGCATTGTGCGCCACAAGCAGCGGCATTTCCCCGCAGAAGTCCATGAACGCTTTCAGCGCGTCGGCTTCTTCGGGAGCGTCCTTTAGCATATCGTCGGTTATGCTTGTCAGCTCGGTGATATACCCGGTAAGCTCGCGGTGCGGATTTACAAACATATCAAAGCGGTCAACTATTTCAAGCCCTTTCAGCTTTACCGCGCCCATCTCTATGATACGCTCGGATTCGGGCTTTGTGCCTGTCGTTTCAAGGTCGAAAACGATGACCTCGCCCGTCAGCATCGGGTGCCGCGAGCCTATATAAATCTTTATGTCGTTGTTGACCTCGTAGGCTTCAACGCCGTAGAGCGCCTTGAAATCGCCGCCCTCCTTGACTATACCCTTGACGGCTCCCACCGCGTCGGGAAAGCCCTGCACCACGCCATGATCGGTTATGGCTATCGCCCTGTGACCCCAGCCGTAAGCACGTTTAACAAGGGCGCTCGGTGCGGCAAGCGCGTCCATAGCGGACATATTCGTGTGGCAATGCAGCTCCACGCGCTTCTGCTCGGCTTTGTCGGTACGCAATTTCTTCTTGACGACCATTATACGCTCGGGGGTCATGTATATCTTGTGGTCGAAATCGTCCTCCGCGAGAGCGCCCGAGGCTATTATGGTGCTGCCCTTTTTCAGCTCGCCCATGATCTCCACAAGATCGTCCTTTGTGAGCTTGCCGCGATACTTCTTCGCCGAGCCTAATATCTTCATGGTCACGGACGATGTAAAGTCCGTAAACGAGACAATAGCTATCATCATGCCGCTTTTTGTCTCGCGGGTCTCGACGGCGAACACCTCGCCCCAGCAGACGTATTTCTCGTCGCTTTTCTCGGAGGCGTTTATCATCTTCGTTACCTTTTCGTCGGGCATTACGGGCGAACCCATAAGCACGGCAGCGTCCTTGCAGATTATCGGCAGACCCGTGAAATCGGCGCTGAACGTGCGGAATCCCTTCGCCGCAGCGGAAGAAGAGCCTCCGCCTGCGGGCGCGGGAGCGGCTCCGGGCGGGGGCGGCGGCGGCAGACTCGATTCTATCTCGCTGATGATCTTTTCCTGCTCCGCAAGGTAAACCTCGTCGCTGACTTCGGTAACGCCAGTCAGTTCGAGCTTAACATTTGTCACGAACATCTCCCTGACAAGATCGGGAAAAGCGCGTTCGATACCCGCCTTTTTAAGCACGTTAGCACCGCCGCGTTTGAGCGACACCGTAAACACGCCGTTTTCGAGAGTAACGTCCGCGTCGTCGAAAAAGCCGTTCACGACGGGAAAACGCGCCCTTAAAAAGCCCGTAAGCTCAAAGAAGTAACCCGCCGTGAGCATATCGGGGGTATATTTTATCCTCAGCAGAAAGTCGTTTATCCCCCACTTCATACGCATATCGCGCTGAAAAGCCGCGACAGTTGCATAGGGGATAAGCGTGCGGCAATGCAGGAACATTTCAAGAACGTTCGTGACCTCGCTGTAAACAAGGCGCAGTATCTCCGCGCCTTTAAGCTCGTCGGGAGCCGTTTCGTTCAGACCTTCAAGAAATCGCTGTAATGTTTTTTCCATTTAATAACATTCCTTATCTGTCACAGACGTTCTATTTCTTCGAGCAGGCAGCCGAGAGCTTCCTCCTCCGTAACCTTCTTTATCTGTTTGCCATGCCTGAAAAGCACCGCGCAGCCCTTGCCGCCCGCGATGCCTATATCAGCCTCGCCCGCTTCGCCGATACCGTTGACCACACAGCCCATGACGGCGACGGTTATATCCTTATCGACGTTTTTAAGCGCGTCCTCGACCTTGTTTGCCAGCCCGATGAGGTCGATCTGCGTTCTGCCACAGGTGGGGCAGGAAACGAGCTTAACGCCGCCGCGCTTTCCGCAGGCTTTGAGAATATCCTTTGCGGCGTAGACCTCCTTGACGGGCGAATCGGTAAGCGACACGCGGATAGTCTCGCCGATACCGTCAACGAGCAGCGAGCCGATACCCATTGCTGACTTGATAAGCCCCATGCGCTCGGTACCCGCTTCGGTAACGCCCAGGTGCAGCGGGTAATCGCACTGCTCGGCAAGCAGACGATAAGCCTTTATCATGGTAGGCACGTCGGAAGACTTTATCGAGATGACAATATCGCGGAAATCCTCGTTTTCGAGCAGCTTAACGTGACCCATTGCGCTTTCGACGAGCGCTTCGGCGGTGGGCGAGCCGTACTTTTTAAGCAGATCCTTTTCGAGCGAACCGCCGTTTACGCCTATCCTTATTGGGATATGGCGCTGTTTGCAGGCGTTCACAACGGTTCTGACCTTTTCGCTGCCGCCGATATTTCCGGGATTTATGCGTATTTTATCCACTCCTGCTTCGGCGCAGGCGAGAGCTATGCGGTGATCGAAATGAATATCCGCGACTATCGGCACGCTGACGTTTTCCTTTAGCGCGGTGATAAGCGGCACGGCTTCGAGGTCGGGAACAGCGGCGCGGATTATTTCGCAGCCTGCGTTTTCGAGTTCTTTAGCCTGCCTTACGCTACCTTCGATATTATGAGCTTCAACACTCAGCATTGACTGGATATAGATTTTTTTACCGTCAAGAGTAAGGTCAGATATTTTCACGGGTCTAACAGTTCTTGCCATAATTAACGTCCTTTCCCGAAATTATAGTAAACGACATTATTTTTCGAACATTTGATTGATGTAAGGGCGAGCATTGCTCGCCCGTGAATTGCCATGTCTGCCATGATTTTCCCGACATCGTGCAAATAATTTGCGAAAATCGCTGCGCTCTTTCGCAAAATAAAATCGGCAATTTGTTTGTTTCTGTCACTATATGCAGAGCTATTCAATCGCTTGTTTTTGTTACATTTTCTTGAAATTGCCAATTTTATTTTTGAGCCGTTCAAATTTCTTTCTCCGGTTCGATTGCTTGAACCGCTCAGTTTGTGAGGGAAACCCTTTTGAAGAAGGGTTATCCCCTGCACGAGCTTGCTGGCATTAACATAGTTAATGCAGCCGCCCCCTTTCCTAAGGACTTTTGGTTTGCCCTCAATTTGCGTGGTCGCAGGGCTTCTTAATGAAACAGCTTAGTTATATCACTCACCGTAACTACCAGCATAAAACATAACAAAACCGCCATTCCCACCAAATGCACCGCGCCTTCATACTTCGGCGCTACCGGCTTTCTCCTTACTAACTCGATCAACAGGAAAATCAGCCTTCCGCCGTCAAGCGCAGGCAGCGGCAGCAGATTGAAAAGCCCGATATTCGTCGAAATAAAGCTCCCTAAGAAAAGCATATCCTGCGAAAGCGCCGCCCAGTCTATACCCGTTTCTTCGTCCGTGCGCGAATCTATCACCTCGTCGATCTGCTCGACTATCCCCACAGGTCCCGAAATGTCTTTGAGCGAATACTTGCCGCGAACCATGTCAAACAGCGAAATATATATAAGTCTGCCGTTAGTCAGCATCTGCCGGAAGCTCTCCGAAACCGCCGTCACAGGGGTCAGCTCTATCGGCTTTACCATGAAATCGACATACAGCGACTCAGCATTGCCACCGCGCAGAGTAAACTTCACGCTGTCGAGCTTTACCCGCTCGCCGTTCCTTATTACCTGCATGGCAAAAACGCCGTCCTCGTCGTTGCGGAACTGGTGGACAATATCCATTTGCGTGAATATCCTCATGCCGTTTACAGATACTATCTTGTCGTCCTCGCGCAAGCCGCCCTCGCCGTTCGATACCGCGTCTTCGTAAAAACTCGATACTATCGTTGATCCGATAGGTCCCGAAACGCTTGTATTTATCAGCTGCAAGACAAACCCGAGCAGCAGATTCATCACGATACCCGCAATAACAATCGCTATCTTTCGCGGAGTGCTTTTGTTGCAGAAAGCACCCTCCGAATCGCTGCCGTCGTCCTCGCCTTCCATAGCGCAGTAGCCGCCGATGGGGAAAACCCTCAGCGCGTAGAGCGTTTCGCCCTTCTGCTTCTTGAATATCGCGGGGCCCATGCCTATCGCGAACTCGTTTACCTTAACGCCGTTTTTCTTCGCCACGATAAAGTGTCCGAACTCGTGGATAACTATTATCATCTCAAAGATCAGCACCGCAAAAACGATGCCAAGTATCTTACTCATAAATCATGCCCTTTCTTTTGTCGTTATGACCGTAAACGCCGTCAACTTACACAAAACCTGACTGTCACAAGGCTTGCAGGGAGGGGACAGGTTCAACTCCCGCCGTTGCCTTACGCAAATTCGCTCGGCTCCGCAAAAACTATTGTAGTGGCGAGCATTGCTCGCCCGTGAATTGCCCCACCTGTGCGGTAATTCACGACCTCGCGCTTTTTGCCCTTGTTTTGCGCATTTTTATTGAATTTTCTCTATCGCTTTCTCGGTAATCTGCCTTGCTTCTCTGTCCGCCTCAAGCACCGCTTCAAGACTGTCGCACGGACGGTTCTCTATCGTTTCAAGCGCATTTCTCACCAGTCTGCCAATATCAAGAAAACGAATCCTCCCGTCAAGGAACGCCCTCACAGCGACTTCATTCGCACCGTTCACCGCCGCCGGGAGGATACCTCCCGCCGTTATAGCCTCGATACACGCCGTAAGACAATCAAAGGTCTCATAATCGGGCTTACAGAAGGTCAGCGTGCCGTAGTCCGTCAACGAAAGCGCCTTGACGGGGCACTCCACGCGCTCGGGATACAGCAGCGCGTACTGTATCGGTATCTTCATATCGGGAACGCCCATTTGCGCTATCACCGAATTGTCCGCATACTGCACCGCCGAATGCACCACGCTCTGACGGTGGACGACTATCTCGATCTGCCCGGGCTTCACGCCGAAAAGGTGCATGGCTTCGATAAATTCAAGCCCCTTGTTCATCAGCGTGGCGGAATCTATCGTTATCTTGTTTCCCATTGACCAGTTCGGGTGGTTGAGTGCCTGCGCTACGGTGACGTTTTCCAGCTCGGAGCGCTTTTTCCCGAAAAAGGGTCCCCCCGACGCGGTAAGTATTATCTTACTCAGCTGACTGCTCTTGTTGCCTTGCAGACACTGGAAAATCGCCGAATGCTCGCTGTCAACGGGGTATATTTTAACGCCCTTTTCGGCGGCGCGTTTATTGACAAGATCGCCGCCCGCCACGAGCGTTTCCTTGTTGGCAAGCGCAATGTCGTTGCCCGCGTCAATGGCTTCGAGCGTGGGAACAAGCCCCACCATACCGACGACCGAGTTAAGCATTTTATCGACCTTTAACCGCGCCGTCTGCTTCAAACCCTCCTCGCCGCAGAGTACATTGATGTCCGTACCCGAAAGAAGGCTTTCAAGCTCCCGCGCCTTGTCCTCGCGGTAAATGCAGGCGTACTCCGCGCCGCAGCGCTTCGCCTGCTCCGCCAGCAGACCTACGTTCAAGTGAGCCGCCAAAGCCCTTACCCTTATCCCGTGCTTTTCGGCAATTTCAAGCGCCTGCTTACCTATCGAGCCGGTAGAGCCTAACACCGTCATCGTCATAGAGCGTCCGATACTGTCCATAATTTTTCCCTCTTTTAAACACGCAAAGGCTTTATGTTCCCCACAAAGCCTTAACGCGATATTATTTCGCGGAGATGAGCCACCCCGCCTCAAGCAGCCAGTACATGAAAGGCGCTATGAACATCACGCTGTCAAAGCGATCCATTACGCCGCCGTGTCCCGGCATTATTTTTCCGTAATCTTTTATGCCCGTCTGCCGCTTGATAACGGAGGCGGAAAGGTCTCCGAGCAGTCCGATAGGCGAACAGAGCATTCCTGCAATGAATATCCCAACATAGTGCATGGTAACGTCCTGGTTGAGTACCCTGCCGTAAACTATCGACATTGCCAGCAGTATCACGCCGTTGCAGACCGTGCCGCCGACAAAGCCCTCAACGGTCTTTTTCGGGCTGATGACGGGCGCTAACTTGTTTCTGCCGAAGAACGTTCCCGCGAAGTACGCGCCCGCGTCCGCAAGCCAGGCGCTCGCCAGCGTAAGAACAATGGCGAACACCCCGAATTCGGGGAAATCCTCGACTATCCTGATAAGATTACGAAAGCTGAACGTCACACAAAGCGTAACGCCCGCAAACGTGAACGGCACCGTGTAACTGTAATTGTCGTGGTTTTTCAGAAAGAAACACGCGAGCGCCCCGACGAAGATCACCGTATAGATGTCCCGGCTCAAAATATTCAGGAAATTGTAACGGTGAACCATGCCTATCAGACAGTCAAACGCCGTAAAGGCAAAGCAGGCGCAGCATTCGGGGAGATATTTTATCAGCCCCATAGCCTTGAGCAGCTCGTACAGCGCACCGACCGCTATGGACGCGACCGTCAGATACAGCACCCATGTATGCGCGAACATAAGTACCAGTATCGCAAACGCCAGCGCCACAAACGAGGAGATCACCCTTGTTTTCATTATTTTACCACGATCCTTAAATCATTTTTCAGACAGAACCGAAACGACGGTTTCTGTCGCTGTAAGCGATGATAGCCTTTTCAAGATCGGCAGGCTTGAAATCGGGCCACAGAATATTCGTGAAATAATACTCCGCGTAAGCCGCCTGCCATATCATGAAATTCGAGAGCCGCTGCTCGCCGCTGGGACGCACGATAAGGTCAACGTCGGGAGCTATGTCGTTTTCAAGCTCCGCCGTATAGAGATTATCGTTAAGCAGCTTTTCGTTGATGTCTTCGGGAGCCAGCTCGCCCGCTTTCACCCGCTCCGCGAGCTTCCGTGCCGAATGGACTATCTCGTCCCTGCCGCCGTAATTAATGGCGATAAGAAGCGTCATGGCACTGAAATCCTTCGAATCGTCCTCAACGCTTTTCATTTTTGCCTGCAATGAGGGGCGCAGCATCGAGCGGTCGCCGATAAAGCAGACGCGGATATTCTCTTCGATAAAGTCGCGCACCTCGTCCAGATACTTCTCGAAAAGATCCATTATCGCCTCTACCTCGTCCTTGGGTCGCCGCCAGTTCTCGGTAGAAAAGGCATATACGGTAAAATACTTTACACCCAAATTCTTGGCGTGGCGG
>CACYSH010000100.1 GCA_902776945.1 uncultured Ruminococcus sp.
GCGCAGACGGCTTCCTCGTCGGTCACGGGTACATAATCGGCTCTGCCGATGTCGTGCAGATAAGTATGCTCGGGCCCTATGCCGGGATAATCAAGACCCGCGCTTATCGAATAAACGGGAGCTATCTGCCCGTATTCGTCCTGCAGGAAAAGCGACTTCATGCCGTGGAAAATGCCCTCCGTGCCAAGCGCCATAGTCGCGGCGGTGTCAAATGTGTCGATACCTCTTCCGGCGGCTTCGGCACCCACAAGACGAACGCCCTTGTCGCCGATAAAATCATAGAACGCGCCCATAGCGTTCGAGCCGCCGCCCACGCAGGCAACAACGCAGTCGGGCAGCTTGCCCTCGCGCTCCATGAGCTGGGCTTTTATCTCCTCGCTGATGACCTTCTGGAAATCGCGAACCATAGTCGGATACGGGTGCGGGCCCATTACCGAGCCTATGCAATAGAAAGTCGTGTCGATGTTCGAGCACCAGTCGCGCATGGCTTCGTTGATAGCGTCCTTCAAGGTAGAAGTGCCGCTGTCAACGGGCGTTACCTTAGAGCCTAAAAGCTCCATTCTGTACACATTGAGCGACTGACGCTTGCAGTCCTCCGCGCCCATGTAGACCTCGCATTCAAGCCCCATAAGAGCGCAGACGGTAGCGGTAGCCACGCCGTGCTGACCCGCGCCTGTCTCGGCGATTATGCGCTTCTTGCCCATTTTCTTGGCAAGAAGAATCTGACCCAAAACGTTGTTTATCTTGTGAGCGCCCGTGTGGTTCAGGTCTTCGCGCTTGATGTAAATTTTCGCGCCGCCCAGATCGGCTGTCATTTTCTCCGCGAAATAGAGCATTGACGGACGGTTAGCGTAATCGCGGTAAAGCGCTTTAAGCTCCGCCAGGAACTGCGGGTCGTCCTTGTATTTATCGTAAGCCGCTTCAAGCTCGTGAACGGCTGTCATAACGGTCTCGGGGACGTACTGTCCGCCGTATTTGCCGAATCTTCCGACTTTATCCATAATATAATCCTTTCTGTTGTAAACAGTGAATAGTGTAGAGTGAATAGTGTAGAGCGAATAGTGTAGAGTGTAGAGTGAATAGTGAATAGTTGGCACGAACTGCGTTCGTGCAAGTATCGCCTTCGGCGATAATTATGCGGAGGCGGCACGAGCAAAGCTCGTGCAAGCCCCGCACTGAATTTTTTATTCCAGCCGAATTACTATTTAGTGCGGCGCTTGCGTCCGCATAATATGCGCCGCAGGCGCTCCTTAACTATTAACTATTCACTATTAACTATTAACTGTTTTCAAACTCCCTCTCTCAGTTTATGAAGTTCGTTTGTTATACTTTCTGCACGCATGAGTGTTTCGCCGATAAGCACCGCGTCTGCTCCGAGTGAGCGAACCCGCTTCATGTCGTCGCCTGTCTTAATGCCGCTTTCCGATACGAAAACCGCGCCGTCGGGGGCGTAGGGCTTCAGCTTCGCCACTGTGCCGAGATCGACCTCGAAGGTCTTTAAATTACGGTTGTTCACACCGATGACCATTCCCTCGCGGTCAAAGGCGTAGCCCTGCATTTCCTCCACCGTGTGCATTTCGCCCAGCACCGAAAGCCCAAGCTCCCGCGCCAGCTTGTAAAGCCTGTCAAATTCTGTCTTTTCAAGCACGGCAGCTATCAGCAGAACCGCGTCCGCGCCTATTGCGGCGGCTTCAAATATCTGATAATCGTCAAAAATGAAGTCCTTGCGCAGTACCGGGATATTCACAGCCTTGCGTATCGCCGCCAGATACTCCGACGAGCCTTGAAAATAATGCTCCTCCGTAAGACAGCTGATAGCGTTTGCCCCCGCCGCTTCATACTCCTTAGCAAAATCCACCGGGCGGAAATCGGGGCGGATAAGCCCTTTCGACGGCGAAGCCTTCTTCACTTCGCAGATGCACGAAAGCGTATCTTTTTTCAGCGCCGCCGCAAGCGAAAGCGGCGTTCTGTCCGCAAGCTGCTTTTCGGCGCGTTTTTTCATTTCATCGAGTGAACAGCGTGCCGTTTCGCGTGCAAGCTGTTCGCGGCGATATACCAAAATATCGTCAAGTATCATGCCTGTTCCTCTCTGTTGGTGAACTCTACGAGCTTATCGACCTGCGCCAAAGCCTTGCCGCTGTCGATAGCCTCCGCCGCGAGCTTCACGCCCTCTTCAATGCTTGCCGCCTTGCCGCAGACATAAAGCGCCGCGCCCGAATTGAGCAGCACGATGTCTCTCTTTGCGCCCTTGATCTCGCCCGAAAGTATGCCGCGGGTGATCTTGGCGTTGTCCTCTGCTGTGCCTCCGACTATCTCCGACTTATCATAGCGGGAAAGTCCCACCGACTCGGGCGTTACCTCGAAAGCCGTGATCTCGCCGTTATTTATCTCGCGAACCGCCGTCGGCGCGGAAATAGAGAACTCGTCAAGACCGTCTGTGCCAAATACTACCATAGAATGCTTAACGCCTAAGTTTTTCAGCACCTCCGCCACGATGTCGAGCAGACGTTCTTCATACACGCCGATGATGTTATACTCGGCATTGGCGGGATTGGTGAGGGGTCCCAGGATATTGAACACAGTCCTAACGCCGATCTGTGCGCGGACAGGTCCCACGAAGCGCATTGCCTTGTGATAGCTCTGCGCGAAAAGGAAGCTCATTCCGACCTCCTCGATGCAAGCCGAAGCCTGCGCGGGGGTGGTGGCGATCTTCACGCCCAGGCATTCAAGAACGTCAGCCGCGCCGCTCTTTGAGGAAACGCTTCTGTTGCCGTGCTTTGCGACTGCCTGTCCCTGCGAGCTGATAACGAACGCGGAAGTCGTCGAGATGTTGAAGCTGCCTGCCAGGTCGCCGCCCGTGCCGACTATTTCAAGCACCTCGCGGGTGTGGGGAACGGTCGTCATCTTGCCGCGCATACCGAGAGCGCAGCCCGTGATCTCCTCGGGGGTCTCGACGTTCAGTCGCATAGCCATAAGCAGCGCGGCTGTCTGTGCGTTGGTAGCTCTGCCGCTCATGATGATGTCAACGGCGCGGCGGGCTTCTTCCTGCGTGAGATGTTCGCCTGCGGCAGCCTTTGCGATAAGCGGTTTAAGCTCTACCTTCTGCGCGTCGGGCAGTTCCACACCGGGCAGCGGCTTGAACCCTATGCCCGCTTCTTTCAGGAAGTTTGCTATTATCTGCGAACCGACGGGGGTAAGCACGCTTTCGGGGTGGAACTGTATGCCGTAGGTGAGATGTTCCTTATGCTTTATCGCCATGATAGTGCCGTCGCTGTCGGCGGCGATAACTTTCAGGCAGTCGGGCAGGGTGCTTCTTTCGACCGCAAGCGAATGATACCTTGCCGCGTCGATCGCGGAGGGCAGTTCTTCAAAGAGCGGCACCTTGTTGTCGATCTGAACGGGGGTCTGCTTGCCGTGAAGCTGCTTTTCGGCATGGACGATCTTACCGCCGAAAGCCTCTGCGATAGCCTGATGACCCAGGCAGATACCGAGCATGGGTATCTTGCCGCTGAAACGCTTTACAACGTCCTCTGTTATGCCCGCCTGTGCGGGGTAGCAGGGACCCGGCGAAAGGATTATCGCCTGCGGCTTCATTTCCTCGATCTCGTCAAGGGTTATCTCGTCGTTGCGGACTACCTTTATATCGGGAATCATAACGCCCACTGCCTGATAAAGATTATAGGTAAAGCTGTCGTAATTATCAATAAGAAGTATCATAGCGGTTCATTCCTTTCATAAATTGTTTTACGAGTTTAAAACGTAACGCTTTAAATTATTAGCAGATTATGGTTAATATTATAAAGCCTGCATGAAAACACGGTTTTTTTCCGTCCGCGTTTTCATGACAAACGGCTTTTTTAAGGAGGAGTTATCTTGCGTATTTCTCAATAAATTCCTTATCGCTGAAATAATCAATGCCTATCGCATTTCTTACAAGGCTTAATGTCTCGTTCGAGACCTCGATCGCATGATCGGTACCCTTACGCAGTATATTCAGAAGCTCGCCCTTATCCTTGGCAAACTCCTCGCGGCGCTCGCGTATCGGCTTCAACATCTCCTGCATAACGGCATTGAGGAACTTCTTGCACTTCATATCGCCTAAGCCCCCGCGGGTGTAATGCTCCTTCATCTCGTCAAGATTCTGATAATCGGGGCAGTATTCCGCGAAATGCTCAGGCTTCGAGAAAGCGTCAAGATAGGTAAACACCGTGTTGCCCTCAACGTGTCCCGGGTCGGCAACGTTTATATGCTCGGGGTCGGTATACATAGACATTATCTTCTGTTTAAGGGTCTTTTCGTCGTCTTTCAGATAAATGCAGTTCCCGAGAGACTTGCTCATCTTCGTGCCGCCGTCGGTACCCACAAGCCTGTTGCAGCTCTCGTTGTCGGGGAGGATCGCCTCCGGCTCAACGAGTATCTCGCATTTGTAAATGCGGTTGAACGAAGCGACTATCTCACGCGCCTGTTCGAGCATCGGCAGCTGGTCTTCGCCGACGGGAACGTATTTCGCACGGAAAGCCGTGATGTCCGCTGCCTGACTTATCGGATAGGTCATGAAGCCTACGGGGATAGAGCGCTCGAAATTGCGCATTTTTATCTCGGATTTGATAGTAGGGTTTCTTTCCAGTCTCGACATGGTAACGAGGTTCGCATAGTACATCGGCAGCTCGGTGAGCGCGGGAATGTGCGACTGAACGAATATCGTGGTCTTTGCGGGGTCAAGCCCTACCGCAAGATAGTCGAGCGTAACTTCAAGGATATTCTGTCTTATCTTCTCGGGATTCTCTGCGTTGTCGGTGAGCGCCTGCAAATCGGCGATCATTACAAACGGCTCGTATTTGCCTGTGTTCTGCAATTTAACGCGGGTCGAAAGCGAACCTACATAGTGTCCGAGATGAAGCGCACCGGTGGGGCGGTCGCCCGTTAAGATTATATTGTTTTCTGCCATTTTAACTCTGCTCCTTATTTTTTAAACTCTTTCATTTCGATATTTATAAAAGCGGCTATCATGCTGCGGTAGACTATTTCGACCACATCGGGGTCAGCGCCGTGATTCACGGCTTTCTCACGCGCCCCTGCTATGACCTTTTCTACTCTGCCTTTGTCGCGCACGCCCTTCTCGTTCTTCTTGAACGCCGCCGCCTGTTTGACGTAAACGCCGCGCTCGGCAATAAGTTTGATTATCTCATTGTCGATACGGTCGATGTTATGCCTTACATCATCAAGGCTTTCGCATTTAATCATAATCAACTCTCCAAACAAATATCAGTCTTGTAGGGTGAGGCTTGACTGCGCCGCTTGCCCGCAAATCCTGCCATTATCGGATAGAATGTGCCTGCCCCGCATTTTCGTTTGCGAAAATCGCTGCGCTCTTTCGCAAATTAAAATCGGCAATTTGCTTGTTTCCGTCACATTGTGCTGATTTATCAGATTGTGCGTTTTTGTTCACTTTTCTATAAATTGCCGATTTTATTTTAGACTTTACATTTTGCTTTTCGCCGGTACGCTTGTTGTCGTCCTTCACTTTTGTGGGGGAAGACCCTTTGCACGAACAAGTTCGTGCAAGAAGAAGGGTTCTCCCCCACACCCCTTTCCTAAGACTTTTGGTTTGCCCTCACTTCGCAATATCTTTTATCTTTTATCTCTTATCTTTTATCTTCTTACAGCTTTGCGGCTTCTTTAATGGCATTGACTATCGCCATTGACTTGTTTACGCTCTCTTCATACTCCTTTTCGGGGTCGGAATCGAGAACAACTCCGCCGCCCGCCTGAACATAAGCCTTACCGTTTCTGAAAAGCACAGTCCTGATAGCAATGCAGGTGTCAATGCTGCCGTCATAGGCAAGATAACCTACCGTGCCGCCGTACAGACAGCGCTTTGTGGTCTCCAGCTCGTCGATTATCTCCATAGCACGAACCTTCGGCGCTCCCGAAAGCGTACCCGCCGGGAGAACTGCCATAAGCGCGTCCATAGGCTTTTTGTCGTCGGCAAGCTGACCCTCAACGCTCGAAACGATGTGCATTACCTTCGAATAGCGCTCAATGGTCATAAGCTCATAGGGCTTTACCGTACCGAATTTCGATACCTTGCCGACATCGTTTCTTCCGAGATCGACGAGCATCATGTGTTCGGCGCGTTCCTTGGGGTCGGCGAGGAGCTTTTTCTCGTTGGCTAAGTCCTCCGCGTCGGTAGCGCCGCGCTTGATAGTACCCGCGATCGGGCGGTTGACTATCCTGCCGCCGTTCACCGAAACGAGCATTTCGGGCGAAGCACCCGCGTAAGCGTAATCAAGACAGCTGAAATAGAACAGATACGGGCTGGGGTTGGTCGTGCGGAGCATTCTGTAAACATCGAAGCTGTCGGGCGGATTGTCCACTTCAAAGCGCTGCGACGGCACCACCTGGAAAATATCGCCGTTTCTGATGTACGCCTTAGCCTTTTCAACGTTCGCCATGTACTGTTCCTTGCTGATGTTGGAACGTATATTCAGTTCCTTGCCGTCGTCCTCGCGGTAGCCGCGTGTCTTTGGCTTGTAGTTTTTAAGTATCTCGATTATCTCGCGGACTTTTTCCTCGCACTCGGCGTACTTTTTATCGAGGTCGTCGTCTGCGGAGATATTGAGCGTGATTATCGCCTTGTTGCTGAGGTGATCGTAGGCTATCAGCTTGTCGAAGTTGAAAAGCTCCGCGTCGGGCAGCTGCAAGTCATCGGTCGGCGGCGAGGAAAGCGTTTTCTCGAAATAGCGCACCATATCATAGGAAAAATATCCCATAAGACCGCCCGTGAGCTTGGGTCTGCCGGGTATCTTCGGCGAACGGTTCTTTTCGATAAGCCCCGTGAAAAATGCGGCGGGGTCATCTACCTCTGTTATCTCCCTTTCGCCCGAAAGCTCCTCAACGATCGCGGTATGCTTGTTGAGGGTTATGCGCTGTTTCGGCTGGATACCGATGTAGGAATAGCGCCCCCAGCTGTCCTTGTTATCGACCGATTCGAGAATGAAGCAGTTGATGAACGCCTCATGCAGGGCGTTGAAAAGGTGTATCGGGGTGAAGGAATCGACGAGCAGCTCGTGGAAAACGGGTACGCAGCGGTAGCTTTTGAGCAGCTCCGCGACTTCTTCCTTAGTCTGACTGAATATCATAAACGTTACCTCCCTGTTATGTATATCACTGTAAAATATTGTAATGTACAAAAAACCTTACCACGAATATCGCAAACAGAACGCCGTTAAAGGACGTAAACAGCATGGTCTTATTCTGTTCCGACTTGCGCTGTTCTTCGTCGTCCTCCGATGATTCGTACTTTTCGGCGTGGCTTTTTATAATCGCAAGCTCGACAGCCATACCGAGCGCCGCGATCATAACCGCGCCGACTATTGGAACTCCTGCGGTGATGTAAAGCATCGCACCCGCGGTCATGCTTGCCATTACGGCGGAAAATCTTGCGGCAGCGATAAAATTTCCTCCTCCGACAACGGAGCCGATAAACAGGAACACATACCAGCCGACAGCCGCAATCACAAACCTTACAAATACTAAAAGCATTGAGCCGGTCTCCTCTCCGGAACAAATAAAAAAGTCCCATAGCTTAAAACTAAGCTATGGGACGGTAAGACCGTGGTGCCACCCAAATTCACGGCTTTTGCACGAAATATGCTCATGCCGCCGCCTCGGCAGATACTCCCGACAAGGGGACATATCCTGTCACACTAACGCAGGAAACGCGGCAGCCGATACTCGCATCTTTGCAGACGCTTTGACGGCGCTCCTCACAGATCCATTCGCCCAAGGCTCCGCTGTGTACTCGCACCGACCGTACACTCTCTGAAAGCATTACAAAGGGTTACTTACTTCTGCTCAAAGGATTTATTCGATATTCGGTTTAATTGTATTCTATAATACACGATAAAAATGAACACGAAACCCGATTAAAATAAATTTTCTGTAAACATTCAAGATTTGCGGCTCATAACCAAAACCGCAAAGCAGACGGCATTCGCAAATTAACGGTAAGAAAGGAATTTGAGCGGTTCAAAATTAAAATAGGCAATTTCAAGAGAAAGCCCACAAAAAGCAGAATAGAATAGCTCTGCATAACGTGACGGAAACGAACAAATTGCCGATTTTAATTTGCGAGAAGTTCGAGATTTCCGCACGGGTGAGGAATTTCACGGACGGGCTTGCTCTCGCCCGGTAGGATTCCTACTGCCCGGCGCTGGACCCGGTGTCCGCCCCTTGCTTTGCGTTGCCGCCTATGAAAAAAGCCGCATCAACGATACGGCTTTTTTCATATTATTTTTTCGCCGTCGGCGGCTTATTGGTTGTAATGGTCGGCTTATGGGGCTTTTTCATGTATTTATTCTGTACCCACAAAATATACCCGACAGTATACGAGATTAT
This sequence comes from uncultured Ruminococcus sp., assembly GCA_902776945.1. Lineage (GTDB taxonomy): Bacteria > Bacillota > Clostridia > Oscillospirales > Ruminococcaceae > YE71. The sequence goes on from CACYSH010000100.1 coordinate 8,401, forward strand.
CCCGAAAATACACATCCCCGAAACAGTCTTATACTCCCTCGATTTCGGAAAGCTCTTCGCAACGGCTTTGACCTCCGCCGACCTCGACCGTGCTACCGATTCCGTCGCGATAAGCGGTATGTCGGCTATCTCAACACCCTCATAACTTACCTTTATGCGCCCTAACTCGTCGCCCTTGCAGACAGGCGCAACAACATTGTCATAAACGGTAATTTCGCGCACAATATCCTCTTCGCTGATATACAATGGAAAAGTCGCACGGCAGCCGCTTTTCGGCTTTAGCGTAACATAGTCGCGCCCCTTGTCGCCGTATTCAACGCGAGCCTCTCGAACCTCGCTGTTCGGGTCAACAATGTCTCTGTCACGCAGATAACCGAACGCCCAGTTGTAAAGGTTGATATGATCGACCATATTGTAATAAATGGTATCGTAAGCAAAAACCGTATCGGGATTGTCATAGCCCTTCTGATAGTCCTTTTCGAGCTTTTCCAGCGGAGCGCCCATTGTCACTATCATGTAGCGGTTGCCGTCAAGCACCGCATAGCTCGCAAGACACCTGCCCGCCGATTCGAGCGTACCCGTCTTTATGCCGCAGCAGTAGGAATAATAATACCCCGAAGTCGCATCAAGCATCTCGTTCGTGTTGTCAACGCGCCAGTCGTCGTTGGGGTGAAAATTCGTCGGGGTCATATAGTAGTAGCTCATGCCTACAAGATCGCGGAAAACGTCGTACTCCCCGATAGCGTACATACAAGCCTTTGCTATATCCTGGCAAGTGGAATAATTATTGTCGCCCGAAAGCCCGTGAGCGCAGGAAAAATGCGAATCGTTCATGCCTATCCGTGCAGCCGTTTCGTTCATTTTGTCACAAAATTTGTCGATGCTCCCGCACATACCGTAGGCGATAACATTCGCCGCGTCGCAGGCGGAGGGGATAAGCAGCGCCGCAAGAAGGTCGTAGCAGTTGACAGCCTCGTTGGGATAAATATCGGCTACCGAAGCGCCCATTTCCCAAAGACCGTCGAAGTATTCGGGCGGCGCGGAATATCTCTCCGACTCCATAGCGTTCTTGTCGCCGCCGAACTCGTCAAGCAGGACTATCGCCGTCATTATCTTGGTAAGCGACGCGGGAACGCGCTGCTTGGTGCTTTTTACGTCGATAAGAACGTCGCCCGTATCCATATTTATCATATATGCCGAGTCTGAATACAGATCAAGCCCGATGTAATTGCCGTTCTCGTCAACGCCCTTTACGGGCTTGAAGTTGTAAGCGGCAGCCGTCACGCCTGCCATACACCCGACCGCAATAACGCCCGCGCAGACCGCCGCCGTTATTTTTCGGATCATTCTTTTCAGCAAATGCTTTCACCCTCTTTCAGTGATGCGCTGTTTAATTACAGGCTATATATGAGCAATGCCGTCGATTTGCACAAATTCAGAATATTACACAGCTTGCAGGGCGGGGGCTTGCTCCTGCCCGTTTCGCCCGAATAGCCACTAAATCACCGTATTTTCAATGGTTTTAATACTATTCCTCGACCAAATTCGTGACAAGATTCGCCGCCATGAACACGAGTGCTGTCTGAACCATAGTTCAGACCGATGACGACGAAGGCTAACTCGCGGTTTTTGCTTTTTGCATTTTAATTGCTGACTGCAAACTGCTTTTCCCTGCCGCGCTTTTCGCACTCTTTAAGCCTTTCAAGATACAAAAGTATGCTGACCGCCCGCTGCGCACAGCCGTAACCGACCCCCGCAGCCCGCGCAAATTCCTTTATCGTGAACTCTGCCGAAAGCCCCTCGGGTATGAGCTTGTCGAAATCCTCCGGCTTGTCAATGGCTATCTCTTCGATAAGCCGCGCCGGAACACGGTCGCTGCGGTGAGAGCCGCGCTTGCCGTCACGCGAACGCCGCCCGTCCCTTAAACGCTGCTCATGTATTTCAAGCATTATCAAGCGCAGATGAAAACGCGGGTTGTCGAGCGCGTATTTAATCTTTATCAGCTCATACGCCGCCTCGACGGGCTTTACCCGCTTTGGACTGCGGCGCGGCTTGGTCGTTTCGCCCGTTTCGGGGTCTGTCCACGAAAGATATTTCACCGCCGCCATCGGGTACACCACCGTAACGTCCGTGTAGTCGAGCAGCAGTTCGAGCTTCGGGCGCAGCGGTGTAAAGCTGCCGGTCTGTATCTCGAAAATTCGCTCATCGCGGAAAACGTCCGCGACAAAGCTGCCGACCTGAACCTCGTGGAACCGCTCGTCAGGCTCGATATAGCGTTTCAGCACCGCGTGGAGCGTTTTCTCCGCGAGAGTGCCTATCCCGCCCGTGCGTTCCCTTGCGGCGGCGGCACGGCAGGCGGCTTCAAATCTTTCGCTGTCGGTCATGGCAGCCGCCCCGGCTTGTCAGGAAATGCTGTCTATCGTCAGCTTGTTGTAGGTGTCGGAATAAACGATGTTCATAGCCGCCATAGTGTCCTCATAGACCTTCTGGAAGTTCGGGCTGTCGTATTCGCTTATCATCTGGTCGATATGCTCATCAATGTAATCCATGTCAACAGGATTTCTCTTGATGATGAACCAGCCGTACATATCGCTTAAAACAGGCTCGTCAACTACCTCGTTCTCCTTGAGCTTGAACACCGCTTCGAGATATTCGGGTACAAAGGACGTTTCATGCGTTACATAATATCCCTCGGGATTCGATTCCATACCGGGATCCCAGCCGTATTCCTTGAGCATTTCCTCAAAGTCCGCGCCGTTCTTTATCTTTTCGAGAACCTCCTTGGCAAGCTCCTCCGACTTCTTCTTTACCTCTTCCTGCTTTTCCTCGTCAAGTGCATTGAACGCGGTTTTCTTGGCGGTGCTTTTCTCGCTTAAGGAATAGCTGTCGTACTTTTCAAGGTCGGTAGCGTCGGTTATTTCAGCCTGGCACTCGTAGGGAATGAGTATCGAGCGCACGCAGGCATACTGGTCGGTATCCTTGACTATCTTGCGGAACTCGTCCTTGCTGGTAGCGTATTTGCCGCCCTCAACGAAAAGCTCGGAGGTCTTTTCATAGAGCTTTGCCTGTTCAAGCATTTTTTTCGCAACATCAAGCGTAAGGTTAGACTCCGCAAGCGCCGAAGCCAGTTCCTCCTCGCTGCCCGCCTGCTCTAAAAGAGCGTTATATGTCTCCATAGCGGCTTCCTTGTCCTCGTCGGTAAGCTCAATGCCGTTTTCATCGGCAAGACGATAGGAAACATAGTCCTGCATGATGTTCCTGATAACGGTGTCCATGAGCATTTCAAAGCCGTTTTCGGTCTCTTTTATCGTGTCGAGTGTAGCGCCGTAGGTCTGCGTGAGGTTGGTGATAGTGCCGAAGTAGTAGTATCTGAACGTGTCGAAATCAATGTCTCTGCCGTCGATAGTGAGCATGACAAGATCTTTTGTATCGACCTTTGCTCCGTCAATGGTAAGTCCCGGCTCGGAGGCTGCCGCAGTCTCCGACGAGCTGTCGGAGGAAGTGCCGCTGCCGGTATCGCTGCTGTCCGCCGCTGCGGAATCGCCGCTGCTTTCATCGGACCGGCTTGACGAGGAGCTGTTGTTGCTGTCGTTTTTGTTGTTGGTTTCCTTTTCGGAACAGCCGCAGAATGCAGCTCCGCAGATAACGAGAGCGGTAAATGCCGCTAATAATTTCTTTAACATAAATCTTTCCTTTCCAATAATAGGGGCTGAAACGCCCATTTTACGAATGAGAGAATTGAAAATTCATTCGGTTATAAATCCCGAAGCGGCATCGTGAAGCTCGATAAAAGGGTTTTCCTTTAAGGATTTCCCCGGTGCCGCAGTTCGTTATGTTAATTTTGCCGATGCCGGAATTGCCGTAACCGTCTATCAGCTCCAGTATGCGGTAAATCAAATCTGCGGTCACGGAATAAAGCTCGTCCTCCCGCGTGGTATTATCTGCATTATTGCATAAAGCACGCTGTACGCAGGAGTTCTGTATTTCCCCGACCGCGTTCAGAAAAGCCTTCTGAAAATCGTTCATCAGCTTATTTCTTTTCCGCGTTCTTTTTGTCTGCTAATTTCTGACGATGATGTGCCAGCTTTTTGACCGCGTAATCTTCCTTGATCTCCTGCTTGCCGCGCTCGATAGCAAGCGCATTGTCGGGAACGTCCTTTGTGATAGTCGAACCCGCCGCCGTATAAGCGCTGCTGCCGATCTTCACGGGAGCCACAAGATTGGTATTGCAGCCGATAAACGCATTGTCGCCTATCTGCGTGCGGAACTTCTTCTCGCCGTTGTAGTTGACCGTAACCACGCCGCAGCCGAAGTTGACATTCGCGCCAACGTCCGAATCGCCGACATAGGTAAGGTGAGCCACCGCCGTATATTCACCGATAGTGGAATTTTTTATCTCGACAAAATCGCCGATCTTAGCGCCGCGCTTAATGTGACAGCCGGGACGAACCTGCACGAACGGACCTATCTTCACATCGTCGTCAATGACCGAATCGAAAGCCTGTACGTTGTTCAGGTCAACGCCGCTGCCGACGGTAACATTTTCAAGAATGCAGTTCCTGCCGATAACGCAGTTCTCGCCGATAACGGTATTTCCGCGAAGCTCGGTACCCGCATGAATTACGGTACCGCGCCCGATAGTCACCGCTCTGCCGACCGAAACGCCGTCGGTGCAGGTGAACTCGATGCCGTTATCAAGGTGCCTGCCGATAATTTCCATGCGTGCGATGTTGTTAAGCTCCAGCAGAGCGCGGCGGTCGTTGGCACCAAGCACCACGCTCGGATTGCAGGAAGTGAAAGCGCCGACAGTTCTGCCCTTTTTAAGCAGTATCTCGATACAGTCGGTAAGATAATACTCGCCCTGCGCATTGTTGGTGGTTATTTCGCCCAGCGCTTCGAGAAGGTCGGCTGTCCTGAACCAGTAGCAGCCGGAATTTACCTCGTTTACGGCAAGCTGTTCGGGAGTGCAGTCCTTATGCTCAACGATAGCCTCAAAGCCGTTTGCGCCGCGGATTATCCTGCCGTAGCCCTTCGGGTCGGCGATCTTAGCAGTAACAACCGTTACGGCGCTGCCCGACTTGATATGCTCGTCAAGGGCGCTGTTAATGGTCTCCGCGTCGATGAAAGGCGCGTCGCCGTTAAGAATCAGCACGTTTCCGCCCGCGTTTGCTTTAAGAAAATCCCCGGTCATCATAACGGCGTGACCGGTGCCAAGCTGCTCCGCCTGCAAAACGGCGGTTATCTCGGACTTCGACTTTCTTGCGGCTAAGTATTCGTCGATCTTTTCGGCACAGAAGCCCTTTACCACGCAGAGCTTTTCCAACCCGGCGCTTTCGCAGGCGGAGATGACCCATTCGAGCATCGGCTCGCCCAGCACATTGCAAAGCACCTTGGGGCTGTCGGATTTCATTCGTTTACCCTGTCCTCCTGCGAGGATTACGGCAATATTATTCATACTTTCACTCCTATATTTATCATTAAATCGTCACAAACCCTATATTACGAATTACGCCGCCGCGTTTTACCGCAGCGGCATAATTAATTCGGGAAAGTACACCCGGTGCGATTCGAACGCATGACCTTCAGAGTCGGAGTCTGACGCTCTATCCAACTGAGCTACGGGTGCATATCGGAACGCCCGCCTTGACAGGCGCTCCGTTTTTATTTATCTTATCTTCGAGCCGCAGGGCAGCGACTGGTCGGGGAATACCACCGCCGCGCCGCCGTCGGGTGTGTCAGCCGCGAGTATCATTCCCTGCGATTCCACGCCGCAAAGGGTAGCGGGTGCAAGATTCGCCACGATGATGACCTTCTTGCCGACTAAATCCTCCGGCTTGTACCACTGTGCGATACCCGAAACGACCTGACGACCGCCGAACCCGTCGTCGAGCTGCAAGCAAAGCAGCTTCTTCGACTTCTTGACCTTTTCAGCCGACTTGACAAGCGCCACACGCAGGTCAGCCTTTGCAAAATCGTCTATCGTTATCTGTTCCGCAAGCTCGGCGGGAGTAAATTCAGGCTCCTCCGGCTCCTCGGGCTTGGGTGAATTGTTCTTGATTATCTCGTTGAGCGCCTCGATCTCCTTGTCAACGTCGATACGCGGGAAGATTATAGCACCCTTGTGTACGGTAACGTCGGCGGGAAGTACGCCGAATTTTCCGGCGGCTTCGTAGGTCACGTCCTCCGCTTTAGCGCCGATCTGCTCCCAAACCTTGGGCATATCGGTAGGCATAAACGCGGAAAGCAGTGTCGAAACAACGCGGATAGCGTCAAGCAGATTATAAAGCACCGTTGCAAGACGCGCCTTTTTGCTCTCGTCCTTGCCGAGTACCCACGGTTCTGTCTCGTCGATATACTTGTTCGCCCTGTCAACGACGGTGAAGATCTCTTCGAGAGCGTTTTTCAGACGGGTCTCGTCAACGCAAGTATCGACCTTTTCGCGCAGACCCTCGACCGCCGCGATAAGCTCATTATCAAAATCGCCCGCTTCGCGCTCGGTCGGCAGAGTTCCGCCGAAATATTTGTCAGCCATTGCAACAGTTCTCGAAACAAGGTTTCCGAGACCGTTTGCAAGGTCGCTGTTTATTCTTTTAATCATGATCTCGTTCGAGAAACTGCTGTCAGCACCGAGTGCCATTTCGCGCAGAATGTGGTAACGGATAGTGTCCGCGCCGTATCTTTCGCCCAGCAGGAACGGATCGACCACGTTGCCGATAGACTTAGACATCTTCTGTCCGTTGAAGGTTATCCACCCGTGAACGGCAAGGTGCTTCGGCAGCGGCTGTTCAAGCGCCATAAGAATAGCGGGCCATATTATCGCGTGGAAACGCATGATGTCCTTAGCCACCATGTGAACGTCGGCGGGCCAGTATTTATCATAATCATTGTAATGATCGTTCTGATAGCCCAGCGCGGTGCAGTAGTTGGAAAGCGCGTCCACCCACACATACACAACGTGCTTGGGGTCGAAGGTTACGGGAATGCCCCATGTAAAGGACGTTCTTGAAACGCAGAGGTCTTCAAGACCCGGCTTGATAAAGTTATTGACAAGCTCGACGGCGCGGGTTTTCGGGCGCAGA
>CACYSH010000101.1 GCA_902776945.1 uncultured Ruminococcus sp.
GAGGAGTCAAGGGGCGAAGCCCGGCGCGAACGAAGTTCGTGCGGTTTTGCCCGCGTTTTGCGGTTATCGTGAGTTTTGCGCTTCCTGCCTTGTTTTCATCTGTTTCAAAATATTCCCAAAGCCCTCAATACCGTCACACACACGAACACCGTCACCGTTCCCGCAAGCGTCGTCCATACCACAAGCTGCCCAGCAAGCTCTCCGTCAGCACCCATCTCCTTCGCCATTATCGCCGAAGCTACCGCCGCCGGAGTTGCAAACACTCCCACAAGACTGGCAAAATGCTCCCCCGAAATGCCGAGAATATCCCGCATAAGATAAGCCGCGCCGATACCTATAAACGGAACGACTACATTCCTTGCCGCCGTGCCGAAAGCTATGTCCCTTATGAGCTTAGGCACCGCCGAAAACTCGAACCTGCCGCCCAAAACGATCAGCGCAAAGGGAGTACAGAGCGAGCTTACGTTCCCGAGCGCCTTGTAAAAAAATGTCACGTCGCTGAGGCGAAAGCCTATCCGCGCAAGCGTGAACAGCTCCCGCAGACCGAGCGTGCAAAGCCCAGACACCGTGCCTATTATGAGCGGGTTCTTCGCTATCCCGGTAAGTATCTTCTTTATGTCGGCTTTCTTTCGTCCGGCGTCGCCGTTAAACAAGGTGAGCGTCACCACGCCCAGAATGTTGAACAGCGGCACGCAGAATGCCGACATCACACCCGCCGCGCCCGCGCCCTTCTCTCCGAAAAGCGACTCCGCAAGCGGTATGCCGATTATCGCGTAGTTCGAACGGAAGATCGCCTGTATCAGCGAGCCGCGCTTCGCGCCGTCCTTCGTGAAAGCGCAGCAGACCATCACCGCAAGCAGGAATATCACCAGCACCGCCGCTATCGCGTACACGATGAAGGCAATATTTATATCAGTCAGCCTTCCTATCCTGTACACGTTGCAGAACAGCATAACGGGCAGAAACACCCTGAATGTCAGCCTGTTGCCCACATCAAGAAACTCCGCCGTCAGCAGTCCCGCCTTTTTCAGGACGAAGCCGAATGCCGTAAGCAGCACGATGGGAAAAACGGCGTTTGCCGAAAATGCAAGAGCGTCATTCATGCTCTTTTAAAAGCAATCTCTTGACTTCGGTGTAGCAAAGCACGAAAGGCGCAACTCCCTTAGCGTCGTTTTCCACGACAGGCTCGGAGATGTAGTATTCGTAGCTGCCGTCGCGCCGCCTGTTGTTCTCCGGGCCCAAACCCGCCACAAGGCATATACCGCCAAGCTCAAACGCGCCGTCAATATCAACGCTGAAATACTTCTCACAAATGCCGTCAAACGTCTTTCTGCCGAGCTGCGCATATTTCTTGTCGAGAACGCCCAGCCTTGCGCCTTTCATCATCGCGTAGGCTATCATGCTGCTGCCGCTCGTTTCAAGATAATTGCCCTCTCTGCCGCCGCAGTCCACGACCTGATAATACATACCCGTCGCGGGGTCGGCGTACTGCGATACTCCGTCAATTACCTCGCGGAACAGCCCTATTAGCGTTTCACTGTCTTTCCCGCTGCCGATGTAGTCGATGATGTCGGCAAGCGCTACCGTGAACCAGCCTATTGCCCTTAGCCAGAAATTCGCCGAGCAGCCCGTTTCCTTGTCCGCCCAAAACGCCTTGCGCGAACAGTCAAAGCCGTGATAAAGCAGTCCTTTTTTCTCGTCGAACATATATTTGCGGACATTCATTATCTGATCCATTATGTCGGAATAATCCCCGCCGCCGTATTCCCGGGCGAAGCGCGTGGCGAATACCTGCGCCATGTATATCCCGTCGAGCCATACCTGATCGGGATATATCTTCTTGTGCCAGAAATTGCCCGTCGCCGTGCGCGGCTGCCTGACAAGCTGCTCGTGCAGAAGGAATATCGCCTTTTTGTACTTTTCCCTGCCAGTCATGCGGTAAAGGTCGAAAAGCACGCGCCCCTCGTTCACATTGTCGAGATTGTATTCTGTCTGCATATAGCCGAGTATCGAGCCGTCCTCTTGAACATAGTAGTCGATGAACTCTTTGGCGAAATCGTAGTATCTGTTATTCCCCGTGATCTCGGCGAGGTCAAGCAGTGCCGTTATCATGCAGCCGTCGATGTAGTTCCATTTCGCGGGCTTGCCATTCAATACGCTCTCGATATTCCAGAATGGTTTATCGGGCGTTGAAGCCATGATAAGCCTGTTGATATATCTGTCAATTTCGCAGTTCATTTCAGCCACTCACCCTCCTATCAGTTCCTGAACGTTATGTGTAACAAGAGGTTCGCCGTCGCAGCCCTCAACGCTTACGTTCCTGATTTGCAGCTTTTTCACGTTGTCGAAGTACATACCCGCTCTGCACATTTTCTCCGCGTTGTTTCTCATTGCGGGGAACCCGGGCTTTGCCTGCGGGTCGTAGGTGAATCTGATGTTTTCCACCGTCACCGAGCCGACAGGCGCTTCGGGCAGACCGTCGCAGTAGCACGCCGCCACCCCGCAGTTTGTGCATTCCATATTACGGAACGTGAACTCGCCGAGATACGGCGTTCTGTCGTCAACGGGGAGCTTCTCGCGGGTCGTGTTGTATTCCGAGTATCTGTCCGGGTCGCAGCAATTGTACCACATATTAATAACTATCGGTGTAAGCACTCCGTCCATTTTCATGTTTTCGAAAAGCACGCCGTCGATAACAGCGTCTTTTCCCCTGCCGCGCCGTGTTTTTATGCGAAGTCCGCGGTCGGTATGGTCGAATATGCAGCGTTCGACGGTAAGGCTTTTTACGCCGCCCGCCATTTCGCTGCCGAGCGTTACCGCACCGTGACCGAACTGCATAAGACAATTCCTTATCGTGTGGTTGCTTGCGGGGGTCTTGAATTTTCTGCCTATCTCGATCTTGCCGGATTTTATCGCTATGCAGTCGTCGCCCACGCTGAATTTACAGCCGAATATCCTCACGTTGTCGCAGGCTTCGGGGTCGAGCGCGTCGGTGTTGGGGCTGTCCTTCGGGGCGTTTATTTTCAGGTCGAGGAATGTGAGCATCGACGAGAAGTAGGGGTGTATCTGCCACGAGGCGGAATTTTGCACCGTAACGCCGTGAACGGTGACGAGCTTGCAGCGGTTGAAGAAAAGCAGTCTCGGGCGGGGGACTTCAAGCTCCCGTGCGTTTACCCACCATGAGCTGTTCTGCGCGTTGCCGTCTATCGTGCCTTTGCCGACTATCTTTATATCATGGGCGTACTCCGCGAAAAGCAGCGCCTGGTGCATCGGGACGGCGTTGCCTTCCCATGTGCCGAAGTGTATCTCCTCGCCTGTCACGATGTCCTTTGCCGTGCCGGGTATCGTGGGATAGCGCGAAGGGTCGGTATTTCCGAGCAGCACGGCGTTTTCCGAAATATCAAGCGTTATGCGGCTTTTCAGGTTAAGGGGCGCGGTGCTGTAAACGCCTTCGGGAAAATAGAGCCTTCCGTTTTCGGGCAGACAGTTTATCGCGGTCTGAATGCTTTGCGTATCGTCGGTAACGCCGTCGCCCTTTGCGCCGAAGTCCTTAACGTTTATAGCGCAGGATTCCTCCGCCGTTTTGAAGCTGACCGAGCCGTAGCCCGTGACCTCTAATAAGTATTCCGTTGCGGGTCGCAGGTCAAAGACCGAAAAAACGTTCGTGTTTGAGGTAAAGAGCTTTTCGCCGTTAAGGGACACGGCATATTCGCCGCCGCTGTAATAAGCCAGATCGTTATCAAGCTCGAAGCAGGCGCTTACCGAGCCGATAAATATTGTTTTTATCATATTTTTTCAGACTCCCGAAATCATCTTTCGCCCGCACGGACTTTTGCGCCCGCGTCGCGGAAGATCGTGATGAACGTATTTTTTACTTTTATAAACAGCATATCGAACGCGAGGTAGAATATGCCGAACAGTATCGGCTCAACGCCCAGCATCGCCTCCGCCGACGTTATATCGGCGTTTGGGTCTACCCCGAGCAGGATATTGAGCGCGTAGTATGTTCTGAACACGCAGTAAAGAAGAACGCCCGCGTAAAGCACATTCAGGAAGATAGACCAGTATTTGCGCACCGTGACCATCATCCACCTGTCGTTCTCGCCTTCCTCTTTTTCAAAGGAACGGAGCAGCTTGTTCGTCATAAGGTCGGTAGTTAGCCCTAAGCCTATCGCCATTGCAAGCAGAAGGTCAAGCCCGTGGATATACAGTCCCAGTCCCCATAGGAAGAAATAGCACACCGCTCCCGCAAACCAGAATTTGAGCAGCGCTATCTTCACTTTTGAAGGAATGCTGAACTTTTTCTTTCCGCGGTACTTGTTTATCTCCTCTTCGGAGACCTCAGGGGCGTTTTCGGCGTTCACAAGACGGTCTATCGCCTTTGTTTTCAGCTTGTAATTGCCTGCGGAAGTTATTTCCCTTGTCTTAGTCTTTTTGCCGGACATATCCACACCCCCGTACTGTACATGATGCTGACCTTTGCAAATTATCTATAAATGAGCGTCTTTGGTTAAATTGCATAGATAACTATTGTTAGATAAAGCCTAGCCCCCGCCCTACAAGCCTTGCGATAGTCAAGCTTTGTGCAAATTGACGGCATTGCTCATTTATAGTTTTCTTTCTTCGGTTTGATGTTTTGAACCGCTCAGAACCTGGGGGGAAAAACCTTCTGAAGAAGGGTTTTTCCCCTGCACGAACTTGTTCGTGCCGACCACTTTCCTAAGACTTTTGGTTTTGCCTTCACATTATTGATCTTCGCCTATATCTATCGTCGCCATGCTTTCGTTGCCCTCAACATCTATCGAGGTATTGATCTTCCTTATCGCCTTTGAATAAAGCGGAAGCAGCGCTATCAGTCCCGCTGTCACACAAACGCAGATTATATGCGCCATTACAACATTGTAAGCGGTACTGATGTAAATGGTGTTTTTGTCAACGATTATCGGGTTATCGGGTCTGTATACGGCGGTCTCAATGCGGATAAGATAAACCGCGTCAACGAAAACGAGAAACGCCAGCATCAGCGAAAGCAGAACGAGCATTACCTTGTCGGCTTTCTTTCTGCGCGGGAAAGTTCTTAAAAACACCACAAAAGAGAGTATCGAAAACAGCATAGCCGCGAACTCGCATTGTCCCATGTTCGCGCCGTTTATCCTCGCGGTGGTGTTGGCTATCACCGAAAGATTCAGCGAGTAGATAAGGAACGCCGCCACAAGCGCGAAAAGAGGGATCCTCTGCGGCGAACGTTTCAGCGAGACTATCTGCTTGCGCATAAACTCCTTAAAGCCGCGTTTCTGCCCCGCAGAGGTCTTGTTATCAGCCATTCAGCAGTCCCTCCTTTATATCTTTATCGCGCCCGTGGTCTCCTTGTCGAAGAAGTGTCTCTTCTTGAAGGAAACGTTCACCTTGTCGCCGTATTTGTAATTGCACCAGTCGCGGAATTTGCAGGTTATCTTGTGTCTGCCCAAAACTCCGTTTACGAGCGTGTTGTGTCCGAGATTTTCGTTTGAAACAACGTCCACGACAAGCCCGCCGCCCTGAACGACATTTTCGGGACGAACGCCCATTACTATCTTTCTGCCCTCGAAATCTTTAAGCACGTTGTATTCCTCGGGCGTGAGGTCTATCTCGAAATCGGAGCAGACCGCCTGCGCATACTTTATTTCCACATCGAAGAGATTCATCGGCGGAAGTCCGATAAAGCTCGCCACAAACAGGTTCGCGGGGTGGTCGTAAAGCTCCAGCGGCGTGCCGATCTGCTGAACGTGACCCATTGACATACAAACTATCCTGTCGGCGAGGGTCAGCGCTTCGGTCTGATCGTGCGTTACATAAAGCATGGTAGCGTTCAGCCGCTTGTGCAGAAGAAGTATCTCGCGGCGGGTGGCGCTGCGGAGCTTTGCATCAAGGTTCGAAAGCGGCTCGTCGAAGAGGAACACTTTCGGCTTGCGCACGATAGCGCGTCCCATTGCAACTCTCTGCCGCTGACCGCCCGAAAGCTGGCTCGGCTTTTTGTTGAGCTGGCTTGTCAGGTCGAGTATCTCGGCGGCGGCAAGCACCTTCTGATGTATCTCGTTTTTGTTCTCCTTGCGGAGCATGAGCGAGAACGCCATATTTTCGTAGATAGTCATGTGACCGTACAGCGCGTAGTTCTGAAAAACCATTGCTATATCGCGGTCTTTCGGCGGCATTTGGGTAACGTCCTTGCCGTCGATGATGAGCTTTCCGCGTGAGATGTCCTCCAGTCCCGCGACCATTCGCAGGGTGGTGGATTTTCCGCAGCCGGAGGGTCCCACAAGAACGATCAGCTCGCCATGCTCGACGTTAAGGTCAAAGTCGTAGACCGCCTGAACCTTGTTGTCGTATATCTTTTCGAGGTGCTGTAACTGAAGATCGCTCATTTGCCCGTCCCCTCACGTTTCATGTTGTCAAGCTCTGCCTGATATTTGTTAAGAGCAGTCGTTTTCGCAATGCCGATGAATCCCGCGCAGGCAAGCAGCACCGCCGATACGCACAGGCAGACCGTAACGTATTTGAACTGACCCTCCGTCATGACGGTAGCGGTCTCTGCGCCGACTATCGGGTTTTCGGCTTTTAATGCCTTCATCGGGATATAGAATATCCTTGCTGCCTGCAATATGCCTAAGATTATCGAAACAACGGCGTAGCCTAATTTGTAGCTTTTCACGCCCTCAGACGAAAGAAACGCCGTCAGCATGAAAACGAGATTATATACTATCGAAGCGCCTATAAACAGGCTGTAATAATAGCTGCCGACATCGCTGCCGTAAATACTTACAAAGTAAAGCGCGTTCGCGGCTATTGCAAGCAGTATCAGGTTCGAGGACAGCTTGTTTTTTGTGAAGCGAAGACGGTCTTTTTTAAGCTCCGCGTCTGATTTAAGGATCTGTGCCATTTCATTCACCCTTTCCCTTGCCGAGAGCCGCCTGCTCCGCTTTCATGACCTTTAACTTAAATATCAGATTGACCACGAGCAGACACGCGGTAAACAGCAGGAATCCGAAGACCGCGTAGGTCAGGTCGAACCAGAACGTGTCGTCGGGACCGATGTAGAGCGTTCCCCAGTCCTTTGAGAACGCCTCAAGCGCCGCAAAGTCCACCTCGTTCTGAAAACGCGCCTTATAATTCGCAAGCTGCGGTAAGCACCAGGCGGATACCCCGACAGAAGCCGCCGCCGAAAGCCCTGTGGCAACAAAATTGCCGATGTAATACTTTCTGCGGGTGTGGGTATTCGTAAGGAACAGTATGACGGATACTAAGATAAGCGCTATACCCGCCTTTGTGAAAGCGGAATTGAAGCTGAACATATCATAGTACACTCTCGAACCGGGTACCGAAGTCGCATCAAGATCGTAATCGGGATAAAGGATCGTTCTTGACAAAGCGTCGTAAAGATCGGTGGAAAGCCCAAGCGAGCTGACGAACACGAGCGCCGCCGCTATGAGAGCCGCAATACACGCATATTTTTGTAATATCATCTGTTTTTTGTACATAAGAACCTTCCTTTATGCGTTTTGCACGGCGTTCACCGAAGCCGTTTTTCAGGCTCCGGGTCAACCGTACATATTTTCAAGGGGGGTAGTAAGTAGAAAGCTATATTATCAAACTATCAGCTGTTGACTTTCTTATAGAAATCAAGCAGACGGTGCCATGCTTCATTTCTGCGCGTGAGATAGGTAGTACCGCCCCAGCCGCCGTCGGCTACGGGCTTGGATACCTTATCGGCAGTCGAGGCAGCGTCCGCACCCGATTCTCCGCCAAAGCCCTTAGCAATTATATCAACATACAGGTTCACCTGATCCTTAGCCGCACCGAACTGACCCGAAGTGGAAAGCGCCGTAAGCTCGTTTATGGAGTTCGTTTCGGCTACCTCCTGCGGAAGTACGGCGGGAACAGAGGTGTACCAGGAATTATCGGTAATTTCCAGCTCGGGGTGCTTGATGGTTCCGAGTGCTATCGCGGACGAAATATGCGCCGCGCCCTCTCTGCCGACCTCGTGAGTACACTGATACTCAAACGCCTGGCTCTTTACAAAGCTCAAAGTAGAACCGATATAATAACGTGCATAGTTGGTGTAGTTGCCGTTTTGCAGCTTCCAGAGGTCTTCGTATGACTTCTCGGAGATTTCGGGCCATTCATTGCCGTTGAAGTTGAAGGTAACAACATTGCCCGCGTCGTCGTGCTTAACGAAAGCGTCGGGACCGTAGGACATAAGCACCTGCCCCTCGTGGCTGTAAGCGTAGTCGATGAGTTTCAGGCAGGCGTTCAGCTTGTTGCTGTCGCCCGCAACGCCCGCCGCCGAGATGCCCCAGCCGTCTGTCTTGACGGAGCGCCACGACTCGGTGAATCTCATGTATTTCTCTTCGCCGTCGTTCCACCTTGCAACGGGAACCATAACAGCCATGTATTTTTCGCCCGCCGCGTTGTCAAGAGCGGTGGCGTTGTAGGCGGTCTGCGTCTGATTGTAGTCGTAGTGCATGAAGCCGTTGTCGTCGGAGAGGTATTTCTCGGTGTTTACGTCCTCGGAGTTGATGAACGCCTGCGAGATAAGTCCCTCTTCCGCCATATCGTGCATTTTGGAAAGAGCCTCATAAGTCGCGGTCTCATCGCGGGAATCGTGCAGGTCGCCGTCTGTGCCGACATAGAGATAATCAAGTCTCGATTCCATGCCGCGCACGCCGAACAGCGTTCCCGCCAGTCGGGACATATCAACGCGGCGCTGGTTGTTCGCGTCCTCGCGGGTGAACAGCCCCTGTACGCTGTCTCTGCCGTTCAATGTCTGCGGATTGGAGGTAACGCAGCGAAGCAGAGCCACAAGCTCGTCAACGTCCCATGCGGCGTTCTGACCGATGAACAGGTCTGCGCGGTTCTCGCCGTAGTAGCCGTCGTATGTCTTGTCGATGTACTCGCGGAGCATATTTACAGCGGTAACGCCGTCTACCGAGCCTGCGGCGTTCATCTTGTCAACGATATTGCCGTAAGCGTCGTAATTCTTGGAGATAGTCTCGGTCGCGGAGCCGTCGGGCTTAACAACGTCAATGTCGATCTTGCCCGATGTCGGCATATAGGGAGTATATACGGGCGCGGCTGTCTTGCCGCACTTGTCCGCCTCGAACTCTCCGGGACCGTTGAGCAGCTTTTCGACCCAGTCGGTTCTCATAAGGGGCATACGCTCGATGTCGTTTACGCCGTCGAAGTAGGGCGAGAAGTAGATAGCACCCGCGTTGGGACCCGCCGCCGCGCCCGTTATCGAAAGACGGACGATCGGATTTTCTTCAAGGTAAGCCTTGAAATTCGGCATTTCGTTAAGATGCTCGGCGAGGTTTATGAGCTTGCCCTGCTGACCGTTTTCGGAAAGAAGGGTAGCCGTGCCGGAAAGCATATCTATCTGATCGAGCTGTGCGTCCCAGTACTGATATTCGTTGGCGGCGGTGTTGCCCTGATACTTGTCTTCTATCTTGATGTCGAGAGTCTGCTCGATGACCTGCCATGTAGGTTTAAGGTCGCCGGAATTATAGGTCTTGCCGTCGGCTAAGGTTATGCCCTCGCCCGCGAGGTCTGCGGTGAAGCTCATGCCGGTCTTGTCGCTGTTGTAGCCGCAAGCCATGCGGAGAACGGTTCCGCTTGCCGCGGTGGGTGTCTGAGCCGTGCTGTCGGAGCCGCCTTCTGAGCCTGTGCCGCCGTCGGTACTTTCGCCGCTGCCGCCGTCGGATTTTCCGCCGTTGTCAGCGCTGCTGCCGTCGGTGCTGCCCGCGTTGGCGGAGCCGCCGTTATCCGAGCCGCTGTCAACGGGCTTTACGCCGCAGCCCGAGATCATAGCCGTAGCCGAGATAGTGAGTGAAAGAATTATAGCTGCAAATTTTGACATTTTCATAATTTTGATCCTCCTTGAAAATATAGCAGGTAACTGTCTTCTTACGTTCTATTGAACCGCTCTTCGCGGTAAACGACATAGTGATTTGCAATTTTGTTATGTAGCTCGCCCGTGAAGTTTCCACTGGTTATTCCTTAACGCCGCCCATATTAACGCCCTTTGCGAAATACTTCTGAATGAACGGATAAATAACAAGTATCGGTATTATCGAACAGACGATCAGCGCATATATTACCGAATCGGGCGCGTAAGTATGCGAAAGCTGCCAGTTAGTGGTAAGCTCGGGGTCGGAATACTCTTCAAGCCTTAATCTCATGTACACCTGTAAGGGCTGCTCGTTGGTGCTTGAGATCATCTGTCTCGCCCAGAAGTAACCGTTCCAGCGGGAAATACCAAAGAACAGCGCAACGGTAGCAAGTATCGACTTACTCATGGGGAGATAAACCTTCCAAAGGAGTGCATTATCTTTTTTATCGTATTCTTAGCTATCATGTTTAGAAAGCGTTTCGGAGCAGGATAATGTTCATCGCCTGCATACCCATAGCGATCACGACGAGCCATTTGTCGTCGTATATACCCACACCCTGAAATACTCTCTTTGTGGCTAAGTAATTAAGGTACTGCGGTACAAGACCCGCGCTGAACCACATCGTGAATACTAAGAAGAAATTGAAGGTCTTGCGGAACAGGAGACGCTTTTTCGAAAGAGCGTAGGCACCGAATATCGAAAGCAGCATCTCCCACAGCGTTCCGTAGAAGGTGAGAAAAAGCGTGTTTGTGTAGGCGTTCCAGAATACGTTGTCGTTGAAAACGTCTTTGAAAGCGTCAAACTGGGTGTTTTTGGGGAAGAGGACTATCGTGGAATCCCTTACCTCGACATATCCGCTTATCGCCGAAGAGATCGTGTAGATGAACGGATAAAGGCAGCCGACCGCGAACATCGTCAGCAGCAGATAGCTTATCACTTTAAAGACAAGCTCCGATATTTCAAGTTTTCTTTTCATAAAGCTACCTCTTTAATAAAGCGAAACGTCGGAAGCCTTGCGGGAAATGGTGTTCGCTCCGATAACGAGCAGCATTCCTATAATGTTGTTCATCATTTCAGCCGCCGAAGCCAGCCCCTTGAGAGAACCGGCGATACCGTTTCTCTGCGCGAAGGTGGAAACAACGTCTGCGGTAACGTAGGTGTTCGGGTTGTAGAGCAGCAGGACTTTTTCATAGCCGATGTTCAGAAGCGAGCCTATCCTCGTTATCAGCATTATTACGATAGTCGAAAGTATCGAGGGGAGAACGACGTATCTCATCTGTGCGAGCTTGTTTGCGCCGTCTATCTGCGCCGCCTCGTAGCTTGTGGGCGAAATGGCGATTATCGCCGCGAAGAATACAATGCTGTCATATCCCGCGCTCTCCCAGATTCCGCTTATCTGATAGATAGCGCGGAAGAACGAAGGATTGTTGAGCATACCCGCATAAGCGGTCTCGCTTGTGATAAGTCCCGCGCTTGTGAGCAGCTGCGAGATAACGCCGGGCTGCATTCCCGAAGTGTCCGAACCCTGCTTGACGAGCATCATAACGAGCGAGGTCATAACAACGGTGGACATGAATTTCGGCAGGTAGGTAAGCACCTGATAGATGCTCCGCGCTATGTTCGAACGTATCTCGTTGAAGAAAAGCGCAATGATTATCGGCATCGGAAAGCCGAAAACCAGTCCGTAGAAACTAAGCAGGAAAGTGTTTCGGAAGGCTCTCCAGAACTGCGTTGAAAGCTCTGCGTTGCCCGTGCCGAGCAGCAGCGTGCGGAAGTATGAGAAGCCCGAATAATACTGCTCGGAGACGGATTTTGCGTCCTCCGTGAGCTTGAAGCTGCCAAGCAGCTCATACATCGGGAAATATCTCCACAGCAGGAAAACGAGTATCATCGGCACGAGCATCAGATAAAGCCGCCAGTCCTTTGCGACCGTCCGCATGACATTGAGCCAGTAGTGTTTCTCAACGTCGTCGCGGACAGCCTGTTCGGGGTCTTCGATATAAGTGCCGCTTTCCTCGTCAAAGATAAGAAAGTCGGTAGCCTTGTTCGTCATATTTCTATACCTCCCAAAGTATCGCCGTATTCGGTATCGCCGTAATCGGGTATCTCGCTTTTGCGGCGGTCAGCCTGCGTGCGGAGAAGATACGCTATCTGATCCTCGAAAAGCCCGTCCAGCTTTCGTGCCAGCTGAACCGCGACTATCGCAAAGAGCAGTGAGAGCGAGTCGGTCGTGAAGAGCTTAACGATGTCCCCGACCGTGCCGCCGAGCGCCAGTCCCACGAGCCACCTGCCGAGCTGCGCTCCTGCGAAAGCCGTAACGGTAAACAGCAGAGTGAGCGAAGGCTTCGACCGTATTTTTTCCTTGCCGAAGACCCTGAACAGCGCAAGAGCTGTCAGCGCGAAGCAGTTTCCTATGCAGTAGACCGCGAACTGTTTTCCGCTTGCCCCCGACGCTATGCAGAGCGCCAGACCTCCGCCCGCCGCCTGCACCGCAGCCCAGCCGCCCCAGCGCATCATAACGATGCTGACTATCGCGATCATGGGTGAAAGCACATATATCTCGGAGGGGAACCAAAACCTTGCGGCGTTGGTTATGACTGCCTCCGCTATTGCCAGTATTATCAACATGATACCGAGATCAATATTCCTGTATTGCTTTAAAGATAAATTCATTTCGATCATTCCTTAATGGTATCGGTCTCAGCCTTTAAAAATATTTTATCGTAAAATCACAGAAAAGTACAGAAACAAAAGCGATATTTTTATGGATAATTCGGATATATGACTGCTGATTTGTGTAAATTTATATTCAGATTGCCACAAATCATAAAATAACATTATACAATTTAAATTAACTTACGCTGATTTTGTTAGCTTGTTTGTCAATTAATTATCAAACATCAGCAAAAAACGCTTTGCTTTTTTTCGGTAAAGCGCAATTTTTGATGAATGGCGTTGAAAATTCAGCGTATTCAAAATACAGCACAGCCGATATAAAGCATTGTCCGTATTATCCATTTAAACCTGTCCGCAAATTTGAATGGTTTTGCAAAACCCGATGTAGGGCGGAGGCTTGCCCCGCCGCCGCACTGTACATAAATCCTGCCTTGTCAGGAGAAATAGTATGATTTATCAAACTGCTTGTTTTTGTTGGACTTTTTTGAAATTGCCGATTTTATTTTGAACTTAACAATTTGCTCTTAGCCGTTAGTTTGCGAAAGCCGCCGGCTTTTGTGGCTTTGCGTGTGGGCATTACTCTTTATGGTTCGACAGCCTTTGCAGGTATTCGTCCATCGCTTCGGCTACCTGCTTCGAGTAATTGACGGCTTCAACTACCGTCCTTGCACCGCGCACCACATCGCCCGCCGCAAAAATGCCGTCACGGGTAGTCTTACCGTAGGTATTCGTCACAAGCAGACCCCTTTCGGTAACGTCAAGCCCCGTCGTCGTGGAAACTATCCTGTCACGGGGACCCTGCGATACGGCAATGATAGTCGAGCTTGCGGGGTATAGCTTTTCGGTACCCTCGACGCGCCGTTTAACGCCGTCTTCGCTCCTCTCAACGCGGACAAATACCGTTCCGTCATCGGTTATCTCGACAGGCTCAACGCCCGTCACAAATTCAACGCCGTCATATTTAGCGTACTCGACTTCGGTAACGCTTGCCGCTAATTTTTCCGAACGCGCAAAGACAGTCACCTTGCGGCAGCCGTGCCGGAGCGCCGTCCGCGCAACGTCCATAGCGGAGTTGCCTGCGCCGATAATGTTCAGGCTCTCGCCCAGCGTGTAAACGTCGGGATTGGTAAGATAATTGATAGCGAAATGTACGTTCCCGAGACTTTCGCCCTTGATGTGCAGGGTGTTGGGCTTCCAAACGCCCGTGCCGATGAATATAGCCTTGTAGCCGTCGCGGAACAGGTCATCTATTGTGATAGTCGTGCCTATCGAGGTATTCGGGCGTATTTTTATCCCGAGCGAGAGCATCAGCTTTTTGTACTTTTCGAGTATCTGCTTGGGCAGGCGGAACTCGGGTATGCCGTAGCGCAGTACGCCGCCGATCTTCTCGCGGGATTCGAAAATAGTTATGGTATAGCCCTTCCGCGCCAAAAGAATAGCAATTGTTATACCCGCGGGGCCTCCGCCGATAACGCCGACGTGTATGCCGTTCTTTTTTATATCGCCGAAATCGAGCTTGTCAAAATAAGCGTCGCTTATGTAATTTTCTATATCGCTGAAATGCACCGGAGAGCCTTTTCTGCCGAGAACGCAGTTGCCCTCGCATTGATTGTCGTGGTTGCATATCAGCGAGCAGATAACGCTTAAAGGATTGTTCTCGAAGAGCATACTCCCCGCCTTGTCGATGTCGCCGTCAAGGAACGTGCGGATAACGTCGGGGATAGCCGTGCTTATCGGGCAGCCCTTGCGGCAGGAGGGGTTTTTGCAGTTCAGACAGCGCCTCGCCTCGCTGATGATGTTGAATGCCATAGCTCATCTTTCCTTTCTTTTTTGCGTGGCATAATGCTTCGGCGAGCAGCCGAAATACTTTTTGAACACTCTTGAGAAATAAAGCGAATCGGAATAGCCGCAGACAAAGGCGATTTCGGAGATATTCTGTTCAACGTTCTCGGTGGAGCAGAGCAGTTTTTCCGCCATTTGTATGCGCAGTCCCGTGAGATAATCGTGCGGGGTCATGCCGACCTCGCTTTTAAACAGCTTCCGCAGATAATCGTAGCTGAAAGGTATCGAATGCAGATATTTGTCCAGCTTGTAATTGCAGTCGCTGAAATTCTGCATGATATTGCTTTTTATCTCGTCAACAATGCCGCGTATCGGTTTGACGTGGCGGAAAGCCGTAACGTAATTCACGATAAGATTTCCCAGAGCGCCGAGTATAAGCTGTTTGCTGTCAAGCTCGCTGTTGAAGAAATAGAACGAATCCTTGAACGCATTAAGAATATGTCCGTCGGTGTCGTCGGAGATCATCAGGGGTTCCTTGAAGCGGAAAGTAGCGTCGGCGATATGTATGTGGATATTGGTAAAGCCTTCCTCGCTGATGTTGATATGGAGTATCTGCGGAGGGATTATCACCAGGTCGCCCACGCCGTATTTTATCACCCTGTCGCCAAATTCGAATTGTCCCTGACCGCTCGTACAGTAGACAAGTTCCCATTCGGTGTGGCAATGTTGTTTTGTAGAAAATGTGATAAGATGTTTCCCCGCGTAAACAATACTGTTCATCATCATTCCTCCCCCACACAAAAAGTTAAGAGTGAATAGTGAATAGTGAATAGTTAAGGTGTCCGCTTCGCGGACTCTATTGCGGACGCTTCGCTCCGCATTTTGTTAATCACATTTGAGAAGTGAAATATTTTTTTGCGGGGCTTGCACGAGCTTTGCTCGTGCAAGCCTCCGCATAATACGCGCCGCAGGCGCACCTTAACTATTAACTATTAACTATTCACTATTCACTATATTTTACGTTTGTTGTTTGAAATATCCGAGAAGCATCTCTTTTTCCTCTTCGGTCAATATATGGCTCCACGGAACCCTCCCCGCAGGAATATCTCCATATTCCGCAAAACGCGCAGTCTTATCACGCCCCGAATCATTCCAGCTATCAAAGCCCTCCCGCGAAATATGTCTGCCATATTCGCAATCAATAAAACTGCATTTCCCATGATCGCGCCAGGGACGGGCAAGAAACACCGAACCGTCCGCAACCGTTTCCTCGCAAGTAAAACGGCATTTATCAAACACAAATCCGGTTTTCTGCTCAAAGCCGTGAGCAGGTGCCGCCGCATAACCATGACCGCGCACATCATACACCGAGCGAATCTCGCACTCCTCAAACAAAGCACTGCCGCAGCCGAAAATGAAATCAACATTTCCGGCGATCACGCAATTCTTGAACGTCTGCCGCATATTTCCGGCAGCCCGCAGAGGATCCTTCAAAAAGCCGTAATACCTTATAATAAGGTCGGCTGGCAGAGGACCGCAGAACACGGTGTCCTGCGTCGAGACAAAGCGGCAGTTTTCGGCAAGAAAGCCGTCCGCGCAGACGGAAAGCGCCACTTCCTGCCCTTTTTCCTCGGGGCGGAGCGCGTCGTTTTCCACCGTGACATTTCGGAGCGTCACACGCGGGGCAAGCACGGCGACCGTGTACGTCCTGAACGTGTTGTACTCCATGCCCTTTTCATCGAGCTTGTTCGCGTAGTCGCTCCAGACGATCTTCGTATCCTCCGCCGAGTTCCCGACGATCTCCGCGCCCGTAACCGTTATTTCGAGCTTTTCGCGGTAAATTCCCGGCGCAAGCATTATGCGGGTACCCGCGCCGCAGTCTTCGAGCGCCTGCGCGATGCTGTCGCCGGGCGCAAGCTCCACGACCTTCACCCGCGGATCAGCCGCCGTCATAACTGTGTCCCTCATTCTGTCATCACCTGTTTCATTCTGTGCAGTCCGAAATTTTGCGGGGAAAAGCCACAAAAGTTTTGCATAGCCGTTTGTTCTTTTATCTATTCTATCATATTGCAGACAACTTTTCCAATATCAAAAACGAAATATTTATGGACAATTCGGTTAAATTTATATGTATAATTCCGTGATTTAGTTAAAATTTTGATATAAGTAAAAAATATATAGTGCGTTTTTGCGTAACATTCTTTATATCTGCCACATTACCGGCGGATATTTGATGTCGGACGAAACGGCAATACCACTATAAATTCCCACTAAAATAGACTTTTTGGCGCAAAAAAATCCCCCGCTTATAGAAGCAGGGGCATATAATACTATTTCACTGTCAAATCGCAGACAATCTTGACGGCGATTTGACAGTGAAATTTGACAGTGAAATAGTATAAAAAGTCTCAGAAAGTTGAAAATGATCGCAAAACGAGGGCAAACCAAAAATCTTCATTTTGCGTGTTTGTCAGCTCTGTATTTCATTCCGGCAGGGCAGCGCCGTCCTGCCTTATCCCGACCGAGATTATCTTCGCCAAAAAGTACAGCATCGCACATTCGTTTTCCTGCCATATACGGTGACTTCGCGGCTCGGCACAGACAATAAAACCGTCGGTCTCCTGGCGCATACCGATCTTTGTTATAAGCACCGTTTCAATACCGTGCTTTTTCAGCACCTCGTAAAATATCGGCGCATTTTCCTTTATGCCGTCGATATTGTTTGTGCGGAAAATATCGTCCCTCATCAGGTGCAGAATATCAGGCACTTCCTCGCGGAACCCGTTGTTCAGAACGGCGTACATTTTGTAGTTCGTATTGATATAGTAAAGATCGCTTATCCCCACCTCGTCCATGAGCAGCGGCAGCACCGAATGAAATTTGTTCACAGCGCCGGGGACAAGCTCCACCTGCCTTATTATCGACTGCATCATCTCGCAGATACCGCGCCCCGCCATTTTTTTGATAACGATGTCCTTGTGTTTTTCCTTGACGTAGATTATGTAGCAGTTTCTGCCCTTGCTCTTTCCGCGGTAAAGGGTCTTGTCGATCATCGAAAAAAGCTCGTCGAAATCCGCCGCGTCGTCGGGGTAGGTAGCGCAGCCGATCGTCCCCGTGACAAAGGGGCTGCAATCCGCAAGGTCGTAGTTTCTGCGAAGCACTCTGCCGCAGGTGTACATTTCGCCGAAAAAAGCCTTTTTTTCATCATAGCCAATATGTTTCAGATCTATCATGAGTATCTCGTCGCCGCCGAAGCGCCCGACAATGCCGGATCCGTTCATAAAGTCCGTAAGAGCTGCCGAAACGCCTCTCAGAACGCCGTCGCCTGCGGCGTGTCCGTAGGTATCGTTCACGAACTTGAAGTTATCAAGATCGAGCATAACGAAGCTGAACGGTGTCTTTGCGGCTAAGAGCGCCTTTGCAAAGCCTAACATATACGGTCTTGAAATCAGTCCGGTCAGGTTATCGGTAATATTGGTCAGCCCTGTTTTTTCGATCAGGTCTGCAAAATAAGGATACTTGATGAGCTGTTCTATTGTATACATTATCTGCTCCCTTCCGTAAATTGTCAACTCTGCCGTTTGATCTGTGCCGTATCGCTTTTATTTTTTATTATAGCATAAAAAAATCAGTTTTTCAATGGATTTTTTAGAAAATTCATAATGTTCTTACGCAATGTCGGTGCTTTTTGTAAATTTGTCCATTAGTTCCGCATTAAGGCAGTATAAACAGGAAATGCCGCCAACTTGTGCAAATTCATAATATCACAAGACCTGTTCGCCCTGTCCGGCTTTGTAAAGCCGGACAAATTTGCACTGACCTGATACTATTTCAGAAACCTTTAAAACACAGCGATTTTTGGGGTTGACAATGCAAAAAGGCGGGAGCCAAGCCCCCGCCTTGCAAGTCTTTATTGCTCATTTACAAAGCCTTTTTTCCATGCGTATGCAGTCGAAAGTGTCGCCGTGAATTATGCTTTTGTCCGTCACGGTGTAACCGAGCTTTTCGTAAAAGCCCACCGCAACGTCGCGGCTTTCAACGACGGCTGAGGCAACGCCCAGCTCGGCGAGCCATTTTTCCGCCTCGCGGACAACCATGCCGCCAAGCCCTTTCCCGCGATATTCGGGCAGAACGACGACTCTGCCTATCATGGCGGCGCTGTCACCGAGGGGATAGAAACGGCAGGTGGCAACGGGGAAATCATCGTCCGTCAGAACGATATACTTTGTTTCGGGGGTGTCATGTTCGTCAAATTCGCGGCGGAGAGTTATGCCGTGTTGTTTTGCCATTCCCTGGATTCGGACGTAGTATGCGCCCGCCTGCTGCCATGTTTCGGCGGCTCTGATGACTTCGATATTCAAATTATTTCCTCCATACTATAAATGAGCGCATTTTGTCAAAGCAAACGGGCGCACACGCAGGTACGCCCTTACATTGGTATGAATATACTTACCGCCGTGCTATTTTTGTCAGTCTGTTTATATCATACTCCGCTGTCGCCATAGTTCGAAAGCACTCTCGCCGACGGGTCGTTTACGTTACAGCCTTCCCATTCCTTATTCGGCATCCAGTAACTTACGATCATCTCATTCTGTCTCGGATAGTATTTCTCAAAAATCTCACGGTAAAGCAGAGATTCTTTCGTGAAAGGCTCGGGGTCGGAATACATCGTCTTTTTGCGCTCAAATTCCTCATCGGTATAACGGCTCTCTGCAAAGGCTTTCAGGTCGTCAACCATTGAATGCCCCACCGCGTCGGAAAACGCCGCCTTCTCGCGCATAAGTATGTCGTAAGGCAGCCAGTCGCCCTCAAAAGCGTGCCGCAGCAGATACTTGCCCTTATTGTAGGTATTGAGCTTCTTTTCGGGGTCAACCGCCATGACGTATCTTACAAAATCCAGATCGCCGAACGGAACACGCGCTTCAAGCGAGTTCACCGAAATGCAGCGGTCGGCACGCAGAACATCGTACATATGAAGCTCGCGGATACGTTTCTGTGATTCTTTCTGAAATTCCTCAGCAGAGGGCGCAAAGTCGGTGTATTTGTAGCCGAAAAGCTCGTCCGAGATCTCGCCCGTCAGCAGCACGCGAATGTCCGTCTGCCTGTGGATAGCCTTGCAGACAAGGTACATACCGATACTTGCGCGGATAGTCGTGATGTCGTAGGTCGCCAGCAGGTGGATAACGTCTTCAAGCGCTTCAAGAACGTCCTGCTCGGTGATGATCACTTCGGTATGGTCGCTGCCGATGTAGTCGGCGACCTCGCGGGCGTATTTAAGGTCGATAGCGTCGGTGTTCATGCCGATAGCGAACGTGCGAATAGGCGTTTCGGATTTCTTTGCGGCAATGGCGCACACAAGCGACGAATCCAGTCCGCCCGAAAGCAGAAAGCCTACCTTAGCGTCGGCAACGAGCCTTTTGTTCACGCCCGCAACGAGCTTTTCGCGGATATTCGCGCAGACGGTCTCCAAGTCATCGTGGCAGATGCTGTCAACTTTGGTGATGTCTTCATAGCAGATGAATTCGCCGTCCTTGTAGTAGTGTCCGGGCGGGAACGGCATTATTTTGTCGCAGATACAGGTAAGGTTTTTCGGCTCGCTTGCGAAAACAATGTCGCCGTTTGCCGCGTAGCCGTAGTAAAGCGGGCGAATGCCTATCGGGTCACGCGCTGCGATGAATTTTCCGCTTTCCGCGTCGAAAATAATGCAGGCAAATTCCGCGTCGAGCGCGGCAAACATATCGGTGCCGTACTCTTTGTAAAGCGGGAGGATTATCTCGCAGTCCGAGCCGCTTTTGAACGTGTAGCCCTTCTTTTTAAGCTCTTCTCTTGTTTTTTCAAAGCCGTAAAGCTCGCCGTTGCAGACGGCGTAGCTGTCGCCCAAGTTGAACGGCTGCATTCCTTCGGGGTGAA
>CACYSH010000102.1 GCA_902776945.1 uncultured Ruminococcus sp.
GTATCGGAAAATTGATAAATTCAAGTATTTCCTTGGGTATTGAATTTGCGCCTATCGTAGACACTGAGCCTAAAGCTGTAAGAAGGATAACACAAAGCTGAGTAAGTCCTGCAAGACCTGAGCCTATTATCTTTCCGAACATAAGATGTGACGGCTTGGCGCAGGTTATGAGCATTTCCATAGCTCTCGAATTCTTCTCGGATACAACGCTTTGCGATACCATCTGTCCGTACATTACTATAGCCATATAGAGCATCATTATAAGTATGTATGCCGACCAGTAATTCTTTGTCTGGTCAACGCCTGTCGTTATCGTGCTTGACGATATCCTTGCGTTGAGTATCTTTCCGGTTTCCTCGGCAGAAATACCTGCCTTTTCAAAGCTTACTGTCCTGAAAACATCCGTTATCACCGTATTGAGTATTTCAGAATTTCTGCTCATCATCGAATTGTTCTTTGTGATATAAGTATAGCTGACAGGCGTATCAAGAACTACGCCGAATTCATATTCAGAGCTGTCAACCTTATTCTTTATATCCTCAATATCCTTGCTGTCCGTTTTTATATCATAATTAGGATAGTACTTTCCGAATACAGCCGTTACCGTATCATTCTCCTCATAAGCATTGTTCATAACCGCTATTATACGCTTATGTCCTTCCCCTGAGCCTTTTTCTCCTTCAGAGACAACGGATGATATTATTGCCGGTATGAAAGCGGTAAACATTATGAGCAGCATGAATATTATCGTTGCGATTATAAAAGACTTGCTCTTTACGCATGAAAGATATTCAAATTTAAGCACCTGCAATATATGTTTCATATTCCCGCCTCCGTATACTCAACAAAAATATCATTCAGCGTCGGTTCACAGACCTTAAAGCTGTCAATATCAAACCCGCAGCAGTTTTTAAGCGCCGAATGATACAGAACGTCCATCAGCGGCGTTATCGCCCGCAGGAAATCCGCTATCTCGTCGCGTTCGTTTTTCACCCACAGTATCAGCAGATTTTCCGGCACGTCTTCATACAGCATATCCGACAGACCCGCTTCGTCAAAAAGCTCCCGCGCTCTTTCAAGCTCGAATTTATAGCGATAGTCTGCGCCTTTTAACAGCGTGAGAAACTCCACGCCGAGCCGAGACGTGTCCTTCGCAAGCAGCAGCGCTCCCGAATAATCGTAATTATCTATCAGCGCGGAGATCATTTTTTTCTTTGTTTCGGCAGACAGATCAAGGTTCGTCGAAATACTGCACCGATTCGTGCTTTCGGGGAGATTGTCAAGATCATCGTCGAAAGCCGTTTTTATGTCGAAGGGCTTGCGGTTCTCGCGGTTGCGCGGTCCCGCTACCTGTATAGGCTTGTAATCGAACTCTCTGTATGCCGCGAGTACCTGCAAAGCGCTTTTCATCGCGGGAGTACCGGAGGATACATTCAGGTAAACCGCGGCATTGGAGTATCTCGCGTGTATATCAGCAAGCAGCACACTAAAATCTGCAATGAACCCGTCAAAAACCTGCACGTTCTCCAGCTCGGGGCGCTCGATAACTTCGTAAGTTATTTTTCGACCGAGATGTTTCGCAAGTCTTTCGAGCGAGTCGGCGTATCTGTTGTCTTCGTGATGTTTGGCAAGTATATCCATTGACATATACATGACCACATGGTCGATAGGGTAATGGCGACAGATGTGTAGCATAGCACCGTCAAGGTCGTTTTCGATAGGGTCAGTCTTGCCTATCGGAGAAAAAAGTATATTCATACGATTCATACAGTTTACCTATAAATCAAGTTATAACAAAAAGGCGGAGCATATCCGCCTTTTGTTTTTGTTCCGTCCCCGTGAGGGGTGTAAGTTGGTTCTGCAATATTTACCAACCAAATATATTATAGCACATCTGATTATATTAAATATCACAATAAAGATGAATAATATGTAAAAATTCTCACACATCGTTCATTCAATGTACTAAAACTATTCTGCGAACCTCCCCAAAATAGGTGTTATTCTTGCCCCCAAAAAGGGAGGTTCGCAAAAAAGCCGAATTTAAATCTCCTCAAACGCTATGCTGCACAAGCCCTGATCGTACAGCCTGCCGCCGCTCACCGTGCATTTTCTCATGTGCGGCGAAACTTCGTATTTTTCAATATCAAATTTGTGATAATGATCCGGGAATTTCGCGGTCATTATCTCCTGCACTGTTTTGGCGGCTTTATCCGGGTCTTCAAATATCTGATAGGCTACGGTCTTTGAGACAAACCCCGTGCCGCCGCCTAAATACAGCACGTCGCCCTTCGGCGCGGAGGGTCTTTTGCTCTCGTCGAAATAATCAAGGAACTTCTCGCTCTGATCGTCAAAATACCAATTTAACGCCGCAAGTATTCTTTCATCATCGTAGGGGAAAACCGCGTCGTCTATCGTCACGTCAAAGAAAAGCTCCGTTCCCGGCATGATACACTCGCGGTAAACGTTCAGCTTCTTACGCCCGCCGTCGGGGAACATATCTATTTTCTGACAAAGCGTGATGCGGTCGGTCGGTACCGGCTCGCTGTCCGAGATTCGCAAGCCCCTGAACACGCTGCGGACTGCGTTGCTTTTCTTTATCTTCTGCTCGTAATGCTCTTCGAACTTTATCGTGTGGAAAAGCTCAACTTCCGTTTCGGCTTCAAGGCGCTCCATCGTTTTCAGCTTTTCCTTTATATTGTACGGCTTGCCGAGCTTATCGTCTATCGTGAGAGCGGGGTCGTTCATCAGCTCCGCCGCGACTATCGCCGTGCGTATAGCGCCCTTTATACTGCTGCCCGGGATATATGGCATGGAATAAGCGTCCTTCACGCACGCGGAGATATTCATGCCCTTCGGCTCCATGCTGCCGAGCGGGTAGGAATACTTCACCCACGAAAGCCATGTCTCGGGCTTGACGCGGTTGTTTTGCAGGAATTTCAGCAGGTCGAAGCCCGTGCCGCCCATTATCCTTATCTCGTATTCCTCCGCCAGACCGAGTTCTGTAAGCCCGCCGAACAGCTTTACTGTGTCGGGAATGTACACGGTCTTTTTCACGCTGTCGATAATGGCTTCGGTCTTGCCTATCGTCTCGCCGCTGCCGATATGCACGGGCGAGAGCGTTTTCAGCTTCATCTTGTAATGCCTTACCGCCATACCGTCACCCCCTGTCCACCGAGAACCACATGGGTCTTGCGTATCTGTAAACGGGGTGCCTGCCCTCGCCCGTCGATACGTCGAAAATGTCTCCCGCAAAGCGATCAGCGAATACCGAACCCGCCTTGAAGCAATACAGATCGCGCTTTCTGAGCGGCGTGTCGGCATAGCTTTCCGACCCGACGAATCCCGAGCGCTTGACCGTCTCGAAAGTCGCGTTTTTCATCGCCGTTTCAAGCTCGTTGTCTGTCGGCAGACATACCGAAAGGCTCATGGCTTTTCCGCCGACATTCAGCCGCTTTTTGAAGCTCTCGTCAGCTTCGGTGCATTCAAAAGAAAACTTGCCCAGCCCCGAAGAACGCTCGCCGCCGATACCCGCGAGCGAAAGCGCAGTCATAAGCCTGTCAAGCAGCTGTTTTGTTTCATCGGAAACGCTTGCCGCGAAGTACAGCCCGCAGCCCTCCGCAAAGGTGAAAAGCCCCACGCTGTAAGGCTCATTGTCGCTGTCCTCAACGATACGCACCGACTGCCGCAGAGTGCTTTTGCCGATACCGCGCAGTTTTTCGGCTGCCTTGTCGGGGTCGTAATCGCCGCCGATATATTCGTCTATGTCGCTCACGGGGATATGCGTCAGCCCCTTGAACTTCTTTTTAAGCGAGGAATCGCCCTTTTTGTCGGTCTGTATGCGCATTATCGGCTTAGGTACAAAGCAGGCGGCTCCGCTGAACGGGAACAGGTCGCTAAGTGAAAGGCTGCCGTCCTTCGCAAGTGCTAACAGCTTGTCGGCTTCGCCCATGCCGAGAGCTTCTATGTACAGCGCCGAGAAAAGCGTGTCGGCGAATATCCCCGAGCCGCTGCCGCTTAGTCTCCCCTGCCCGAAATGCACGGGCGTTTTAAACGTCAGCCGATAAAAATATGTGTTCATATTAACACGCCCTTTAATGCGTTGTTTATCTCTGTAACGTCAGTCCCCGCGAGCTTTGATTCGGCTTTCAGCCCCGCGAACTTCACTCTGCCGTAGCCGCGTGAGCCGTGCCCGCCGATGTAGTCGTATTCAAGCATCTTCATAGCTTCGGTCAGAAGTATAATATCTTCTTTTGCTTCCGACTCGTTTTCAAGATTATAGAGTATCTCGAACGTGAATTTCGAGCCGCGAATAACGCGCTCTATCTGACGGGGATTTGCCACCGCCGTAACGCGGGTTATGGTATTCTCGAACTTGACTTCGGTAGGGCTGCCGATGTTGTAGCTTTTCAGCTCGTCCATATTCGAAAGTATCATATCCGAGAAAACAAGCCTGCTTGCCCTGACGGTTTTCTGTCCCTTATCGACAAAATCGCCGCCGAACATTCTCTTTATGCGAACGTCGTCCTTGTGGGGGTCTTTTGAATCGGGGCAGTATTTCTTCACGAGCATGGAGCGCAGCTTGCCTTTTAAGGTGCTGCCCGGTATCATTGGCAGACCGCTAAGAGCGTCACGAATAATGGGCGAATCCACAGCGCCTATCGCCGCGAACTCGCCGCCCGTACCTATGTGCATTCCCGTTACTATCTCTATCTCGCCGGTAATAAGTATCTTGTCGTATGCCATTATTTGTCACTCCCCAATCCGTAAAATTTATGATATGCCACGAGCGCTTCCATGTATCTGCAAACGAGCAGCAAATTGTCGCGGCTGCTGCCTATATCCTTTAAGTGGTTGAGCAGCCCGGATTTATCAACAAAATCCTTGACCGGAGGTTTGATACCTTGCGTGTTCCGATTGCCTTTATACCACTTATTCTTTGGGTCATCAATATCCTTTCCAACAGCATATACAATCCTCATTTTTACATATTGTATACGGCTGATGACTTCCTTGGATAATAATTCGTCTGTGTTGATTCTCACCATATCAAAAAGCTCGGCAAAAAGCGACAGAATGTTTCTGATCTGATTTGTACTTATCGCGTCTTTTCGATTTAAAGACAATATTACTTTTTCAGCTGTATCTACATAGTTGATCTTATCTATCTTTTCTACGGCAACCTTCTCTGTATCATTCATCGTCCTCAACTCCCCTGTTCATGTAGATGTAAATATATATCGCAGTCACAAGCTGCCGCCTGTCTTTGTCGGTCTGGATCCACTTGTACATTTTCTGCTCGAAGGCTATGTAGGCGTTCTTTTCCTCGCCGTCCTTGTCGGGACAGTTTCTTGCAAGCAGATAGGCGAATCTTGCGACGTTCAGCCTGCCGTTTTCGCCTTTGTCGCGGATAAGCTCCAGCATTTTGTAGAGCATAGCCTTGCCGCGTGTGCTGCTGTTTGCGATGAAGGCTTTCAGCGCCGCGAGCTTTTCGTTAAGCACTTTTTCCTCAAATTCTTCCCAACCATATGAACCGCTTTCGTCAAAGAGCGTGACGGCGTTCTTTTTGCCGCCGTTGTAGCTTTTACTCAGGCTTTCAAGGCTGCCCGTTTCGTTCGCCATTGCGGAGATCGGGTACTTTTCCGGATATATCCCCACACCTGCGGAGACTGTAAGCGTTCCCTGCGCAAAGCATTTCAGCGCGTTTTTCAGGTCTATCGAAAATCCGATTATATCATCCCAGCCGCCCACTATGAAAAGATCGTCGCCGCCCGCATATACTACTGCGGCGTTTCTCGGC
Source organism: uncultured Ruminococcus sp. (assembly GCA_902776945.1). Taxonomy (GTDB): domain Bacteria; phylum Bacillota; class Clostridia; order Oscillospirales; family Ruminococcaceae; genus YE71. The sequence continues at coordinate 5,801 of CACYSH010000102.1, forward strand.
GAATCTTTCGGAGTATCATCATACAGCTGATATTCCCCGTGCCGCAGCAAATAATTGATATGATATTTGAAAAACTCCGACAGCTTGCGGGAAAATACCGATGTGCGGGAGATAGTCTCATACCTGCCGCCGCCCGTTTTTGAAAAGCCGTTCACGAAGCTCTGCCCGAGATTGTCCACATCGGCGCGGATAACGGCAAGGCGCTTAATGCCGTTTGCGTTTGCGGCAAGCCCGGCGAAATCGCCCTGAGAAACGTAATTGCCGAGATGAATATTTCGGTATATCCCGCCCGCCGTAAATTTTCCGTTCTTGGTATAGATAAGCGCCGCAGGGTCAGCCTTTATCATTCCGGCGGCTTCATTCTCGGTTACAGAGGTCAGCTTTTTGCCGAACGGCAGCGCCAGACCGTCGCGGGGGCTGTCCATATCTTCGGCGGCAAAAAGCGTATCGGGAGAAAGTATGCCGCCCGAAAGCCTTTCGAGCGCCGCGCATATCTCGCAGCGTTCGTTGTCGTATTTCTTTGCAAAACGGTGACAGACAGTGCATTCGCGGCTGTGGTCGCCCGTGGTGCGGGGAGCGTTCAGCCTGACAATATCCTCCGCGTTGTAGCGCGAGAGCTTGTTCATGCCGATCATTTCGCTTATAGCTGCGAATATCTGCTTGTAGGAGCCTTGCGGCTTGTTGCGGAGATCGTTCGCCGAGCAAGCCGCCCAGCCCGCCGCCGCATAAAGCGAACTGCCGAACGCCCCGAGAAGATCGCTGTTAAGACGACGCAGCATTTCCTCCGCCGCCGCAAGCGTTTCCGCAGTATTCGGCAGCATAAAATAAGCATGACCGCCGCCCGCATAAAGCACGTTCGCACGACATAGCGAAAGCCGTGCGAGCAGCAGGTCTATATACACCTCGAAAAGCATCTCTAAATAAAAAGAGCGTGCGCGAAGTCCCTTTAGCGCACCCTTACTGCTGATGTCATATATAAAACTCTGTATGCCGCTTAGATCAATGCTGTATATCACGAAAGCCTTTTCATCGTGCGGAATAGCCGCGCCCTCCGAATACTTATCCGCGCACAAGGCGACCGCCGCAGTCAGCTTTAAATGGTCATACAGCGGAATATCTGCCGCAGAACCCGGCACAAAGGCGAGCTTTTCCTCATACAGACGGAGCAGCTTGTTCACAAGCGTTTCGGTAATTCCTTCCGACTTGACGAGCGCTTCCGCTTCGGAGGAAACGGACTGCATATACTGCTTGTCGGCAGGCGCGTTTTTCTGCGGATATACGGGCTTTTCGGTCAGCGTCTGCGCGGGGTAGACCATGCTTTGGCTGCTGCCGTTCAAGACATTGAATATCGTTCCGCAAACGTCCCGCGAGCCGTTTTCTGCCGTGCTGTTGAGCATTTCCGCAAGCTGTCCGGCTTGCAATATCTGCGCCGCAAGCTCCGCGCCCGTATCGGCTTTCGGGAGCCGCTTGTCCGACAAAAGACAGCCGACCGCCAGTTTTATCTGTCTGTCATTCAATAGACCTCGCCTCATTTCTTATATGGATAACGCCGCCCATGCCGAGCGCCGTTTTAATGCCGCAGCCCGAAAATTCCGCAAATTCCGCAAGCATATTCACGAAGTTCACGAACGTCTGCGAACCGCTCACACGGACAGTCACGCTGCCGCGGAAGGCGGGGATCTTCACGCCTTCAAGCGAAAACGCGCAGCTGCGCAGAGCATAAGCCGTTATCTCGGTATCGCGGGAAAGCTGCATGAAAAGCTCCTCGCTGCCTACCTCGGTGCTTTCGGAAAAAGCGTCGTACTTCCGCACAAGGCTGCTCAGAATAAGCGGCGCAGAAGGCATATTGACATACCGTCCCGCCGATCTGAACGCCGTCGGAGTGACAAACGCCAGCCTGACATAGCGGCTTTTGACATCGCGGAGATAGTTCTCCGTGAACAGCTCGTCATAGCTTTTTGTGCCGCGTGTTATCTCATGGGCGGGTATCGTCAGTTCCTTGTTCGAAAGCGTTATCATGTCAAGACCGTCAAGAGCGTCCGACAGCTCATGCGCGGCTTCGTCGTTAAGCGCCGTAACGCGCCAAAGCCATTCGCCGCCGCTTTGCAGAAGGCACTGGGTAAAAGGGTGCAGCCCGGTGATGTGCATTTTTGCGGCGTATCCGGCGGAGAGCCTTTCGTGCAGAAAGCCGTGAAAGAGCGAAGCCATGTTCGGCGCAAACCCCGTGCCGTCCCCTACATCAAGACGAAAGCAGATAACAAACGGCATTCCGGCACGCTCCCATTGGCAGATTTCAACATTAATATCATTATATCACGTTAAATTATGTCGTTTATCACTATTATGTTAAAAAATATCATATATTTAATGAACTGCGAACCTATGATTTTTCAGGAGAGTTTTAAACCCCCAAAAAAGCAGGTTCGCACCGTGTTTTGTATGTAATATTTGAACAATTAAATATTTTGGACACACAAATTTTACTTTTACAGTAAGATTTAATAGTATTCGATGTGATATAATGTAAAAGGTTGGTGAAGTTTGCCAAACCAACTTACACCCCTCACGGGGACGGAAACCTGATTGTATAAGTACCTTCATCCTTCTTATAACGAACCAACTTACACCCCTCACGGGGACGGAAACAGAACGTCTTGTTTGACTTCCAGTGACGCTTAGAACCAACTTACACCCCTCACGGGGACGGAAACTCTTGTGCCATACACATGATACACTGTTTATCAAGAACCAAATTACACCCCTCACGGGGACGGAAAACAAAAAAGCGTGACTGCTTTTGCATTGCAGTCACGCTTTTTTGCATTATTCCGCAGAATTTTTTTGAATGACAATTCGCCGTAAATATGGTATTATATATTCACGGAAAACGAACGGCTGTGATGAATCAATGTTTAAAGCTAACCGAATCAACTTCATTCCGCCTTGACATAACAGCAAAAAAATGCTATAATGAAATTAAGGAAGGTGAATGAAAAATGGCTCACAAAATAATCGACCTGATCGAGCCTGATAACGGCTGCGAAGGCTTTTTGCCGGGCGAAGAGCCTATGGTAACGCTTATCCTCGACGACGGAAGAAAGATCAAAGTTTATGACAGGCTTGCTTACGAAAAAGGCTGGGACATCGGCAGCGAACTGAGCGACGAGGAGATCAAAGAAAACGGTATCTGATGCAAAACAATCGCGTTTTGTCCGTCCTGTTCAGGAAATGAACTTGATGAATAAAAAAGAGACTGACGTTGCTTTCAGTCTCTTTTTTTATGTTTATACTCAATTCTCTTTGAGCAGCATCAGTTCTTCTTCCGTAAGCTCGCGGAAATCTCCGGGCTTCAATGCGGGGTCGAGCGTGAGCGCACCTATGCTTTCCCGCCGGAGATAAATTATCCTGCAATGCACGGCTTCAAGCATCAGCCGGACTTCGTGCTTCTTGCCTTCCGTTATTGTCAGGCGGGCGGAAAACGCATCTCCTTCGGGATTTCTCATGTAGCGTTCGCGGCGCTCCGGCGGCATAAACTCTTCAAGCTCGCGTATCCGGTATGTTTCGCCGTAATCAAACCGAGCCTCCGCCGCCCTGAATCCCCCAAGCTGCAAACCGTTTTCGATAAGCCGCTTTTTCTCCTCGTCCACCGAACCCAGCGCATAAAAAAAGTACGTTTTCCCGATGTGTCTCCCCGGCAGCATTATTTTTTGGTCAAGCCCGCCGTCGTCCGTGAGTATCAGCAATCCGCAGGTGTCCTTATCGAGCCTGCCGACGGGGTGCAGCCTTCCGGCGAGGTGCGGCGGGAAATGCTCCATAACTGTGCGGTGTATCTTGTCCGAACGCGCCGTAACGCAGCCGCAGGGCTTGTTAAACATATAGTACAGCATTATTTTATTTCAAGTACAGACCGCTGCATTCCTGCAAAATATATGTTCATACTATTCCTCGACCAAATTCGTGACAAGATTCGCCGCCATGGACACGAGTGCCAAGGATGACGACGAAGGCTAACTGGCGTTAGTCGAGGAGGAAAATCGTGTTCATGGTGGTGAAGATTGTTGCGAATTTGGTCGAGGAATAGTATCAGGTCTGCTGCCTTGTTCGTATCGGTATTCATAGCCGTGATTCCTCCCTTGATATATATTAGTTCAATTATATCATTTACGGAACAAAATGTCAATCATCTGCGAAAACCTTTTAGTAAACATATACAAAAACCTCAGCAAAATTTTTATATCCAAACAATATGTATTTTTGTTGTAATGTATTGCAATTATGCTTTATTTGTGCTATTATTATATAGAAAAATATATAGGAAGATTTGAAGATTTAAGAATATAATTTTTCAAAAATCATTTTCAACAAAACGGAGGTATTTTTTATGAAACAGTCGATCAAAAGAATAGCGTCGGCAGCGGCGGCTTTGGCTATTGCGTTCGGAGGAGCGGTTCTTCCCGCCGCAGACGGGGCAGGACTGCATTTCGACATCTCGGCAAGCGCCATAACAATGATCCAGAACGGCGGTACCTGCGGCGAAGGTCTCGTCTGGACGCTCAACAATCTCGGCACCCTTACCATCACCGGCAACGGCAAGATGACCAACTTCATCCATGGAATGGCTCCGTGGAGCATACCAAATAATGTAGACAGAAGCAGAATAAAGAATGTAATTATCGGCGAAGGCATTACGAACGTCGGTAACGGTGCTTTTCAGCTGTGCTCGAACGTTGAGAGCGTTACGCTCCCCGAAAGCCTGAAAACAATAGGCTGCGAGGCTTTCCGCGACTGCACAAAGCTTACGGACATCAATATTCCCGAAGGCGTTACGGGCATCGGCTACAAAGCGTTTGATAATACGGCTTGGTTAAAAGCAAAGCAGGAAGAAGACCCGATCGTTATCATAAACAGCATTCTGATCGACGGACGCGCCGCGAAGGGAGATGTCGTTATCCCCGACAGCGTTACAAAGCTGGGTTATTATGCTTTCGAAGGCAACAAAGATCTGACAGGCGTTATTATCCCCGACAGCATTACCGAGATCTGCGGAGCTGCTTTCAGTAAATGTACAAACTTAAAGAGCGTTAATTTCCCCGAAGGGCTTATCAGCATCGGCGATTATGCCTTCAACAGATGTACGAGCTTAAAGAATGTTGATTTCCCCGAAGGGCTTGTAAGCATCGGCACCGGCTCTTTCGCCTACTGCGAAGGTCTGACAAACGTTACTTTCCCCGAAAGCCTTGAAACGATCGAGACCTTTGCTTTTAAAGACTGCAAAGCTCTTGAAGACGTTTATATCCCCGCGGGCGTAAAGATGATCGGCGGAAGCGCTTTCGACTATACGCCGTGGCTCGAAGCACAGCGGAAGATCAGTCCCTTCGTTATCGTGAACGGTATTCTTATCGACGCGGCTAAGGCGACGGGAGACGTTACCGTTCCCGAAGGCATTACCTGCATTGGCGAGTATGCTTTCTCCGAGTGTGCCGACCTTAAAAGCGTAGTCATTCCCGAAGGCGTTACAAGCATTGAGAACTCGGCTTTCATGTTCCGCAAAGACCTTGAAAGCGTGACTATTCCGAACACTGTCAGGAAGATCGGCGAGGAAGCCTTCTACAACACGGGGCTGAAAGAGGTCACTATCCCCCGCAGCGTGACGAACATCGGCAGGCTGGCTTTCGGGTTCCTTACGGCTTCCGATAAGGTCGAGGGCTTCAAGATAATCTGCTACGACCGCTCGGCGGCTCAGACATACGCATACGAGAACGGCTTTGAGGTTGAAGAAGCGGACGATGCTCTTTCGCTGTCGCTTTCCGCCGATAAGGAAAAGGTCAAGACGGGGGATATTATTACCGTCACGCTGAATATCGACGAGAACACGGGGCTGAACGGCTTTGCGACGACTGTTCAATTTGACCGCAAAGCATTCGAGTTTGTCAGCGCGGAAAGCTGCAATGAAATGAATGTACAGGCGTACTCGCTTGAAGATATTAACCAATACGGTCGTATCCCCGTGGAATGGGCGGACGATACAAGGCTCGATGAGGACGGCAACAACTACATCTATTACAACACGGGGGCTGTTCTGACCATGAAGTTCAAGGTGAAGGACACGAGCAGCGGCAATTATCAATTCTATCTGTCGGGAACAAAGAGTTTTAGAAACGATTTCAGCGGCATCGAAAGGACATTCAAAGTTCCTGTCAAGGAAGCGAAGGACTGCACGGTGAAGGTCGATAACGAACTGCCCGGTACAAACGTGCCTGCTCCCTACCCCGACGTAAAGGTAGAAGTAAAGGGCAGGCAGTTCCGTCTGAAATGGAACCGTATCTACTATGCGGAGGGGTACGGCATAGCGGTGTATCAGTCGGGCAAATGGAGATTGAAGGTGCAGCTGGACAATCCCGCAGTGCCGACCATTACTTACACCTCGCCCAAGCTCAAGCCCGGCGACACATACCACGTTAGGGTCTGCTCGAAGGTGAACGGCAAATGGTGCATGAGACAAAGCAGTTCGTACAAAATTACAATAGGAAGCTGATCGCTCTGCGCGAAGGCGGACGGTTTGCCGAAAATTAAAGAAATGCAGGTGTTCCTATGGGCATTTTTCTTAACCCCGAAAACATCGACTTCAAAAGAGCCGTAAATTCCGAAATATATATTGACAAAAGCGAACTGATAATACAGACAAACAAGATACTTGATACCGAGGACAGATTTGTCTGCGTGAGCCGTCCGCGACGGTTCGGAAAATCTATTGCGGCGAATATGCTGACCGCTTATTACAGCTGCGGCTGCAAATCGGGAGAGCTGTTTTCGGGCTTGAAAATCTCGCAGGCGGAAAGCTATTCCAAGCATTTGAACAAGTACAATGTTATCCATGTGAACATGGTAGATATGTTCAAAAAAGGAGATTCGATGCAGCATTCACTTAATTACTTGTCAAAAAGATTACTGCATGAATTAAAAACGGAATTAGGTAATATCGACTGCTTTGACTGGGACGATCTTATAGATGTTCTTCGGACGATTTTTGCCTATACCAAAATTCCTTTTATTTTCATTATTGATGAATGGGATTGCATTTTCAGGATAAAAAGGTTTAATTATGAGGAGCAGACCGATTATCTTGACTTTTTACGCAATCTGCTGAAAGACAAAAGCTATGTCGCACTTGCATACATGACAGGCATTTTGCCGATCAAGAAATACGGCGAACATTCCGCGCTGAATATGTTCACCGAAATATCTGTCGTTGACGCGACAAATTATGCCGAATTTACGGGCTTTACGGACAATGAAGTTAAGGCTCTGTGCGATAAATACGGCAGTTCCTACGACGAAATAAAACGCTGGTATGACGGCTACTGCATCGAGGGCATTTCGATATATAACCCGCGCTCGGTGGTGGAAAGTATCAGGTCTAAGAAGATCAGCAATTACTGGACAAAGACAGAGACCTACGAAGCGCTGAAAGTCTATATCCAGGCAGATTTTGACGGTCTTCACGAAAAGGTCGTTCAGATGATCGCGGGCGAAAGGGTCGAGATAAACACCGCCAAATTCCAGAACGACATGGTGACATTTGCCACCGCCGATGATGTCCTGACCCTGCTTGTACATCTCGGCTATCTGACCTTTAAAGCATTCGGGAAGGACGCTCTCGGGCGAGGGCTTGTGTGGATCCCCAATGCGGAGATTCAGCAGGAGTTCATCAACTGTATCGAGGATAAGGGCTGGGAGGAAGTAATGAAGTCTATCCGCGCTTCCGACGAGCTTATCCAGGCTATCCTCGACGGCGACACCGAAAAAGTCGCTAAGGGCGTTGAGCAATGTCACGAGGACAACACATCTATCCTGCAATACAACAACGAAAACTCGTTGAGCTGTGTTATTTCTCTTGCGTTCTATTCGGCAAGAAAATATTACAAAATGATACGCGAATTACCGACGGGAAAGGGCTTTGCAGATCTGGTGCTGCTCCCCTACCCTGACACCGACAAGCCCGCAATGGTTATCGAATTGAAGCACAATCACAACGCCGACACTGCTATCAGGCAGATAAAGGAAAAGCGTTACACGGGAGCGCTCGAAAACTACATCGGCGAAATCCTGCTTGTCGGGATAAGCTGCGATGACAGCAAGGGGCATAGCTGCGTTATCGAGAAGTACCATGAATGAACTGTTTTCGTAAAAACATAACAAGCTGTAAAGAGAACGGCAGACGGAGAAATATCGTCTGCCGTTTTTCATACATTATTCGTGACCGCCAAACCTTCTGTATTCACGGAAATCAATTTTCAAAATTAATACAATGATATTTGTCAATTATGTAGGGGCGCTCCTATGTGAGCGCCCGCAAACTGCGCTATTTATCC
>CACYSH010000103.1 GCA_902776945.1 uncultured Ruminococcus sp.
GGGAACGCCTCGCGCACCGAGCCGCTTGAAATCTGTCTGCCGGAGGGTAAGACGCAGATAATTAAGAACCTTATGACGATATGCGACCGTCTGCCGTTCGAGGTCATTTTCCGCGAACTGCCGATCAAGGAGCAGTTCAGCTTTACCGCCGACGCGATAAGTCCGCTGGTAACGATAAATTCGCTGCCCGTCAGACATTCCACGACCTGTCTCGGTTTTTCGGTAACGCTCACCCGCAAGCCGGAGTTCCGTCCCGAACGCGCAAAGGAGCTTGAAATCCCCGTGCCGTTCTGGAGACATCTCCATTCGGGCGAGACGGTAACGCTCGACGACGGCAGAGTGATAACGCCCGATATGGTAACGCTCGACAACCGCCCGCCGATAAAGGTAACTTACGTTACGGATACTTTGCCGTTTGCGGAGATAGCCGAATTTGCGCGGGATTCGCGGCTTTTCGTCTGCGAGGGTATGTACGGCGACCTTGACAAAAAGCAGAGCATGAACGAAAAGGGTCATATGCTCATGCAGGACGCTTGCCGTTTAGCCGCGCAGGCGGGGGCGGAGCGCCTGTGGCTCACGCATTACAGCCCGGCGGAAATGGCTCCGAAGCGTTTCGCGGGCGAGCTTGAAAAGCTGTTCCCGAACGTGACCGTGACTTCCGACGGCGCGAAAATAACCATTAAAGAGTAACAAAAAGCCCGCAGGCGCGAGAACGTCTGCGGGCTTTATTTTTATTCGGCGAAATAAACGTAGTTGGATTTACGCGGTATGGCGGGAGCGGCTTCGTTCTGCGCGTAGCCTAAAACGCAATGCCCGATGCCCTCGTAATCGCCCTCGATGCCGAGCGAACGGAGTATCTCCTTGCCTTCGGCGCTGTCAAATTCCTCGCGGGCGCGGTGGATCCAGCAGCTTGCCAGCCCCAGCGCATGAGCCGCGTTCATCAGGTTCCCCATGACAAGGCTGCCGTCGTAAATGTGCGTGGGAATGCTGCGGTCGGCAAGTACGATAAGCACGGCGGGCGCTCCGTAGAACGGGTCGAAATCTGCCGACTTGCCCATAACGGCGGCGTTCATCGCGGAGAGCCTGTCGCGCAGCTCCTTATTGGTAACGGCAATTATGACAGGCGACTGCCTGTTCATGCCTGTTGCGGCGTAAGTACCCGCTTCGCAGACCTTTTCGATAAGCTCCTTCGGCGGCAGGTCGCTTTTGTACGCGCGGCAGCTGCGGCGCTCCTCCATTGTCCTGATAAAATCGTTCATTGAATTACCTCCTTTTAGGTCGAAAATCATAAAAACGTCCGAACGCAGGGACGGTTTATACTTTTTTGTATCGCGGAAGCCCGCACGGCGGTAGAGCCTTACCGCCCTTGCGCTGGTCGAAAACGTATCGAGATACATCTGCTCATAGCCGCTTTCCGCTGCGAACGAAACGGCGCGGTCAAGGAGCATTCTGCCAAGCCCGCACCCCTGAAAGCTCTCGTAAAGGTAGAGCGATTTCAGCTCGCAGCTTGTATCGTCAAGACCCGCGACGGCGGCGGTGCCGATAAGTCTGCCGTCGGCGAAAAGGCACCAGAACCCCGCAAAATGCGCGGGTATATCGAGGTAATAGGCGTGTCTGCCTGCGGTGTCGAGCGTTCTGCCGGATTCGGGCAGGCACTTTTCGAGAAAAGCGAGCAGTTCGGGCAGATATTCGCGGCGGTACGAGGTCAGTTCAAATGCAGTCTTGCAGATGTCAGTCACCGTCCTGTCTTATAGTAAGCGTCATAACAAAACAAAAAGCCACAATTGAATAGCTATGAAAAATTTAGCAGAAACAAATAAATTGCCGATTTTTCGCAAATAAACTGCGCAAGTCAGCACATTCCTAAGCATTACTTAAGAAAATGATTAATAGACATCGTATAAAAAATGAGCATTTACGGGCGGGAGCAAGCCCCCCGCCCTACATCTCATCAACCTTACGTTGTGGATAGTGCATTCCTAAATGTCTAAAAATTAGTGTTGTTTACTGTAAAAATATTCCGTTGGAGCCGCTGCACGGAAATGGCGAATATTCCGGCGGCTCCTATAATATAAGTATACTACCGAACGGAGATATTGTCAAGCCTGCCGCGCATATATATTTGAATCATATATTTTTACGGAAGTATTAACGCTCAGAGACTATCGGCGGTACACAAAATATGCTCGAAATACAGAAAATATTTTTTTGAAATATCGGGAAGGAAATATAATATCGTAAATACTCCGATCATCAGGAAATATAGTGAAAAAGCGTTGGACTAAGGTGGATAGAATTGTGTAAAACGACAAATTTTATGTTAAAACATATAATTATTTAATTGGGGTATTGACATTAATATGGGCTTGTGATATAATAAGTACATCAGATAACGGTAGGATTTTGGAAATTGTACCATAATTCGATTCAATTTGAGGAAATATTTTGTCATTATTGTGACAAACGCGAGTTGCAAAACATGATTGCTCGTTGTCCGCTTTTTTAATACTAATTTCAGAATTCAGTCACTCTAATTTTACTTTTTCTTATTTGCGGATATTTTCATTCTTTCTACAATGGTAATTTTCTGTTATCCGAGAAGCGGATACATAGTCCGTTTCGCTTGCACCTTTATATTTTGAGCGTTTTATAAGATGTTTTTAGGGATCGTTTTGCAATAACCCCGAGGGTTATATGTGTATGTTCGCTTTCATCGTTTAAATCGTTGTTATATTTATGCTTGATTTTTAGTTACAAGACCGTATCGGGACGGGCGGGGGAGCTTGTTCTGAATATCTGCGCAATGACCGGCAGAGCTTGGCATTTGTGTTTTTGTTTTTGCAATTTCAAAAGAACGTTTGTTCGCGTTTGGATGCTTACCGGTTGTTGATCTTATTTCGGATAAATTTATCATACATACAAAATGTGTGACTTATTTATTTATTTTTGATGAAAGGAGGAGGCTGTGGCTATATTTTTCCATAGCTCGAAGAACTGACATGGCAGTATCAAAAGACGAAGCGTCGAGCGCTTATTACGCGGCAAAGTCACAGTATAACAGTGCGGCGGGCGAGTACAGGAAGTATGAGAACGAATCTTCTTCCTGCCGGAGCGAACTCAGAGATGCGAGGAACCAGTACAGCCAGTGCAGCAATGACAAGATCAACTTCGAAAAGAGGGTCGAGGACATTGAACGCATCATCAATTGTCTTGAGGGCAACGGCGGCTGGCTTTCGGTAAACGTGCCTCAGACTATCGCTACGGCAAACAAGTCGGCGCAGGACGCGGATAACGGCTTCAGGCAGTGCATTAAATGCAGCGGCATCAATCCGCCTGATCTTGCCGAGGTTTTCAAAGCCCCTGCGGTTACGGAAGATCAGAACTCGAATACTGCGCTCGAAGAGTACAAGAAGGAGAAGGCAAGACTTGAACAGGCTATCGAGGAGCTGAAAAAGCAGATGGCTCAGTTGTCTCAGCAGGCAGACGAGCTTTCCAAGAGGATCCAGCAGTTGGGTATACTTTCTCAGTCGTGTAAACAGAGGATCAATCAAAGCATAAGCTCTATGTATTATTACCGCAAATATATGTGAGAGCGGAGCGTGATTTCTGATGAGGATTCAATTAAATGCAGGAGGATTGGGCGGACTTATAACCGTGGCGGGGTTCAACTCCAGTCTCGATAAGCTCATATCCAATTCCAAAAGCGTCGCCGCCAGCTTTAAGGCTGTAAAAAGAATGACTCACACTATGAGCGGCGGAGTCGGGGTTCTCGATAGCGCTCTCCAGGAGATTGATCGGAGGATTACAAAAGAAGAGCAGAGGATAACCAAGCTCAATGCAACTCAGAAAAAGCTGGGCGAGTTTATCGTAAATACCGTTACGACCGACAGGAAGGTCGCCGTAATGGTTGCGGTAAACAAGGAACTTTTCTATCAGGTCAACCCGTGGGCGAGACCTCCGGTTCCGAAAAAACGTCCGTGGTGGAAAAAGGCTTGGGACTGGCTCTGCGACAAGGGCAAAAAAGTTGTCAATACCGTCAAGAAGGCTTGGAACGGTATAAAGAAATTCTACCAGAAGCACAAGAATGCAATAAAGAAGGTACTCATAGGCGTGGGTATCACAGTCGGACTGGTACTCCTGTCGGCAGCGACAGCGGGAACCGCGGCAGGACCGTTTGTGGCGCTTGCAGTAAAGGGCGCTATTACAACGGGTCTTTCGTCGGCGGCAACAAGCGGCATTTCGGCGGGCGTTCAGTACTACAAGGAACACGGTACGCTAAAGGGTATTGGCGGAGCGATATTCGACGGCGCGGCGGACGGTTACATGAGCGGCACCATAAAGGGCGCTGTTTCGGGACCGCTCTCCAAGCTCGGACCGCTTATCTACGCCAGCAATGCCAACGTATCGGCTAAATTCGCTCTCGGCGCTCAGGTCATCGCGAGCGGAGCTTCAGAATCCCTGGGCGGTATCGCCACCAATGCTGCGAATTACTGGGTGGAAAACGGTACGCTGAAGGGCGCTTCAAAGGTAGTATTCAAAGACGCCGGAAAGAATTTCTTAACCGGAGCGGCTAAGGAGTTCGCTTCGCAGAAGGTTTCGGCGTGGACACACGATAAAGCACACAGCATAGGAGATAAGGTCAAAAACGGCACCGCGACAAAATTTGAACGCAAGCTGATAAGCAGCAAACTTACCAAGTCGGCATTCAAGACGGCATATAAAAGCCCTTGGAGTGCCGGACGCGGTTTTGCCAAGCAAACTGTCTCCGCTGCGCTTAAAGAAGGCGTAGTTAAGAACGTACTTAAAGACACTGCCAAGACGATCGGTATCAAGACAGTGACTACGCTGCCTAAAATGGTATTCGGCAGCAGCTCGGGAATGAATATGCCCGCGCTCGGTGCGATGATTAATAATTCAGCAAATAATGTGCTTTCATCGTCGGGAATTGACAAACCAGTATTGAAACTTACTTCAATATCTATGCCCAAATTTAACACTGCGCTTACGAACGTTCAGACATTTACAAATTTATCATCAAAGGATTTTAATGTGAAGATCGCGTCTTTTGATGGTATGTTCAACAAGAGCTTTGCCGTTTAAGGAACTAAAACTTATTTCCCGCTCGGCATGGCAAGACCCGAGGCGTTCGGGTATTTGAAGGGTGATGATTTGAAGTCATATGAGAATTGAGTTGAATGCGGGCGGTCTGGGTGGAGCTATAACCGTTGCAGCATTTGCTTTGAGCTATGAAAAGATGCTCAATCAGGCAAAGGCCGTCGCCGCTACATTTAAAACAGTAAAAAGAATGACTTCTCAGGCAAATGGAGGAGTCGGAAAGCTTCAGACAGCTGTTGACAGCATCGAAGCGAGATTAAGAACTGAGGAGAAAAAGATCGAAAAGATCGTTACTACTCAGAAAAAACTCGGTGAATTTATAGTAAATACTATAAAGACCGATACGAGGGTCGCCGTAATGGTAGCGGTGAACAGGGAGATGTTCTACCTTGTAAATCCGTGGGCGAGACCTTCTCTTATTAACATTGCAAAGAGAGTTCTGAAGATCATCGGCAGCACGCTCAAGAAGGCTTGGTATTCCATAAAATGGTTCTACCAGAGACATAAGAAAGCTGTTATTAAGGCTATTGTAACCGGAGTGGTTCTTCTCGGTCTTGCTGCATTGACGATTGTTGCACCTGAGGTCATGGTACCGATTTTAGCAGTGACTGCCGTTAATACCTTGGCGGGAGTCGTTGTGGACGGCGTTTCAAAGGCGATCGAAGGCGGATCTGCCGGCGAGATCTTTGACGCTGCCGTAAGCGGCGGATTCAAGGGCATGATCGGCGGCTTATTCAAAGGAATAGGAATAGTGACCGGTCAGCCGTGGCTGGATTTGTTAGGTGGTCCTACCGCATCTTTGATCGACGGACTTATCGAAGGAAAGAGCGGTCGGGAAATATTTAAGGATATGGTAACCGACTTCGCATTCAGCTTTGCGTTTGCCGGATTTAAAATTCCTAAAGAAGTTGAGAGTATTAGTATTGCTACCTTCACAGACTTTATGAAGGAACTGGGTAAGAGTATCTTTGAGGGCTTTGTACAGAAGGGCGGCGAGGTAGTCCTTAATAAGGTTGATGAGACCATCAAGAAGGGCTTCGAACTCGTTACCTCCTGCTCTGCTGTCAAGGAAGCTCTCAACAGCAACGTTATCGGCGTAAAACCGGACGGCGTATGGAACGGCTATCAGGCTATGAATGTCGATTTCACGCACAACTTCAAGGAGTTCGTGGCGCAGAAGTTCGATATTCCCGGCGGCTTTGGCAAGATAGACGCTATCAATCAGGGACTTCAGAATGCGACCGGCGGCGGCAAGATAGGTGGTTGGGTAACACCCGAAAGCCCTGTCGGACCTATAAAGCCTCAGATACCGATACCGATACATCCTCCGCAGTGGACTCCGGGTATAGGCGGAATAATCAACACGATTATAAATCCTCAGCCGATACCGATCCCGACTATTTTACCCCCGATAGACATCAGGGATATTATCAGACCGGTAAATATCAACATCAATATCAATATCATATTCAAGCCCAGCAGCATCGGCGCGGTCGTTGCCTGACCGCTGTATGCCCGGAGGGGCTTACCCCAAAGAACGCAGTTCTTTGATTTCGGTAAAAACGGGGCAGCATAATGGTCGTACACGGGACGTATGACCGCCGCGGCTCCGATTAATAAAAATGAGGTGATATATTAATGGATCAGGAAAGATTCAATGAATCCATAGCCAATGCCGATTTAGCGTATGAAAACGATAATTACGCTCTTGCCAAGGATTGGTACGATAAGGCGTTGGAAGAAGACCCGAACGATATTTACGCTCTTTCAAGAGCCGGCGCTGCAAGCGCTGCTGCTGAAAAGACCCAGGAATCCTTCAAGTACTTCCTCAGAGCACTTGAAATAGATCCCGAGAACGGCGATAATCATTTTAATATGGGTAACGCCTATTTCTTTGCAGGTGATATTCCGAAGGCGCTTGAAAGCTACTCAAATGCCGAGATCAAGGGCTGCAGTGATGATGTAAAAGCAAGACTTTATTATCAGCTGGCACTTATCTGCACGCTCAGAAACGATGTCAAAGCCGCTCTTGCTAACTACAAGAAGCTCGAAGACTTTGACAAGTCGGGCGAATCTGCTCTGAGTCCCGATGTTCTTTCAGAGAAGGTAAAGCTCTACATGATGATCCAGGATATAGACAACGCGGAAAAGGTCGCTCTTCAGTGGCTGAACATCGCACCGTCTGATATTCGCTGCTATATGGTATACTTTAACATACTTATGTCGAAGGGTGAATACGATAAGGCAGAAAAGACCTTAGATGACGCAGAAAAGTTTGCTAACGATAACGAGGAAAATGCACTTCCGATCGAGTCGAGCAGAGTTATGCTCTATATCACTGTCGCGGACGTTGCAGAAGGTGAAATGTCCGAAGATTACAACAACAGGGCATACGGATTGCTTACCGCTATCATAAGCAGCGGTATGGCCGACGATGAGCAGGCTAATGAGCTCAAGCTTACTCTTGCCGAGCTGTGCATGAAGATGGGCAGGACGGACGAGGCTATCGAAGTAGCCGAGAGCCTGAATGTACCCGCAAGAGCAGCCAAATCCGAACCCGCCGCTGCGGCACCTGCCGACGACGGTGAACCCTCAGCCGAAGAGCTTGATGAAATGCTCTCCGACGCTATGGAAAAGCTCGATGAAAAGATCGCCAACGACGAGGTTCAGATCGAACTCGACGACGAGGGCAACCCCGTTGCTGATGTTGATCTCTTCGGCGATGAAAACTCCGAGGTGTCTAAGCTCATTAAAGAAGAGGCGGCACAGGCGGAGGCTGAATACGGCACCGATTTCGGCGACAGACTGGAATTTATTCTTCTTTCCTGCTACGCACTTAAAGAGAATTATAAGAAGGTAATAGAAATATGCAGAGAGCTGAAAAACAGCGATAACGAGTACTATTCTTATTTCTCGCACTATTCCGAGGCTTTCTCGGTAAAGCAGCTCGCGGATAAGAATGACGGTTTCACCAAGGAAGAGGCTGACCGCATCTACGAGGAGAAGATCGCATTTTTCCGCAATAAGATGATAAATAAGGAAGGCAGTGCTTTCGCTGTTCTCTTCCGTGCGAGAATGTACGCTGAGACCGGTAAGTTTGCCAAGGCAGAGGAAATGTCTTCGCTGATGAGCGAGGAGGATAAGGCCTCGGTAGATCAGTATATCGAAATGTGCAAGGAAGAGCTTTCAGCTAAGAAGTAAACTGTTTCCGTAAAACAGAAAGGGTGACTGTTAATGCTGGACGCACTTACTAAGAGCATCGTTCTTGACGAGGAGGCTTTCACAAAGGCTTCAAATGATTTTGATGACCTTTCGCAGAAGATCAACAGCCTTAGAAAGGACATCGAGTCGATGCTTGACGATCTGCAAAGAGGCTTTGATACCCCCGCAGGACGCAAGTTCATGGATTCCTGCCGGAATAATCTTCTTAAGCCAATGGAAGAGCAGAAGATCGTTGTAGATCACATCTCCGAGACGCTCAGGAAATGCACCGACGCTTACCGCTCGGTATTTGAAGAGTACAGAGATCTCGTGAGCTTTATTAATTCGTAATTGTTAATATCGGTTGCACGACCGGTATTGAAATGATATTTTTCAAATTTTGAAGGGAGTTTTTAAGTATGTCAACTATCTTAACAAGTGCTATCGTGGAAGAAGCTAAGAGCAGCGTAGAAACCTATGTAGGCGAGGCTAACAACCTGTATGAAGAGCTTTCCAATGCTATCCGCACCCTGACCTCCGCCGACTTCATGGGCGACGCAGCTGACGGTTACAACGAGTTCTTCAACTCTAAGGTTACTCCGGCTCTCCAGGAGAACCTCACCGATCCTTCCGCTTCTCTGACCGCAAGCATCAAGTCCATGCTCGACAGCATCAAGACTCAGCTGCTTGACACCGTTGACCCGCAGCTTGGCAGCGCTAACCGCGATCCTTCCTGATATTCGGAAGAATGACGGTTTGACTGATTAAGTCAGGAAACATAAGTATAACACTAACACCTAACATTTACAGGTCTGTTTCAGACCGAATACATATAAAGGAGTAATTTATCATGGCAGATATAGTTTTTAGATATGAAGCAATGCAGAGCACCGTTCAGACGATCAATGACATCGCTGAGAGATATGCAACCGCAGCTAACAAGCTGAACAACGACTTCGAGCAGGCTGTTTCCGCTTGGGAAGGCGACAGCAAGGACAAGCTCCTCTCCTTCATGACCGGTCCTGTATTTGAGTACACCGGCTCCAAGATTCCCGAGATGATCCGCGGTCTCGCCGAGCTGCTCCAGCAGAACATCAAGACCATGCAGGAAGCAGACCAGCAGATCGCCGAGAACATTCCTCAGGATCTCGGCTAAGAAGGCTTTTTCTGAAAGATCGTTTACAAAAGCTCTTGCATAAGTATGATGCCCGACCGCTTTGGCAGCGACGCGCAACCGGTTTTGGCGGCGCTGCAATGGCGGCGGTCGGCGTATACATACAAAGGATTCAGATAACCTTTGTGAATGATCCGATACATGAATTGTACCGTGCAGAGAAAAAATAATGTAAAAGTTGTTAAAGGAGAACTATGAATAATACTGATAATAATCTCACCGAGGCTGAGATCCTCTCTGAAGCTGAGATCGCAAGAAGAAAAGAGCTTTTTGAATATGAGATGACAGAGGTTCTGTTAAATCTCAAAGGCGAGTTTTCAAACATCA
>CACYSH010000104.1 GCA_902776945.1 uncultured Ruminococcus sp.
ACTGAATTTGACTTGCTGAATATGTCAAAACAAGGCTTCTCACTAAAAAAGTACCGCTAAACAGGCGTTTTTCATACACCATATGCAAGTCGGGATTTTAAAGATAATAGATAAGCGCAAAGCCCAAAACCAAGCAAAGGTGAGGGCATATCAAAAGTCTTAGGAAGGGGGTGGCACGAACAAGTTCGTGCAGGGGATAACCCTTCTTCAGAAGGGTTTCCCCCACAAAAGCGTGGAGCTAAGACAAACAGCTCGGAGAAAGAAAACAGAACGGTTCAAAAATAAAATCGGCAATTTCAAGAAAAGCGAACAAAAACGCAGAAGTGAATAAATCAGCAAAATCTTTCAAAAACAAAGAAATTGCCGATTTTATATTTGCAAAAGAGCGAAGCGATTTTTGCAAATAATTGCGCGAAGGTCGGAAATATCGCATTGTGGAGAACAAGTCACGGGCGGGAGCAAGCCCCCGCCCTACGAAGCGCGAAATCCGACCGGACGGTCAATTCACGGGCGATGGCATTAACAAGTTCATGCCATGCTCGCCCCTGCATAAACATATAACAAGCAAAATTAAACGTTGATAAATTTTTTTCAGCAAGGAGAAAAATATGGAACCAAAAGACTATACAGTAATCAGAATAGACGGCGATTACGCCGTTCTGCGCGATACGGCGGGCGTGGAGGTAACAATAGCAAGGGCGCTTATCCCGGAGGAATCAGACGAGGGAACACGCCTTCACTGGGAGAATCTTGAATATACCGTTGTGGATTGACGGATATTCCCGCAATATGAAATTTTAGTGAAAACTATGGAAACGCGGACGATTATGTGATATAATATCCGATGTATATAAAAATACAAGGAGAGATCATGAGCTATGGCATTGAAACTCGGCAAGGAAAGCCCCGTAAACGGGCTGATTTTTACCAATACTCAGGACGATAAATTCAGGACGGAAACGGTCATCGTGAGGTTCATTACTCCGATCGGAAGGGTCATGCCTCAAAGATACCGCCTTGTCTCAAAGCTGCTTTCGGAAAGCTGTGCGCGTTTTCCCGAAAAAAAGCTGCTCTCAAAGGAGATAATGCGCCTTTACGGAGCGCAGTTCGGAGCGCTTAATTATTCGGTGGGAAATTACGCGGTGACGGGCTTTTCGGCTACCTCGATAGCCGACAGGTTCACCTTCGGCGGCGAAAAGGTCACGCTTGAACTGGCGCGGCTGCTGCTTGACTGCATACTCGAGCCGAATCTTACGGACGGGCTTTTCGACCAAACGAGCTTTGAAAACGCAAAGCACGACCTTATCACGATGATAAGAAAGCAGAAAAACAACCGTCACAGCTACGCCCTCGAAAGGGCGAGACAGCTGACCTTCGCGGGCGAGCCTATGGAGCTTAATACTTTAGGCACGCTTGAAGACGCGGAGGCTCTGACGAACGAATGCGCGGCGGAGGCTTACAAGAATCTGCTCGATACCGCGTTTATCAGTATCAGCTTCTGCGGCGGCGGCACCAATACCGAAGCCAGGCAGCTTATAAAGGAACGCTTTACGGATTTCGCAAAAAGCCGCAGCTATACGGGCGAAAATATAGAAAATATGACCACGCTTTCGAAGATACGCACCGAGCCGCAGTTCGTCACGGAGACCGAATCGCAGTCGCAGTCAAAGCTGATAATCGTGTACAAATTCGACGGCGAGGACGAATTTGCGCTCAGAATGGCTTCGCTGATTTATGGCGGCACACCGTTCTCAAAGCTGTTTGTGAACGTGCGTGAAAAGCTCTCTCTGTGCTACTATTGCCAGTCCTCCGTGTCGGGCGACGTAAACACGCTCGTTGTGGACAGCGGCGTGGGCAGGGGCAACGAGCAGAAGGCTATCGACGAGATAAAACGTCAGCTTGAACTGCTCAAAAACGGAGATTTTACCGACGACGAGCTTGAAAACACAAGGCGCTACTACATCAGCGCGGTGCGCTCGGCTTACGATTTCAGCGCCGATATGAACGCCTGGTTCTTCCGGCGTTTCACGCGGGGCGATATGCTCACCCCCGCCGAAGCCGAAGAGATGATAAAGGAAGTAGACCGCGGGCGCGTGCTTAAAGCGCTTTCCTCGCTGGTACTTGATACCGTGTTTGTATATGAAGCGTCGGAAAACGGCACGCCCGAAAACGAGGAGGAGGAAGTATGAGAGAGACCGTCAGCGAAAAAATAGTCAACGAGCGCACGGGCGACAGCTATACGGTCGTTCATCATAAGTCGGGGCTTGACCTGCTGCTTTACCCTATGGAGGGCTATAAATTCACCTCCGCGATGTTCAGCACCGATTACGGTTCGATAAACAATTGCTTCAAGACAGACGACGAGGAGGATTTCGTCAACGTTCCCGATGGCATAGCGCACTATCTGGAGCATAAGCTGTTCGAAAACGAGGACTGCGACGTTTTTGCGCTTTATGCGGCTACCGGAGCGGACGGCAACGCCATGACCGGATACGAGAACACGACCTACCTTTTTACCTGCACCGAGAATTTCTACGAATCGCTGCGTATACTTCTGAGCTTTGTGCAGAAGCCGTATTTTACGGAGGAAAACGTGCAGAAGGAGCAGGGGATAATCGCGCAGGAGATACGCATGACTCTCGATATACCGCGCTGCCGCTGCTTCCACGAGCTGCTCAGGGCGATGTACAGCGCTCACCCTGTCCGCATAGATATAGGCGGCACGGAGGAGTCGATAGCACAGATAACGCCCGAGCTGCTTTACAAGTGCTATTACGCATTTTACGATCTGAACAATATGGTGCTGACCGCTGCGGGAAATTTCGAGATAGATAAGGTCATCGAAATTTGCGATGAGCTTTTGAAGTCCTGCGAGGACAAGCACCTTGAAATACGTCTGCCGGAGGAGCCTGCGGAGATAGCGGAGCCTTTTGTCAAGACCGAAATGGGGCTTGGTATGCCGATATTCTCTATCGGGTTCAAATGCCCTGCTTATTCGGGAATGGAGCGCCTTGAAAAAGAAGCGGAGGTCTATTTCGGGCTGGAGCTGCTGGCGGGTACCATGTCGCCGCTGTACAAGCGCCTTACCGACGAGCATTTGATCGCGGGCGGGCTGGGGTATCAGTTCTTTACCGGAAAGGGCTATTTTGCGCTGCTTTTCGAGGGCGAGAGCGAGCAGCCCGAGCGTGTGGCGGAGTATATTCTTGAAGCCGTCGATGAGGTAAGGAAGAACGGTTTTGACCGTGAGGAGTTTGAGCTTATGAAGCGTGCCGAGTTCGGCGACCTTGTGAAGCGGCTTGATAATCCCGAAGCCTGTACCGACGGTATGCTTTCCGCGTATTATAACGGAGTGGATATGTTTGCGGAGGGCAGAGTTCTTGAGAAAGTGACCATTGAGGGAGTTGAAGCGGCGATAAATCGTTTTATATGCCGTGAGAATATGGCGGTATCGGTGGTGAAATAAAAAACGCAAGTGAGGGCGGACACCGGATCCAGCGCCGGTGCGCTGGCGAGGGGTCAAGGGGGCGAGGAGCCCCCTTGCGGGGTATGGGGCAGAGCCCCATTTGCGCCGTAGGCGCAACCCACGCAAAGCTAACATCAGTCACAAAGTCAAGTAAGAACCGCGATCTGACCGCCCGAAATTAAATCGGCAATTTCAAGAAAAAGTGACAAAAACGCACAATATGATAATTCGGCAAAACGTGACGGAAACAAGTAAATTGCCGATTTTATTGGACGAAAGAGCGCAGCGATTTTCGTCCAACAGCGGCGCAAGTCAGTTGAAACGTCAGGAAAGTGCCGAACCGCGTTCTGCCCCACCGGAAAGAAAATGCTGGCGGGTACAGATTGCGGCGCGAACTGCGTTCGTGCGGTTCGCTCCGCTCACTTCGCACAAAGGAAGGCAGCCGCACGCAGATGGTGTCGGTCGGTAAGATTGTCGGGCGTGCGGCTGATTTGAATGTGGCTCCGCCCCATACCCCGCAAGGGGCGAAGCCCCTTGACCCATTTTCCGCTTCGCGGGTTTCTTTGTGGCTTTGCTTGCTTATTAACCTCTTTATGAAAGGAAGACTCTGATGACACAGACATTAACGCTGTTAGCCGAAGACGTTTCCCGCGAAATGCGCGAGACGATACAGGAAGCGCCAAATAAGGTGTTTTTCCCGAATTTCGGCAGCGGCGAAAGTATTTTCCAAAAAGGCATACCCGTCAGCCGGGTGTTCCTGACTATTCCCGGAACAAATTTCAATATCTATTGGTACGGATTTCTTATCGCCGTCGGTATCCTGCTTGCGATGCTGTACGGCTTTAAAAAGATGAAGCCCGTAGGCATTGACCCCGACCGCGCCACCGATGCTGTTATATCGGGCTTTATCGGTGCGCTGCTCGGCGCAAGAGCATATTATATCGCTTTTAACGCGAATGCTTCGTGGTCGGATTTCTTTAACTACCGCGACGGCGGACTTGCCATTTACGGCGGTATAATCGGCGCGATATTGGTCGGCGGTATCGTCACGGTAATGCGCGGGCTTAAACTCGCCGCAATGGTCGATGTCGCCGCGCCGTGTTTCTTTATCGGACAGGCAATAGGGCGCTGGGGCAATTTCTTCAATCAGGAATGCTTCGGCGAAAACACCGACCTCCCATGGGGCATGATGAGTTCCGAGACAATACGCTACATCAGCGAGCATTACGACGATCTCGGCGGCAAGGTGTCCTCATACGCGCCCGTTCACCCGTGCTTTCTGTATGAATCGCTGTGGTGCGCGGCGGGATTTCTGTTCCTGCATTTATATTTCAATCACAAGAAATTCGACGGTGAGATATTCCTGATGTACGCCGGACTGTACGGACTGGGGCGGTTCTTCATTGAGGGTACGCGCACCGATTCGCTTTACATCGCTAATATAAAGGTATCGCAGCTCGTGGCGGGGACTTGCTTTCTTGCTTCTTTCGTGCTGATAATAATTTTCCGCAGCTCGGCAAAGCGCGGCGGATATACGTTTTTCAGCCAGACAGAGCTTTCAAAGCGGCAAATGGCGGCGCTCGCGAAATATGAAAAGGACGAAAAAGAACGCCTTGACATTAAAAAGCGCATAGCTTCGGCAAAGAAGGCGGGCGAGAGCTTCATTGAGCTTGAAAAGGAATATGACGCGAAATTCGGCAAGGGCGCAAAGGAAGAGGCTAAGAAAAAGGCAGCTGAGCTTGCCGAAAAGAAAAAGGAGCTTAAAGAAAAGCTGAAAGCCGCGAAGCAGTCGGGCAGGACGGACGAATACAAGGCGCTCAAATACGAATACGCGCTGAATTTCGGCGGGTACGCCAGCGAACCTCCGAAGGCGGCGGGCAAGTCCGACGACGGGTACAAGTCGATACTCGCGGACGACGACGGCAGCGATAACGCTGTTGACAATGCTGAAGATAATAAAGAAAACGATAGTAATAATACAGAAAACTGACGAAAGGATCGAATGAACATGGGCAGGATAATCGACGGAAAACAGGTATCGGCGGACGTTAAGGCGCGTATAGCGGCTGAAACGGCAAAGCTGAAAGAGGAAAAGGGCATTGAGGTAGGTCTGGCGGTAGTTATCGTCGGCGAAGACCCCGCTTCTAAGGTATATGTCCGCAACAAAAAGCTCGCGTGCGAGGCGGTGGGCTTCAAGTCCTATGAGTATGCGCTCCGCGAGGAGACCACCGAGCAGCAGCTTCTGGAGCTTGTTGACGCGCTCAACAAAGACCCCAAAATAAACGGCATACTTGTTCAGCTGCCGCTGCCGAAGCACCTGGACGACAAGGTGATAATCAACAACATCAGCGCCGAAAAGGACGTTGACGCTTTCCACCCCGTGAATGTCGGCAAAATAATGATCGGCGATTACAGCTTCCTGCCCTGCACCCCCGCGGGCGTTATGGAGCTTATCCATTCGACGGGCGTTGAGGTAAAGGGCAAGCAGTGCGTGGTTATCGGGCGCAGCAATATCGTCGGCAAGCCTATGGCAATGCTGCTGCTGCACGAAAGCGGCACCGTAACTATCTGCCACTCCAAAACGCAAAATCTTCCGGAGGTATGCGCACAGGCGGATATTCTTGTAGCGGCGGTCGGTAAGCCTAAGATAATCACCGCTAATTATATCAAGGAGGGCGCTGTGGTGATCGACGTTGGCATGGACAGGGACGAGAACGGAAAGCTCTGCGGCGACGTTGATTTCGAGAACTGCAAGGACAAGGCGGGCTGGATAACTCCTGTTCCCGGCGGCGTGGGTCCCATGACTATTGCTATGCTCATGCAGAACACCCTCACGGCGGCAAAACAGCAGAACGGTCTGCTCGGAGCTGACGCAGATGAGGAAGAGGACGGCAAGGAGCACAACCAGTGGAATAAGCTGTTCCTGCATACCTGATAAATGAGGTGAACAGTAAATGAGCTATACTGTCCCGAAGCATCTGAAAGGCATTATCGCGGTCGATGAAGATCATTCGGACGAAAACAATATCGCAGGGAAGATAGTCTGCACCTGCGGCTGCGAACGGTTCGGAATACTTCACAACAACGATGCGGAATATGACAGTACGCTTGGCTACGGCGAAAGAGACGGCTTGAAGGTCGCGGCGGTCTGCGAAAACTGCGGTCAAAAACACCTGTTATTTGACGAAGCAAAGCACAGCTACGACGGCTGTGTGTGCGGCAGCTGCAAGTCAGCAGATGACGGCAGCCTTGAAGAAATGCGCTGCGCGGACTGCGGCTCGGGCGCGTTCAATATAAGGCTTGCGATCGAGCAGGAGGACAGGCAGCAGTTCATCGAGGAGGTAGTTTCGGACGACCCCGAAAGGTTTTCGCCCGACGACTTCGCGGATATTTTCGACTGGATAACGATTTATGTCGGCTGTCCGGAATGCGGCACGGAAAACGAATGGATAAGTCTGGAGCTTTCGTGAATGTTGGACAGCGGATATATGTAAATTTTTTGTGAACGCTCTTTACATATTCCAAAAAATGTTGTATAATAATAAAGTCGTGTATTCGGCACGGCGATTCCAATTGCAATTGGAACAAACTGTTCCGCACGGCAGACAGGGGGTCAAGCTCCGACGGAGAACTATACCCGCCCTTGCCTTCCTTGCAGGAAAAAATTATTGAAAGAGGTATTGAAAATGCTTAGAAAAGACGAAAAGACAGCTGTTATTGAAGCTAACAGAACTCACGCTACCGACACAGGCTCGCCCGAGGTTCAGGTTGCTATCCTTACCAAGAGGATCAACGACCTTACCGAGCATCTGAAGACCCATAAGAAGGATCATCACTCCAGAAGAGGTCTGCTTAAAATGGTTGGTAAGAGAAGAAACCTCCTTGCTTATCTCAAGACCAAGGACATCGAAAGATACAGAGCTGTTATCGACAAGCTCGGTATCCGTAAGTAATCGACCAATAAAACACCCGGGCAGAACGGATTCGTCCGTTTCTGCCTTTAAGTGTTTTTATGAAGCATCAGGAAACGGCGACGGTGAACGTCATTAGCAATGAACAGAACCTGCGAATATGATCGCCGGCTGTGTTTTTTGCTAAATTGTTCACCGTTTCCGACTAATAGATTGATTTTGAAAGGAATGGCTGAATGATGTTTGAAAATTACAGAAAATTTGAAACTACATACGCCGGCAGACCGTTCATAGTCGAGACCGGCAAGACCTGCGGACTGGCTAACGGCTCATGCTGGGTACGCTACGGCGAGACTGTCGTTATGGCAAACGTTACCGCTTCGGCAAAGCCCCGCGACGGCATCGACTTTTTCCCGCTTTCCGTTGACTTCGAGGAAAAGCTCTACGCGGTAGGCAAGATCCCCGGCTCGTTTACCAAGCGCGAGGGCAAGCCCACCGACAAGGCTATCCTTGCTTCAAGAATGGTTGACCGCCCGATAAGACCTTTGTTCCCCAAGGACATGAGAAACGATGTATCGGTTGTAATGACTGTTATGGCTGTTGACCCCGACTGCTCGCCCGAGATCGCGGGTATGTGCGCGGCTTCTATCGCTATTTCTATCTCCGATATTCCGTGGAACGGTCCTGTTGCGGGTATCAGCGTGGGTCTTGTAAACGACGAGATCGTGCTGAATCCTACTCTTGAACAGCGTGAGAACAACAGGCTGAACCTTACCGTTGCCGGCTCTATGGAAAAGATCGTTATGATCGAAGCGGGCGCAGACGAAGTTCCCGACGACCTTATGCTTGAAGCTATCAAGACCGGTCACGCGGAGATCAAGAAGATGATAACCTTCATCAACGAGATCAAGGCGCAGATCGGCAAGCCCAAGTTTGAGTTCCAGTCTATGGAGATAGACCACGATCTGCTTGACGAAATGGAGGCTATGGTCGGCGAGCAGGTCAAGGAAGCTCTCGACACCGACGACAAGAACGTTCGCGACGCGAGACTTAAACCTATCTATGACGCTATCCACGAAAAATATGACGAGCAGTATCCTGATCAGGCGGCTATGCTTGACGAAGCTATGTACAAGCTCCAGAAGAAGATCGTCCGCAACTGGCTCTACGAGGGCAAGCGCGTTGACGGCAGAGGTATCGACGAGATTCGTCCGCTTGCCGCCGAAGTTGGTCTGCTGCCGAGAGTACACGGTTCAGGTCTTTTCACACGCGGTCAGACTCAGGTGCTTACTATCTGCACGCTGGGTCCCGTAAGCGACGCGCAGAAGCTCGACGGTATCGACGAGGAAGTTGCCAAGAGATATATCCACCACTACAATTTCCCGAGCTATTCGGTAGGCGAGACCAAGCCTTCAAGAGGGCCCGGCAGACGTGAGATCGGTCACGGCGCTCTTGCCGAAAAGGCTCTTGTGCCTGTTATTCCTTCGGTTGAGGACTTCCCCTATGCTATAAGAATGGTTTCTGAGGTTCTTTCCTCGAATGGCTCGACCTCGCAGGGTTCTATCTGCGGCTCGACCCTTGCTCTTATGGACGCTGGCGTTCCGATAAAGGCACCCGTTGCGGGTATCTCCTGCGGTCTTATCACCAAGGAGAACGGCGAATGGATGACTATGGTAGATATTCAGGGTCTTGAAGACTTCTACGGAGACATGGACTTCAAGGTAGGCGGCACCAAGAAGGGTATCACCGCCATTCAGGTTGACATCAAGGTTGACGGTCTTACCTACGATATTATCGCCGAAGCGTTCGCAAAGACCCACAAGGCGAGAGATTATATACTTGACGAGATGATTGAGTTCATCGAAAGTATGCCCAAAAATTCTGTCGAAAATGTGGCAGTACGGGCAGGCGAGTACAAGGGTTACACAGTGCGTGTTTCACTGACGAAGAAAGAGGAAAATGATGATAAGAAATAAAAGATAAATGGCAAAGAAAGCAAAAGTAATAAAAGAGAAATCTATTGAAGACCGTATATGGGATAGTGCGAATAAGCTTCGTGGTAATCTGACTGCATCAGAGTATCAGAATGTGGTGCTGGGTCTTGTCTTCCTGAAATATATCAGCGATTGCTTCGAGAAGCGTTACAATGAACTTGTTGGGGAGGGGGATGGCTTCGAAGAGGATCGTGACGAATACACAGCAGA
>CACYSH010000105.1 GCA_902776945.1 uncultured Ruminococcus sp.
AACAATAGTTATCTATGCAATTTGACCAAAGACGCTCATTTATAGAAACATACTTAAACATATAAAAGATATTTGCGCAAAACAAACGAAAAACGCGAAGTAGTTACGGACACGGGGTTCAGCGCCCGTGCTTTGCGGTTTCGGCGGCTTTGCATATATTCCAACGTTTACTATATTATATATCATTATGAACAGCCTGTCATTCATTTTTTTCTGCGGAATCAGCTTATTTTCATTAACATAATTATACTGCCCTCTATTCCAAATGCCACAATATATTCGCACATAGGCGAATTTTCTCTGCACGAATCTATTGCGGCATTTGGAATAGAGGGCATTATAACTTAATCAGCAGACAAAGCGAAAGTCTCTTAATATTTTGTGCATAATATACATACAAAGCACAGTATTATATCTCGAAATATATCATATCAGAGAAAATATTATAAATCACCATATATATATTGACAAATCATATTATATGCTGTATAATATCATACAGAAAGAAACAAAGGAGGCGATCGGATGAGTTCATTTCCGATAAGCGCGGCACTGCTTGATGCTCTGGTGCTCGCGGTAACAGAGAACGAAGATTGCTACGGCTACAAGATCACCAAGGATATTCAGCAAAGTATCTCGGTATCCGAATCGACGCTGTACCCCGTTCTCAGAAGGCTGCAAAACAATGGTCTGCTTGAGGTATACGATATGCCGTACATGGGCAGGAACCGCCGTTATTACAGGATAACGCAAAACGGCAGGAACGTGCTGTGGCAATACCGCAACGACTGGCAGGAATATGTAGACAGTATAGACAGTCTGCTCATCAGAAAGAAAGAAGAAGGAGCTGAAGGACAATGAATATGACCATTGAAGAATACAGAGCAAGGCTTTTTTCGGCACTTGCGGGCTTTGACCAGAACGAGGTAAGCCAGGCAGTCAACTACTATATCGAGCTTATTGAGGATGCTGACGACCCCGCCGGACAGATGACAAAGCTCGGCACTCCCGAACAGCTCGCGGAGCGCATCATCAAGGAAAACGGCTGGTCGCGCCCACAATTCGCGGGCAGCTACGGCTACACGAACAATGCGGCACAGTACGGCGCATACGATAATAACGGTGCATATAACTACGAAAAACGCAAAAGCAAAGACCCCGGCGCTAAAATTGCCGCGCTGATACTCACATCTCCGTTATGGCTGTCCGTGTTCGTTATTATCTTCTCTATACTGATAACGATCTGGTCGGTATTTATATCCCTTCCCGCAGGCGCGGCAGCGGCTGTTTTCGAGACCTTCCGCTGGATAAGCAAATACTTGGGCTACGCCGTTCCCGTATTCTTTGCGGGCATCGCATTGGCGGGACTTACCCTTCTGTTTTTCGCTCCCGTGCGTGCGGCTTCAAAGGGGCTTCTGATAACAGCTAAAAAGTTCTGCCACTTCCTGTTTGGGATTTTCAGCGAGAACTGCGACCGCGATTTCAAAAACGTAAAGAAGTATTTCAGCAAAACTGCGCTGATACTCGGCGCTCTGCTCACGATAGGCGGTACGGGCGTTTCGGTTCCTCTTTTTGCTAAAGCGGCAAGCACTCCCGAAAAGTTCTCGCAGGCGCTGGGACTTGACAGCTACGAATACAGCTTTAACGGAAACATATCGAACATAAAAGTTGACATCAAATCCGGCGCTGACCTCTATATCAAGCCCTCCTCACAGGGAAAAGGCGCTTACCTGAAATGCGAGAATGTCAAGAAGGATATGGTTTCCGTGACCGATTCGGCTGAGATCGGTTTCACCTACGATTACAACAAAACTATCAATAATATCACGTTATTCAATATCGGCAACGCCGCAAACACCTCCACAAAATTTTATCTCTATCTTCCCGAAGAAGAGTTTGATTCGACCGATATTAAGCTGTCTCTCGGCGATGTCAAGATAGAAAACTTTACAGCTAAGAATATCCATATCGAATGCAACTGCGGCGACGCAAAGCTGAACAACGTCAAGCAGACAACGGCAGGCGGCAGCTTTACCGTTATAAACGATCTCGGAGATATTAAGCTCGAAAACTGCACGCTTGAATCCGAATCGGCAAATATCACCCAGCACGCGGGAGATGTTAAACTCAGCGCGGGCGCGGTAAACAAGCTCACGGCTGAAAACGATCTCGGCGACATAAAGCTCGAAGGCATTACCTCTGATACGCTCGATCTCTCCGGTCATTGCGGAGATGTTAAACTCAGTGAGACTTCCGCGAGCGGCTCGATCACCTGCAAGCTCGATCTCGGCAGCGCGAAGCTCGATCTTAAGGGCAGCGATTACAATGTATCGGCGAAGACCGATCTCGGCGACGTAAAGGTAAACGGTCAGAAGATCTCCGAAGGCACCGCTGCAAACAACGGAAAAATACCCGTAACAGTTACCAACAATACCGGAGACATAAAGGTAAACTTCATTTAAAAAGAAACAGCAAAACGGATGAATAAAAACGTCTCGGCTACTTGCTTTTGAACTAAGACTTAATAATCAAAGCTGAGACACCCGCCCGCAGGAGGAAAGAAAAATATATCCTCTGCGGGCGTTTTTTTCGATTAATAATCTTGCAAATTATATACTGCCCTCTATTCCAAATGTCACAATATATTCGCACATAGGCGAATTTTCAAGTATGAGCTTGCTCATACATGCGTTTGCACACCCTTGAAGGGCGACAGCCCGTCTGCGGGCGTGCGCCCTGATAAAATCCGCCTCTGCACGAATCTATTGCGGCATTTGGAATAGAGGGCAGTATAAGTGTGCTTACCCCACGTTTCTCTTGTGCGAAAATCGCTGCGCTCTTTCGCACAATAAAATCGGCAATTTTCTTGTTTCCGCTCTGTTATGCTGATTTTATCACTTCGCTTGTTTTTGTCAGTATTTCTCGAAATTGCCGATTTTATTTTTGTTCGGTCGGTTTTGCGTTTGTTGCGCCTGCGGCGCAAATGGGGCTCTGCCCCATACCCCGCTTGGAGGCTCCTCGCCCCTGCATGAACGCTTTAGCGTTCATGCCGACCCCTCGCCAGCGCACGGGCGCTGGATCCCGTGTCCGCCCCTACTTTGCGCTGTTTGTCGTTTTTCTTTTTACCGAAAATGCTCATTTATAATAAAAACCCGCCGCCGCAAAACACGGTGACGGGCTTTCGATATTATTTCTTATGATTAAAGCCTTGCTGCGCCGGATTTTCTCGCAGCTTCGGCAACGGCGGCAGCTACGGCAGCGGCTACTCCCCTGTCAAGCGCCGACGGAATTATGTAATCGGCGGAAAGCTCCTCGTCCTTGATATAATCCGCAATGGCTTTCGCGGCGGCGATCTTCATTTCATCGTTGATGTCGCTTGCACGAACGTCAAGAGCGCCCCTGAATATTCCCGGGAACGCAAGAACATTATTGATCTGATTCGGGAAATCACTTCTGCCTGTACCGACAACAGCCGCACCCGATTCACGCGCAAGGTCGGGCATGATCTCGGGAACAGGGTTAGCCATAGCAAATATAATCGGGTCTTTCGCCATGCTCTTTACCATTTCGGGAGTAACACAGCCCGGAGCCGAAACACCTATAAACACATCTGCGCCCTTAATAACATCGGCAAGCGTACCCTTGCGGAGCTGCTTATTGGTTATCTCTGCCATTTCCTGTTTTTCCTTGTTGAGACCTTCTCTTCCCTTGTAGATAGCGCCGTTCCTGTCGCAAAGAACAACATCGTTAAGTCCCATAGCGATAAGCAGCCTGATTATAGCGATACCCGCAGCGCCCGCGCCGCTTGTTACTACCCTGATGTCGCCGAGCTTTTTGCCCGTGAGCTTAAGCGCGTTCATCATAGCGGCAAGCACTACAACTGCCGTGCCGTGCTGGTCGTCATGGAATATCGGAATGTCGCTGATCTCCTTTAAACGGCGTTCTATCTCAAAGCAACGGGGTTCGAGCGGACGCACAGCGGAACAGCGTCAACCCCGCCAAAAGCCTTGAACAGAGCGCATTTGCCCTCCATAACGGGCATACCGGCTTCGGGTCCGATGTCGCCGAGACCAAGCACCGCCGTACCGTCGGTAATTACCGCTACGAGATTGGAACGCCCTGTAAGCTCGTAGCTCTTGCTTACGTCCTTCTGTATTTCAAGGCAGGGCTGCGCTACGCCGGGAGTATAGGCGAGCGAAAGATCGTCCCTCGTTTCAAGAGGGCATTTGGTTATTACCTCCAGCTTGCCGTTCCATTTTTCGTGCAGTTTAAGCGATTCCTTTGCGTAATCCATATTATTCAGTTCCTTTCTGCAAAACGTTAATACAAATAATATTATACAACCTTTTGAAGAAAAATACAATATCTGTGCGTTAGCAAATTAAGAAGAAAAGTTAATATTTTGTAAATTTCGAAAAAAGAGAACACGCGAAGTGAGGACAGACACTGGTTTCAGCGCCCCCATTGCGCCGCAGGCGCAACCAAGCAAAGCCAACATATTAAGCAAATCCCCCAAAATACGCAGGATCGAACGGTCAAAAATAAAATCGGCAATTTTAATAAAAGCTAACAAAAACAAGCAAATTGATAAAATCTGCAAAACGTGACGGAAACAAAGAAATTGCCGATTTTATTTTTGAACCGATTTAAATCTTGCTATTTCTCACGATACTTGAACCGCTCAGTCTCCGGGAGAAGCCCTTCTGAAAAAGGGTTATCCCCTTGCACGAGCTTGCTGGCATTAACATAGTTAATGCAGCCACCCCATTCCTAAGACTTTTGGTTTGCCCTCACTTTGCGGGTTGGTTCGGTTTTTTCGAAATCTCTCATTATTATTGACAAACTATATGAATAGTGTTATAATAATAAATGAACAAGAAAAGCAGGTGATCTGATGAACAACGCCTTAAAAAAGCATATCCTGCAATGGCATATCCTGCATCGGTGCAACCTGAAATGCACCCATTGCTATCAGGACGAACGCGCCGCCGAATCCTCGTTCATTAAGCTGAAAGAGATTTTTGAGCAGTACACGGACTTCTGCCGCGAGTACGGCTATCGGGGACACATCAACATCACGGGCGGCGAACCGCTTCTGTCGGAGAACCTTTTCCCGCTGCTTTCGCTGCTTGAAGAAAGCGGCGTTACCTTCGGGCTGCTGACTAACGGAACGCTTATCGACCCTGCCGCCGCCGAAAGACTTTCGGGCTTTTCAAGGCTTTCTTTCGTTCAGGTGAGCATAGACGGCACACGCGAAACTCATGACAGCGTGCGCAGCAGGGGCAGCTTTGACAAAGCCCTCGAAGGGCTGAAAAATCTCGGAAATGCGGGGATTCAGACAATGGCGGCTTTCACCTGCCACAAAAGAAACTATCATGAGCTTAAAGACGTTATCAGGCTTGTCAGAAAAAACAGGATAGACCGTTTTTGGGCTGACCGTTTGATACCCATTGGCGGCAGCTGCGAGGATATTCTTGACAACGCGCAATTCCGTGAAACGCTTAAAGTACTCACCCGCGAACACGGGCGCAAAGGGCTGTTTTCACACACCGAAGTTCATCTGAACCGCTCGCTGCAATTTTTGGAGGGCGGCGATTGCTATTATCACTGCGCCGCAGGAACTACCCTGCTTACGCTGCTGGCGGACGGAACTCTGCTGCCCTGCCGACGGCTCCCCATACCACTCGGGAACTGCTTTGAAAATGATATGCTTAGTATTTATAAAAGCAGTCCCGTGATCGCGGAGCTTTCAAAAGAAACGATACCCGACGATTGCCTTTACTGCCCGAAGGCTCACCTTTGCAGGGGCGGGGCTAAATGCCTGACCTACGCCGTTACGGGCAGTCTTAACGGAAAGGATATTAATTGCTATTACAAATTTCAAGGAGGTAACAAGCGTGAGAACTGAAAGCCGAAAGCGGTTCGGGAAATATTTGTTCCTTATTATCTTCATTATGATCTTTTCAATTATCGCGCTGCCGCTTTACGCCCGCGCAGACGAAAAGGAATACCGCGTAGACAGCGCGGATTTTACGGTCATCGTGTACGAAAACGGCGACATAGCAATTGGTGAGATATGGAAGATAACCTTTGAAAAGGGCAGTTTTTCGCGGTTCAGCAAGGATATTTACAATCCACCGAATCAGCTTGAATACTTTAAAGAGATCGCCATAGGTAAGGGGCGGATTAACGGCGCTGACGCAGAGTATACAAAATCAGATGAAAGATTGGACGACCCTGAACCTCATTACTGCGCCGTGGCAAAAAGTGACAGATACACGATCAGCTGGATAAGGAAATCGGAAAATGAGACCGTTGAATATGAGATATATTACAAACTGCCGAAAGCCGTCAGGCTCAACGAGAACGGCAGAGCGGAATTTTGTCTCCGACCGATAGGGGAAAACTTCCCGAAAGAGGTAGGCAGCGTGAATGCAACAGTATTACTTCCCGCTGAGGACAACACCATGAATTACACCGTTTCCACCGGCAGCGGAACGGTCAGCAAGGATGCAGTAACTTTTACCAGCAGCAACCATTCGGGAATGTACAAGCTAAGATTTGATATGTCGAGCGATAACTTCCACGATCTTACAAGAGTGACAGACGTTGTTATCCCGGAGTCTGCGCTCAAATCGAATGATTCCTCCGATGTTGCCGCCGCAATGGCTATAACAGGCGGACTGTTAGTTATACCGATCGGAGCAATAGCAAGCATACCGATAGCAAGAAAGCGCCGCTACAAGAAGCTGACGAAGGAAGATCCCGATTTCATGAAAGACGCAGCCGACCGCCTTGAAGCAAGCGGGATCCCTTATATATGGTATAATATGCCGCCGTTCAGAAATATCTATTCGAATGACAGCTATCTGAAACTGTTCTATACCGAGCTTTTCGATCTGCACAAAAAGGGATATATCACCATTACCCCGCAGGGGCTGCTGATAAACCGGGCATTTCCCGCAGGCGAATGGGACGAGGTACAGAGCAGCATGGACAGAGCGTTTCTTGATATGCTCTGCAAAATGTTCCCCATGATAAGCTCGGAAGGCGGCAGCGTCATCGACTTTGGCAGCATGAAGGAAAACGTCGCCGGAAACAGCTTTGCTCACGGCTTGCTGAACGAGTTATACAAATGGGTCATGCAATATGCTAAAGCAATAAAAAGCAGCCCGACGTTCAATCAGCTCAAAACGGAAGGACAGGTCGAGAACATCAAGAAAGACCTTAAACTCTGGCAGAGTTTTACTAAATATCTGGGACAGAACATTACTGCGCAGGACTGCTTTCAGCTTTTGGAACGCACAGGAAAGATCGGCAGTTATACTATACTGAACTTTATAAACAGCGTTCAGGTCGGGAAATACACCGAAATTATTTCGGATAACGACGATACATATTATTTCCTGTATTATGTAAACCACAGCTTTTCTTCCGGGAGCGGCAGCAGTTCCGGAGGCAGCGGCTGTTCGAGCTGCTCAAGCTGTTCAAGCTGCTCGGGCTGCGGCGGAGGCGGTGCCGACTGATCTGCCAAAAGAAAAAACGTACCCTTTTTTCGAGGGTACGTTTCAAAATCCCGCAGGCGGAATCGAACCGCCGTCTTCATCTTGAGGGGATGACGTTCTGACACTAAACTATACGGGGTCGGGCTGCAAGGCAGCTTCTCCCGCTTGGAGGACGGGTGTTTTACATATAAACTACCGATGTGTTTATTATAACACATCGGTAGGAAATAGTCAAGTAAAATATTAAGACCCGCAGGCGGAATCGAACCGCCGCTGTCCGCCGTAGCAGGGCGGTGTTCTTCCACTAAACTATGCGGGGGTCGGGCTGCAAGGCAGCTTCTCCCGCTTGTGGACGGGTGTTTTACATAAACTACCGATATGAATATTATATCACATCGGTATGATAAAGTCAAGGAGAAAATTTATGAGAATGTGCCTTATCTGCCGCAGACGGAACATCGACTATTACGGAATTTGCGCCGACTGTCAGAAAATGAACGACGAAATGCGCGGGCTTTCCTGCGACCTCACAGGGCTTACGGCAGTAGTCACGGGCGGCAGGATAAAAATAGGCTACGCCGTCTGTCTGCGGCTGTTAAGACAGGGAGCGCGGGTAATAGCCGTTACGCGCTATCCGCAGACGGCTCTGGAGAATTACTCAAATGAGTCCGATTTTCAGGACTTCAAAGACAGACTTACCATAATAGGTTTCGACCTTATCCGCGTTGACAGAATGATCGATCTTATCGCCGAGATAGAAAGGCTCTGCGGTGGGCGGCTGGATATTCTTGTAAATAACGCCGCGCAGACAGTCAAAAAATCGAACAGCCATTACGCGGAACTGGCGGCTCACGAAAACAGTCTTGCTCTTGAAAGCCCCGCGCTTATACCGCTCGGAACCGCCGCCGACAGCAGCGCTGTCATGCCGAGTATCAGACAGACCGATTACGGCGAGACCGAGAATGACAATTCTTGGGTGCGCAAGCCCGAAAGCATTTCCCCGCAAGAGCTTTTAGAGGTACAGCTTATCAACGTGACAGCGCCATTTATGCTTACTAACGGTCTGCGGCGGTGCCTTGCTAACGGCGTTTCGGAAAACCGCTTTGTAATAAATGTCAGCTCCGCCGAAGGCAGATTCAATCAGCGGCAGAAGCTGGCGCGGCACGTTCACACCAACATGGCGAAGGCTTCGCTCAATATGATGACGCATTCGATAGCTATGGATTTCGCGGGTGACAATATCTATGTATACTCCTGCGACCCCGGCTGGGTATCGAACCAGTTCCCGCCGGATTACGAGATAAGCAAGTCCTTCAAGCCGTATCTTACCTTCGACGACGGCGCTTCAAGGGTGCTTTACCCGATAACGAAAAATCTTCACGAGTCCAAAATTAAAGACAGCGGACTGTTTTATAAGGATTACCGGATCATAGATTACTGAGGTGAATACATGAGTGATGAAAAACTTATCTCGGGACTTTCGATATACACGCCCGATATTCCGATACAACGCGATTTACACATAAGCAATATCGCGCTGACCAAACACGAAGCGATAGCGCAGGGCTGGCATTTCAGGTATAAGTCACGCAGGCGGATACGCATAACGCGCTATTCGGGAAGCGCTGAAAGCGTTGTCGTTCCCTCGTCGATCGACGGCTGTGTAGTAAACGAGCTTGGCAGGAATGCTTTTCAGCAAGCGAAGGTCAGAAATGTTTCTATTCCCTGCTCAATAAAAAAGCTCTCGGAGAAATGCTTTTCTTGCAGCCTTGTCGAAAACATCCTCATAGCCAACGGTATCGGGGAAATACCCGATAAGGCGTTTTGCGATTGCCGTCAGCTGAGATACATTCATTTGCCGCGAACAATCGTGCGGATAGGGAATGAGGCATTCATAAATTGCAATTCTCTTTGGCATATTGAAATTCCCGTACACTGTCGGAGCATCGGCGAGAAGGCTTTCAATTCGAGCGGGCTGAGGAGCTTTGCCATCAGCAGGATTTTACCGTTCGAAAAAGGCAGTGTTCCTTACATAGAGGGGCAGGCATTTTTTAACACTCCCCTGTTCAACAAATACGATATGGTCACGCTCCGTGTGCCGTTCATCTACAACTGTATAGATGTGCTGATGATCGGCAATCAGAAAACAATAACATTTTCTCTTAAATATCCTGACACTAACGTTCGCTTTGAGAACAGGTCTATTCCAACCCGCACAAAGCTCGACCTTTCCCGCTGCAAGAATATACAAATCAGCAGCAATTCGTTTGAGGAAAAAGGGGTGTATTTCTCCGTAGACACTCACATAAAATTCTGTGATGACAATACTGTCCGCTACGATATACCCTCTTACGCTGCTTCGGAAAATCTTGACGTTTATGTTTATAACGGTTCCGATGTCAGCATTAAGCCTTCGGAGCTTGGCGAATATATTTATGTGAACAGGTTCAGCATAAAAAGCCGCAGTTTAAGGGCTGTACACTTTGCCAATCTCCGTGCCGTCACCGACGAACAAACGGAGGTGTTTCACCCGGACTGCGATTCTCTGCACGGGGTTATCTGGACGGAAAACGGCAAGACCTACCGAAAGCTGATACCTCCCGGTCAGATATTGCAAAATCAAGATGTCCACGAAGTTTTGCTTGAAGCGTTTGTCCTGCGCGGAAATACCGACAGCGGGAACGGCGTATTCTTTGACAGAAGCGTGATCGACGATCTGTTCAGAAATTATCCAAACGAAAGGATACCGGGCGGATTGTGTAAGCGTGACAGGGTTCTTGTCGCAATAGATGTGCTTAGAAGTACGCCCAAGCCCGACGAGGAAAGCACCGCGATGTACCGCGATTATCTGGAACACAATAAGCATTATGCCCGTTTCTTTACAGAAAAGCTGCCCCCTGAATGGCGGCAGTATATTGTCTTTATGGAAGGATTTTTCGCGGCTGAAAGATAATGTAAAAACTATAAAACCTCGAAACCGCAAAGCAGGGGCAGGACACGAGCGCCGGACTCCGTGTCTGTCCTCACTTTGCGTTTTTTGTGACTTTGTAAAAAAGCGCTCCCGGTCTGCCCGACAGCGCTTTTTATTATACCTGTTCTTTGATCTCGGCAGAGGTCTCCTGCGCTGCTGGCTTTCGCGGAACGAGCGGTGCCTGTCTCGCCTCAAACCAAAACGTCGAGCCTTTACCCTCCTCGGACGACACGCCGAATTTGAACTCATGCTTTTTAAGTATCTGCTGACAGATAGAAAGCCCCAGTCCCGTACCGACAGTCTCGCGCTTCACCTTACCGCCGCGATAATATCGGTCAAAGACCTGCGAGAGCTTATCCTTCGGAATACCCTGTCCGTTGTCAATGACCTCGATGCGGACAAAGCCCTGCTTATTTATCTGTCTGATACGGATATGCTTTTCCTCGCCGCTGTAATTTATCGCATTATTGATGAAATTATACAGCACCTGCCCCAGCTTGTCATGGTCGGCGACAATATACCTGTCATCGTCAGGCTCGAAACGAATATCATAACCGTCCTTCTCGATAACAAGCGTATAGCGTTTAAGTACGTCCTCGATCTGCGCATGAACCGAATACTCTGTCAGCTCAAGCTCGGAGTTTGAGCTTTCGAGCTTAGACAGTTCAAGAATGGAATTTACCAGCGCCGAAAGCCTGTCCGCCTCGTCAATTATTATCTGACAATGCTTTTCGCGCTTTTCGGGATTGTTTCCCGAAAGATCGCGTATCATCTCGGCGTAAGCCTTCACCATAGTAAGCGGCGTTCTCAGGTCGTGAGAAACGTTCGCAATAAGTTCTTTTTTCAGGTCGGTAACTTTCTTGATCTCGTCGCGGGCATTGTCAAGAACGCCCGAAAGCTCCTCTATCTCACGGTAGCCCTGCGCCTTGAACTCTACCTCGTAATCACCTTCACCGAATTTTTTCGCCGTATCGGTAAGCTCCTCTATCGGCTTGGATATTCTCCTTGACATAAGCACGGTTATGATAAACGCCAGCTCGAACAATATCACCGAAATGTACAGCAGCTGTTCACGGATTATCTTTATCGTGGAATCGAAAGCCTCGATCGGCGATTCGAGATATATGTAGTATTTCATGTTCCCGCTGGTGAAAACTCTGCCGTGAAAAATCTCGTCGCGGTCGAAATTGCCGTGAAAAGGCTTGGTAAAGCTGCCCTTTTCGCTGTCGTCGATCGTCTTTCTAAGCAGATATATCTGATACCCGTGATTGGTGATGTCCTGCCCGATGAAAGAATAGTCGCCCATATTGTTCTGATACTCGACATAATTCATATTTTCGTCCATAATAAGTATGAACATATTATAATCGAAAGCAATATCGCGAACATACTGCGTTCTTTTTTCGGAATCGAAATTCGAAACGAGCATATCGCCTACCGAGACCACATCGCGCTTTTTTGCCGCACGGTAATACTTCGGCAGATAAAAATACTGAAAAAGCCAAAGCAGCGCCAGAATACAAAGAGTCTCAAACATAAAATACAGCCATACATAATGCTTGAGAGCGCCCTTTTTTCTGACGCGCTTAACAGCAGGATTCCCGGGTTCAGTTGATCTTTTCAAACTTATAACCCATTCCTCTCAACGTAACGATAAGCCCGCGATACGGTCCGAGACTGTTTCGGAGCATCTTGATATGGGTATCAACGGTGCGGTCGTCGCCGTAGAAATCAAAGCCCCATACCTCTTCGAGCAGCTTTTCGCGGGAAAGAGCGATATTCATATTGCGCACGAGGTAGAACAGCAGGTCGTATTCCTTCGGGGTCATCTGCGCCTTCTGACCGTCTATCGTTACCTCGCGGGCAGTGAAATTGATAACAAGCCCCTGATAAGTAATAACGTCTTCGGTCTTTTTCGACGCGCTTACCCTCGCCATAACGGCGCGGATCCTCGCCATAAGCTCTTTCGGAGAGAAGGGCTTGACAACGTAATCGTCAACGCCGACCTCAAAGCCGTACAGCTTGTCGTATTCCTCGCCCCTTGCCGAAAGCATTATAACGGGAATATCTTTGATCTTCTTTATCTCCTTGCAGGCAGAATAGCCGTCGAGCTTCGGCATCATTATGTCCATAACGATAATATCAAAGTCGTTCTTTTTAACACAGTCAACAGCCTCCATGCCGTCGGAAGCCTCTGTAACCTGAAATTCATATAATTCGGCATACTCGCGGATAACCTCACGGATACGCTCCTCATCGTCAACGACCAATAATCTTTGCATATGCAAAACCTCCGTTTATATAACTGATTCTTTATGATTTTAACATACGATTATGTATATCTTGTGAAAATATTCCAAAAAAATCGGACAAGCGCGTACATTTATTCGACGGAGTTTTCATTACAGCCGCTCTTTCAGAAAACGTTCGGCGCAGCTTTCCGCTTCATAAGGGTAATTATAACCGCGTTTTTCGGCAACCGCCCTCGAAAGCTCCGCGAAAAGCGCGTGCGTTGCCTTAATTGCGTTTTCGCAGTCGGTCTTGTCGTAACGTGAAAAACACGAACCAAGCCCGTCCAGAACCGACGGCTCCGCCCAGCGGTCGAGAAATCTGCCGTCGTGCCAAACATCGGTATCAGCCGTTATTATCTGATATTGCTCGATAATTTTAAGCAGAAGTCCTTTCAGGTAAGAGTTCACGCAGATGACAGCCGACCAAAGCTCGCCGCGAAGCAGCTTCTTGAATCCCCATATAATATGAAAGTAGAAATTACCGGCTAAATCAGCAAATTCCTCCTCCGTCATTTCGGGGCGGCTTATAACAGGCTTTACATATTTACCGACCTTTTCGGAATAGCCTGCTCTGTCAAAAATCATCTCATATCCGCGGTTCATGACCCACCCCGCCACGCCGTCGGAAAGCGCCTTATCAAACTGCGCGGGCGTAAAGATCAGCATATCAACGTCC
>CACYSH010000106.1 GCA_902776945.1 uncultured Ruminococcus sp.
CGTTTTCGTCGGGCGTGACAAGCAGGTTCATTGCACGGCGTTCGATGTCGCCGAACTCGGCAAGTCCACTGTCAGTCTTTTTTTCATCTACCGCCTTTTCGAGCATAACGGTAAGCTCGGTGAGCGCCGAGAAAAGCTCCGCCGAGACAGCCATATACTTTTCGGGAGAGGGTCCCGCCGCGAGCGCCATTTCCCTGAGCTTTTTCACACACCCCGTGACGGTCTTTCTTGCAGCACCTGCGGCGGCGGTCGTTTTGAGCTGCTTTTCGGCATTGGCGGGGTCGGTCTTTGTCGAAAACCTCATCTGACCGAATTTCACGGCGCGGGCAGCCTTGAACACCGCCTTGTAGCGCGTATAAACGTCGCCTTCGGTGGTGAAAGCCTTTTTCAGCGAATCAACTATGTCGGAATCCTTGCAGAACGTTTTTTCAAGGGTCGGGGTCTTTTTTGGCATTGCCTTTATTGCCGCCGCTTCAAGCTGAAAAGCCGCGTCTGCCTTGTCAAGAAGAGCTTTCAGCTTACGCAGCAGGTCGGAAAGAAGCTCCGTAAAGTATTCTCTGCTGCCGAGCCGTTCGGCGGTGTCCACAGTCCATTTGTCAGGGAAAGCGAGGGAGCGCCGGAAGTCGTAGAGCTGTCTTACACGGTCGGCGAGGGGATCCTCGTTGCCGTCGGTGAAAGCGTCGATGAGCTGTTCGTAGCGTTCGGGGTCGGTGCCGCAGTAGCTTTCAAAGACCTCGTTCATTGCTTCATTGATAAGCGCCGCCGCCTGTGTATCATCGCAGATGCGCAGACCTGTGCGGTAATCGGTAGCGGCAAGGTTATCGCGCACCAGCCCGAGACAGAAGGCGTTGATCGTGCTTATCTTTGCGAGGGGGAGCATTTCCTGCTGGCGGGAGAGCCATACGCGGGTATCGGGGTCGGTCTCGGAGATTATACGGTCGGCGAGAGCGGCGCGGAGCTTTGAGCGAATCTGTTCGGCTGCGTCGCGTGAGAAGGTAACAGCCATAAGACCTTCGGCGGGAACGTCGGCGTTTTTATCGGCGAGGAGGCGGACGGTGCGTTCGATAAGCACGGCGGTCTTGCCGCTGCCCGCCGCCGCAGGGACGATAACTCCTTTATCGGTGCAGCTGATAGCGTCAAGCTGTTCGTCAGTCCAGTCAGGCATAAAGTATCCCCTTTCAGAAGAAATAAAAAGAAATAAAAAATCAAGCAAGCAAAGTGAGAACAGACACGGGGAGCAGCGCCCCCATTGCGCCGCAGGAACAACACACGCAAAGCCGACAAATCAAGCAAATCCCCGAAAAAACGCAGAGGTTCGCAAAATCGCAAGGGTGGGGATTTTCACGGACGAGCAGGCAAGCGGCGGGGACAAGCCCCCGCCCTACAAGAATTGCGCAAAGTCGGATTTTCGCAAGGGCTGGGCAATTCACTGGCGAACAATGCTCGCCCCTACAATATAGGATATTTGCCCTTGCAAAACCCATGTATCATGTATATCATTACTTGGCTCTGCCGTAGACCTTCGCCGCAATGGCATTATTTTCCGTGATAAGTTCCTCATTAATATAGGGTGAAAAT
This sequence comes from uncultured Ruminococcus sp., assembly GCA_902776945.1. Lineage (GTDB taxonomy): Bacteria > Bacillota > Clostridia > Oscillospirales > Ruminococcaceae > YE71. The sequence goes on from CACYSH010000106.1 coordinate 1,579, forward strand.
CCGTAGCAGACAACGTTATCCCATTCGCCCACTATATTTCCTTCTGTATAGATAACAGGAATTATAGCCTTGTCAAAGCCCCCGTTAGCACCCGACGCGCTGTCGGATATTTTCGGCGAGATCCCCATGCCGTATTCATATATCGGCACGCCTTCGGGACAGAACACATTTGCAACGTCGTCTTCCGGCTTATGCTTTTCCTCTCTCGCGCATTCAAAGTAAGCACGCGCCGCAGCAAGGTCTTTCGTTCCCTTTATCAGCACAAGACCATCATAATCGGCGGCATAGCACCTTGCGCCGCGGCTTCCCGTGATCGTCGGGAAAGGCACCGTCCCAAGCGACGACTTGTCGCCGAAGCTCTCGTATTCCTCGCGGGTACCCGACCAGAAAAGCACACCGTCGCGGAAGGCGCTCGCAACGTCGCCCGAACCCGAAGGATACATAAGGTTTTCATCCTTCAATCCGTAAATGTAATTCATCACCATGCAGATATACGGGTCGTAAACGCTGTTGGAAAATCCTCCGCAGGCGCGGTCAAAGGTAATAAGCGACCTGCCCGAACCCATGCAGAGATTCATCTCGTGGTCGTGACCCGCGATGCCGTATTTTCCGCCCGTGTTCCTCCAGCTGCGCAGAAGTCCGCAGAATGCTTCGGTATTCCATTGCTCGCTTTCGTACAAATCCTGCGGGTCGGCAAAACCGTTTGCCGCAAAGAGCTTTTTATTATAGAAAAGCACATTCTTTGCAGTACAGCCGAATATCGCCGCATAGTGCCAGTTATTAAGCTCGAACGCTTCGGAAAGTCGGCGGCATTCGTCCCAGCGGCTTTCGGCGAAGTCAACGGCGAGATCGACAGGCTCGATCAAGTCCTGCGTTATGCCGTAGGGGAACATCATTCCGTTATCGAACTGCGCTATGTCGATATGTCTGCCCGCCACCGATTCGGCGGCTATCTGATCGTAAAGCGTATCACGCGAGGTCTTTACGACCTTTATCTTGCCGCCCTTTTTAAGATAAGCCTCAGCGGCGCTGACATAATCGGTGACTGAATCCATAGCGATCAGCACGGTTATCTCTTCGCTGTTTTCGGGCGGCACGGTCACATCTGCCGAAATGGGTATAGCGGGTTCTTCGGCGCGGCGGATAACGCCCGCCACCGCTTCCTGAACGGAGGATTTACTCTTGCCGCTGCTTTTGCCGATGTTCTTGCTGCTGCCGTCGGTGTTGTCCGTGCTTTCGCTGCTATCGGCGTTATCGGGGGCGGAGTTGTCCTGCTGCGCGGCGGCTTCATCATTTGACTGAGAAGCGGCGGAGCTGTCGCCGCCTTCGGAGGCAGAATTTTTTTCCGTTATTTTTGAACCGCAGCCTGCAAGGGCAGCCGTAAGCAGCGCGATAAGGACTGCGGTTATTTTTTTCTTTATCATTACTGTACCTATCCTATTCTTGATCTCTTCATACCGGCACAAGGAGCGCGGCATGGGTCGTCCTTTCTTATTATAATATATTTTCTGCGCCGTGTCAACTTTTTTCGTGACGCTTTCGTGTTAAGAATAGTATAATTTAAGCAATATGTAAGCGGAAAAGCTGACCATTCAAGAAAAGCACATAAAAACGCAAAGCAGGAGCATACCAAAAGTTCAGAAAGTTGAAAAAAAGCGCAAAAAGCGCAAAGTGAGGGCAAACCAAAAGTCTTAGGAAGGGGGTGGCACGAACAAGTTCGTGCAAGGGGATAATCCTTCTTCAGAAGGGCTGCCCCCACAAAAGCCGACGGCATTCGCAAGCTGACGGTAAAAGAGAAGAAGAGCTGTCTGAACAAAGTTCAGACCGGCGATATTTCGTAAACGAATTGCGCGGGGCAGGCAAATCGGCGGGGGCAATGCCTTGTGATAGTCCGAAACAATGACGATCCTCACTCGCAAAAATGACATCAGACATCTTGCGCCGAAAGGAAAAATGCTGTATAATGTTATTAACAAGCAGCGGCGAACCTGTCCGGGGATAATGCGATTCTGCAATATATTTCCTGCGGGTCGCGCAATTCTCTTGTGCAAAAATCTCTGCGCTCTTTTGCACAATAAAATCGGCAATTTGCTTGTTTCCGTACTGTTTTGCAGATTTTATTGCTTTGCTTGTTTTTGTGGGCTTCTCTTTAAATTGCCGATCTTATTTTGACCGCTCATCTCTGCGAATAATTACAGTTTGCTTGATTTGTCGGTCTTGCGTTTGATGCGCCTGCGGCGCATATGGGGTTCCTCGCTTAACGCGAACGGCACGAACGAGTTCGTGCAATCGTGCGGTTGACCCCCTCGCCAGCGCACGGACGCTGATTCCCGTTTATGTCATCGCTTCGCGTTTTCTGCTTTAATCTAATTTCGGGAGGTCGCCGATATGAACAAGATACTAAAAATTACACTCGCAGCTCTTGGCGCTGTTACCTTCCTTTCGGGAACAGCCTATCTTATCGAAACCCTAAGCGCCAAACACTATAACCAAACCTTCCGCGAAGAATACATCGCCCAAACCTACCCCAACGCCGAAATAATCGAGATCAACAACGAAAGCAGCAGCTGGTTCGGCGGTGCCACCTCAGCAAACTGCCACTGCTATGATACGAAAGAGGATATTTACTTTACACAGGAGTTCGTCCTCGGCAGAAACGGAAAATACACCCCCTGCGACGAAGGCTCAAACAGCTATCAGACAGCGCTTTCCGCAAAAAAAGACGTTCAGCGCTGCATGGACAAAGCCGCAGAGATACTCTCAAATAACTGCGAATACAAGATCGTCCGCGACCCGCTCAATCCCTACGATTTCCTTGTATTTATAAAAGACCCCGAAATATGGCAGGCAGACGAGCTTTACAGCGCTCTGCACGATACGACAAACGACATTTTCCGCAGCGACGGCGGGGAGTATATCAATTATCAGATCATCATTTGCGGCGAAAGCGCTTACGAAAAGCTGACAGGGCTTGAGCTTTTCAGCGGCAAACCCAACAGAAGTTCGGGGTACAGCGCAAACGCTTTCAAAGGCTTCGATATTGCGTATAATACCGACATAGAGACAGAAAAATTCGACTACAACAAGGGCGGCGATAATCAGCAGCTGTTTAAGGTATATCAGCAGGCTTACGGCGGTACTTACAGCGATATTATATTGTGGATAAGCGGAGAGCCTAATAAATATCCCCGCGATGTGACATACGATTACTTCGGTCTGAAATACTGAAATCAGGTGAATATTATGAAAAAGTTTTTCCTCTGGGCGGTCAAGGTCTTTCTGCTGACGGCAATTACATGGGCGGCGGGTTATGTAATTATAATTCTGCTGTTCACGATCGGTAATACGCACAGCATATTCGGGACAATATTCGCGTGGTCGCTGCCGCTTTTCCTGCTGACGGCGATACTCACGCTGACAGGCAGGCTTTCCTACGCGGGTCTGCTTACGAAAGACGAATACAAAACAGCGGGAACAGGCAGGAAGGTCGGCTTATATCTTTGGCTGCTGATACCCGCGATAATTGCAATAATCGTTCTTATAAGTATGCTGTAAGAGGAGCGCCCGATGAAACGTATTGAAATTAGCGAAAACGGTATTTATATGGTATTTGAGATAAGCGGCGCGGGCGAGACCTGCCTGCCGCGCTTTTCGCCGCTTATCACCGACGAGGGGTCAAACATCGGAAGCGGCTGTACCATGCTTGACGGCGGCGGACTGCGCTTTAAGGACTTTTACGACACCAACGACCAAAAAGGCAGGATGATCGGCGTAACACAGGAGGACGGCACGGGCGCGGAGGTCGTCACGCGGTTCAGATTTCTTAACGGGATTTCGGCGGTCGCGGTCGATACAAAGGGCGGCACGAGGGGGCTTGGTCTGCGGCTGACCTTTTCGGGCGAAACGGAGTTCGTGACGGTCGGCGGGAACGACCGCTGCGGTCATGTGCGCTGTCTGACCGGCGGCTATGTTCTCGCGTGGCAGAGCGGCGGCGCGGAGTTTGTCCGCGAAAAAGAGCGCGGGGTGCTTCGTCTGCCGCAGGACGGCGGGGAGTGCCTTATTTCCGTTTCCGCAGACATTGACGGCGCGTTCAGCGAGCTTACACGCTTTCGCCGCACCGCAAGGAGAAAGACCCGCGACAGCAAAATGCTCGGCGTATTTTTCGACGGCGCGGACTGCCAGCCCGAATATATGCCCGCGCTTATCGGCAAAGCGGCGGAAATCGGGTGCAATTATTTCCGTGCAGACAGCGAAAAAATGTCGGCGGCGGTCTCGGCGGAGATCGTCAGAAGCGGCATGACACCTGCGGTTCGGCTGAACGCTTCCGACTGCGCGTCTGCCGAAAGTGTCTGCGAGATTATACGCGAATACCGTGCGGGACATATTTTGCTGCCCGACTGTGCCGACCCTTCGCTCGCCGATGAGATACTTGCCGCCCGCCGTGATACCGTTATCGGCAGCACGGCGGCGGGGCTTGACTGCGCCTTGCAGGGAATGCTGTTTGCCGTCGGTAGCGGGGCGGTGAAAGACGCGCTTTATGTATCCGCGCCCGAACAGATTCTGACTTACTGCGATATTCGGGCTGACAGCGGCGGGGAGCGGCTTGCCGCCGCGTTGGCTGGCTCAATGCTGACCCGAATGTGCATAAGAGGGCGGCTTGACCTGCTTGATGAAAACGGTCTTGCGCTTGTGAAAGAGGCGGTGACGGTGCATAAGCGTATACGCGGCAGGATCGCCGAAGGATTGCCGATTTTTCCCGTGACAGGCGGCGGCGGGGCTTATGGTATCGCTTGCGGCGGGGAGATATTTCTGATAGTGACGGGAGAATGCGGCGGCGAGGTCGCAGTCCGTGTGAATGGCGTTGCGGAGGGCAGCGCAGCAGATGTGATTTTCCCTAAAGATTTCAAAGGGAACATAGGGCGCGTTTCCGAAGGAGTGTTTTCTGTAAGATTCGGGGAAAAAGATAGTGCCGTGCTGCTGCGTTTTGGTAAATAATTGCCATAAACGTCAGATGGCATATCAAAAGTCTTAGTAAGGGTTTCCCCCAGAGACTGTGCGGTTAAAGCATCAAATCGAAGAAAGAAAACTGAACGGATAAAATAAAATCGGCAATTCAGAACGGAAACGAATGAATTGCCGATTTTCGCACATAGAAAGCGCGGGACAGGCATTTTCTTCAAGGAGAAAAAAGCCCCCGCCGCACAACCCCGCGCTCTGCCCCACCGTGAAGAGAGTGCAGGACACACGGTTTGCTCGTTCGCTGCCGCTCGCTTCGCGGATTCTTCTTCCCGTTTTTTTGCCGGTTTGTTTTGTTTTTTACATCAATTTCTCTCAAAATTCCCCGATGTGCCGTACTTTTGATAAATAAAATTGTTGACATTTAGCCGAAAATATAGTATTATAGTATTATAGACCATGCCTGCCGCATATTTTCATCTGCCGCTGACATATATTTTTATTGATTATTGGACTTATCGGAAAGTCTGTATTATAATGTATGCCGCAGGCAAACGGAAATGGGGGCGCTCTTATTTGAGTTTGAGGTTTTATCAAAGATTACTGTTATCCGCAGCGGCGGCACTTATGCTTCTGCCGCCGCTTGCCGCCGCTGCGGAAGGCGGGGAAATGCCGAGCTTTGATGTTGCCGTGAACGCTCCCCCGCAGGTCGTGTTTATCGGCGATTCTATCACCGCCGGCTACGGGCTTGCAGGCTACGACCCCGACGATATGTCGAAATGCGATTCCTTCGCAAATCTACTGGCACTCGAATTTAATGCGGAACTTCCCGAACAGGCTGATTTTCGGTATTTTAACGCGGGACTTGACGGCAGGACTTCGGCGGGTATGCTCAGACTGCTGCAAAGCGGCGAGCTTGACGATGAGCTTAAAAGCGCCGACGCGGTGGTTGTTTCTATCGGCGGAAACGATATGCTCGATACTTTTCTTGACATATTCAACAGGGATAATTCCGTGCGCGAGATGATCGAAAGGGCGCTCTCTTTAAACGACGACCTTGACAGCGACCTTGAAGGCTTTGCGCGGAATATGCCGCTTATCGCCGAAGAGCTTGATAAGCGCACCGACGGGATAATATTCGTGCAGACGCTTTACAATCCCATGGAGGATACGTCGATAAAGGTGATCAATAAATTGTCGGCGGAAAAGATCGGCAGGCTCAACGGGATAATCACCGAATGCTCGGAAAACGGCAGCAGATATAAGCTCTGCGATGTGGCGGGCGAATTTGCGGGCAGGGCTTCGGAGCTTACGAACATCGGCGATTACGACATTCACCCGAACGCAGAGGGACACCGCGTTATCGCGGGATTGATGAGCCGCGTGCTTCACGCGGAAACTTATTATTATCACGATCATGATGCGGAACGGGAATATCTGCTCGAACAGGAACGGCTCGCTGCCGAGCAGAAAAGGCTCGAAAACCTCAGACGTGAACAGGAAGAAATTGAAACGGCTCGCAGAGAACAGAGCAGAAAAACGGCAGCAGCGGCGGCGGCAGGCTCCGGCGCGATGCTTGTTCTCGGTGCGCTGCTTATAAGGCGCGGAAAGCAGGACGGCTGAACGGCAGGTTCGGTATGTGTGGGCTTTCCGGGAAAGGATCTTTAACAAATGAAGACTTATCTGGTAGATTTTGAAAACGTAAAGTCCAAAGGTCTGGCGGGCATCGACAGACTGACGGACGAGGATCATGTCATTATTTTTTACAGCGAAAATTCAGACACGATCAGCTTTGAGATGCACTGCATGGTTTTGCAGGCAAAGGCGGACGTAGATTACATGAAGGTGCGCGTCGGCGGCAAGAACGCGCTTGATTTCCAGCTCTCCACGCTGCTCGGGTATCTTGTGGCAAAGGGCGACAATACGCACATCTTCGTAATAAGCAACGACAAGGGCTTTGACAAGCTGCACGATTTCTGGGAGAATACCTTTGACGATTCCCCCGCCTGCAAGGTGTTCAGAACATCGAACATCTCGGCGGCGGTAAATTACGCGAGATACAACACCGTTCCCGTCGAGGAACCCGAAGAGCCTGAGCCTGAGCCGGAAAATAATTTTCCGCAGCTTGACGCGGAGGTATCGGGCAGCTATGACGAGGAAAGCAAGGTCGTTGAGTTCGATCTCGGCGAGGAGACCGAACCCGAGTTTGCGGCGGACGAGGTTATCCCTCCGTCTGTGGTGAGCGGCATAATCGCCGAAGCGCCCAAGACCCATGCGCGTTCCTACACCGAAACTCAGCCGGCGGTAAAGCCAATTCGCAGCGAACGTCAGGAAAGGGAGCCTGTGCAGAAAAAATATATGCCCTCGATGCCGAAGGTGATAGCTCCCGGTGTGCGTCACCCGATGCTCGCGGCGGACGAATCGCAGGCGGAGCTTTACGAGCCGCTTTTCGAAAAATTTTTGCAGACCCCCGAAGGCAGGGACAAGCACGCTCTGCTCGCGAAATTCATGCCCGGCATAGACGGCAAGGCGGTCGAGTACATGGGCAAGCTGATACTTAGATCAACGAGCAAATCCGAGCTGCACAATCTGCTCCAGCAGAAGTACGACAACGAGACCTCCGCGAAACAGTACAACATGGTAAAGCACAACTACTATTTCTTAAAGCGCGTACTCCGCGAGGACGATCCCAAGCCCGCTCCCGTTCAGGAAAAACAGGCGCAGCCCGCAAAGCAGGATAAGCCCGCTCCCGTTCAGGAAAAACAGGCACAGCCCGCAAAGCAGGATAAGCCCGCTCCCGCTCAGGAAAAGCAGGCACAGCCCGCAAAGCAGGATAAGCCCGCACCCGTTCAGGAAAAGCAGACACAGCCCGCAAAGCAGGATAAGCCCGCACCCGCTCAGGAAAAGCAGGCACAGCCCGCAAAGCAGGATAAGCCCGCTCCCGCTCAGGAAAAGCAGGCACAGCCCGCAAAGCAGGATAAGCCCGCTCCCGCTCAGGAAAA
>CACYSH010000107.1 GCA_902776945.1 uncultured Ruminococcus sp.
AAACAAAAAGATATGTTGAAAAATATCGCAAAGCAGCGGCATACCAAAACAATCCCCCCATGCTATCTTAGCGCATGAGGGGATCACATTACTTTTTGAAATATTACTTGACCGTTACAACTACTGCGTGCTTGATAGATTCCTTCGTCGTCCACTCTCCGTTGACCTTAGCCGCAACTGTTACCTTGTAGCTCTTGCCGACAGTCAGGTGCTTGGGCGTGGTGTAGGACAGCGTAGAAGCCGACAAATTGGAGGTCTGCGCCTTCCATTTGCCCGAAACGTATGCAGCAACGGCATAATTCGTCGCACCGGGTACAGCGTTCCATGTAAATCTTATCTGATGATTGCTTTCGTTATACTCGACCTTCTTGATAACGGGATAAACGGAGGGAGAAGATGAAGAAGTCTCCATAGGCACCGCCATAACAATGTAGTTTATGGAATAGCCCTCGCCGCCGTTCGTGCCGAGAGTTACCTTGCTGCCCGACTTGACATCGAGCTTGTAAAGCGCAAGCGTTACATCGTTCGAGGTGGTAAGCGACGTGCCGACCGCCTTCCACGATTTGAGCCAGTCCAGATTGGTATCTACTCTTGTATCGACCGCAACATAAACGGTCGTGTCAGCGCCCGCCGTGAACGTCGCAAGGTCGCTCGTGTACATCTTTGAATCGCAGGCGGTGCGAATGGTCTCGGCGTTGATAAGATTGTCCGGAACGCCCTGTACGGTAAAATCGCGGTCGCCGAAAATCTGCGAACCGTTGTTCATATCGTAGCGGATAGACCAGTCTGCGGCGTTATCCTTGTCGTTGACAACAAGATTTTTGATGAGCTTTCCGTTCAGCACTTCCGGCTCATATTCCTTGATGAGAACGATATAATTTACACAACCCGTAGAACCGCCGTTCGTGCCGAGAGTTACCTTGCTGCCCGCAGTAAACGTCTTTTTGAACAGCTCCATAGTAAGGTCGTTCGAGGTGGTTATGGCTTCACCTGTCTTAGTCCAGCCCGAAAGCCATGACGGGAGCGAGCCTGTCACGCGGCTGTCAACGGCGGTATAAACGGTGATGTCGCTGCCTGCCGTAAAGCTCGCGAGGTCGCTGAGATAGGTCTTTGAGTCGCAGGCGGTCATGATAGTCTCCGCGCCCGCAACAGTCGCAGGAACGCTTACGGCAGTGAAATCACGGTCGCCAAACAGCTTCGAGCCATAGCCGAAATTGTAGCCTATCTTCCAGTTGGCGGCGTTTGTCGAGTCGTTTACGGTCAGCGACTTTACAAGCGTGCCGTTTATCGGGTCAATGGTAACGACCGTTCCCGCGCCGTTCAGGTAGAACGGAGTCCACCCCGCGAGATATGTAGCCACATCAAGACCGCTTGCCGAATTTTTCACGGTACCCAAAACGCGCCCGGAGGTATTGACGGGGCTGCCGTTTACGGTGGTATTGTATTCCTTGAACCTTGCATTTTCGGGCTGATTGCCGCTCATAGATGTCCAGCCCGCAGAGGTTATCATGTTTTCCGACGAGAGCTTGGTATTGACGAAGGCTACGTCAGCCTCTGCACCCCACGGTCTGCCGAAATGACCCGAGCCGACCATCATGCCGCTCGTGCCGCTTACCTTGCAGTTGGAGAACAGATATTTGCCGTCGCTCTTAGCGGCGGTGATGTAGCCGCCTACCGCCTTGTCGGTGTAGCCCGTCCATACGAGGTCGCAGTTATCGAAAATGCAGGTACCCTGACCGAAGATATAGTCGGTGTTACCCTCAATGCGGCAGTCGCGGTAATATTCATGCGCTCCGCGTGTGAAAAGCGTGTCCTGACTGCCCAAAAACGTACACTTGTAGAACTCGCTGTAATCGCCCTCGACAGCTATTGCCGCGCCGCGCTCGGTAGCGGTCTTGCTCCTTACATCAGCCCACTTGGTGCGCTGGAAGGTAATGGATTCGCTGCCGGAAACCTCAACGCCGTCGGCTATCTCTTCATCGGTAACATAGCGGTTGAAGGAGTTTTCAAACGTGATATATTCGGCGCGGAAGTACGCGGCTTTTGTATGCAGAGCGACTGCGCTTCCCCAGCGGGTAGCCTCGCCCTTGCCCGACTTAGACCAGGCGTTTGAGGCGTTGTAATAGCCGTCGCTGCCCATGCTGTAATACTTATAGCCGATACCGTAATACCATGTTATCTTGACTTCCTTAGTCGGGTCGTCGTTGATAAAGCTGATATACGGCGTATTTACGCGCACCTGCTCGCGGTAGGTTCCGGGCGCGATATGGATATTAACGCGGGTCTGCTCGGAGGTTGGGTTCTTTGCCGCCGCCGCGTCAACAGCCGCCTGAATGGTCGCATAATTGTTCTGCTTATTGCTGTAACCTACATAGATATGCGTACCCTGCTGCTGAGGAGTCGAAGTCTCGGGCAAAGTTCCCAGCTTGATATTATTGGCGCACCATGTGCCGTACCATGAGTAACCCGTGCGGCGTTCAAGGCTTATCTGTGTAACATCGGTGTAAGCCTGTCCGTCGCGGTCGGCGAAAAGCGGCTTGCTGTATTGCAGGTCGTAGAATCTCGCCCAGAGTACGGAGCTGGGCGAATAGGTAAGAACCTTATCGCTCTTGTCGGAGTTCCAGTGCCATTCATAATTCTCTATCTTAACAGAATCGAACCAGCGCACGGCGGCGTTGATACTCTTCACAACGGCGGCAGATTTCTTTGAATCGGGGAGCGAGCGCAGGAAATCAACAATGCCGGCGCTCTCGGAGGTGCAGACAGACGGCAGCTCATAAGCGCGGGCGGGTGCGGGCGCGAGAGTATATTCATCATGCTGCTGACCCCACGCAGTAAGCGTTCCGTTTATCTTTATCTGCGTATTGAGAATGCAGTCGATACCCTTGTTCACGGCGTTTTCGGCGCGGCTCTGATAGCTGCTGTCAACCCATGCGAACGCGCCCGATTTCTGCGAAACTTCGAGCAGCACGCGCAGAACGGCGACCATTGCGGTATCGTTATAGGTGATATGCGCGTGATATGTTCCCGGGTCGTTGAAAACCTGGGGCCAGCCGCCGTTTGAATACTGACCGTTCAGCAGCAGGTCGAGACCTTTCAGGCAGGCGGTCTTGTACTTCTGCGTACCTGTGGCGTTGTAAACGCTTGCAAGAAAGCGTATCTGCCCCCAAGTGGCGTTATTGTCGATAGTTGACTTATTCCACGAGCCTTCCGACGGGGTTTTCATATCCTTTCGCCAGCCGCCGTCGTTGAGCTGATAAGCTATCATTTCATCGGCGAGAGCGGCTGCTTCCGAGCCAGCCCACCATGACGCGGACTTACTTGAATAAGCACTCCAGCTGAAATCGTTATCTCCGGCGCTTGCCACGATGTCGGTGTTAAATCCCGGCAGAACGGGGGCTGCCGCAGACATCACCATACCGGCGGCAAGTAATATGCAGGCTGCACTCTTGGTTGACCTCTTCATAGACGGGTTCCTCCTTAAAAAACTATATATTGATTCCGACGTACTGTTTTTGTTTGATATTTGAACTAAAAACATTATATCAATGTTTAATAAATTTGTCAATGGATTTTTCAGACATGAGCTGTACGATTCGGACATTTTTTGTCGTATTTTTTGACTAAATACTGTTAATTCGATAATTTTGGCAAGATTTAGAAAACATTGAAAAGCGGATATATGCGTTTGTTGAAAATGATCGCAAAACAAAGGCATATCAAAAGTCTTAGGAATGGGGTGTGGGAGATAACCCTTTCTAAGACTTTTGGTATGCCCTCACTTTGCGTTTTTTGCAGACTTTATTTCAAGCGAACCGATTTCCACGGCTCTGTCGCGCAGTACGGCATTTCCGGCATTCATCATACCAAAGCTATCATGACAACATATAACACGCGGACATTTTTCAAGAACCTCAAGCGCTGCCTGTATGCTTTCATCGCTTATCGGCTCAAAGGCGGTCTCGGTGAACATCACCGCCGCCATAGAGCTTACGGCAGGATATTCAATATCGTTCTCATGAATGATCCCCGCCGCAAACGGAATGCCCTTCCGGTTCAGCTCGCGGTAAACGGGAATAGCCCCGCCCCCGCCGCCGATCACAAACACTTCGGGAACGCCCTTCGTCCCCTGCGGCTCCACAATGCAGTAGCTGTTATGAAAGCTGCCGTTTTCTATGCCGTAAAGCTCTTCAATGAAGCGCCCCGAAAAAACCTCCTCCGGCGTACCGACAAGCACGGCTTGCTTGTCTTTTATGCACACGAGCTTGTCCGAGAACCGCTGTGCCAAATCAAGCTCGTGGAGCGACTGTATCACCGCGATGTTTTTCTGCTTCGTGAGCTTCCTCAGCAGCGACAGCAGACCCAATTTATGGTTTATGTCAAGAAACGAGGTCGGCTCATCAAGCAGAAGAACGTCGGGCTGCTGGGCTATCGCCCTTGCAAGCATGACGCACTGCCGCTGACCGTCGCTTATCTCGCGAAAATCCACATCGGCGAGATAGGATATTCCTGTAAGCTCCATAGCTTCGTCTACGGCTTTTTCGTCCTGCTCCGTCAGCAGACCCAGCCTTCCCGTGTAGGGGTAGCGCCCCGTCGCCGCAATGTCGCGGCAGGTCATTCTTTCGGAATGGATCCGCTCGGTGAGAACAAGCGCTAACTCTTTCGACAGCTTTTTCGCGCCCGCTGCGGAAAGCTCCTCGCCGTTTATGCAGACATATCCCCCAAGAAGCGGCAGCTGCGCGGAAATGCTTTTCAGCACGGTGGATTTTCCCGCGCCGTTTGCTCCTATAAGCGTGAGTATCTCGCCCTTTTCTACCGAAAATGATATTCCGCCCGCGACGGTTATCCTGCCGTAGCCTACCGAGATATTCTCCGCCGACACCGCCTTTGATACGCCTTCGGGCATCAGGCACTCCTCCTTTGACTTTCGCGCCGCAGCATTATCACGATAACGACGGGCGCACCGAACACCGCCGTGACGGTGCTTATACTAAGCTCGGTCGGTGAAAAGATCAGCCTTGCCGCAAGGTCGCAGAGCATACACACCGCCGCTCCGCCGATAAACGACGCGGGTATGATAACTAAGGGCTTTGCTGTGCCGAAAAGACTTTTCATCAGGTGCGGCACCGCCACGCCGACAAATGAAACGGGTCCCGCAAACGCCGTTACGCAGGCGGAAAGCAGGCTCGAAAGCAGTATCAGAAACAGCCGGAACATTTTCAGGTTTATGCCGAGATTTGCCGCGTAGCTCTCGCCCAGCTGATACGCACTAAGCGGCTTTGAGATAAGGAACGCGGCGATAGTTCCGGCAATAACTATAACAGCGATCATTTTAACGTCCTCCATGTCCGTTCCCGAAAAGCTGCCCATAGACCAGTTGTGGAGATTGACAATATTTGAATCGTCGGCAAATGTCACGGCTATCTCGGTAACGGACGAACAGATATAGCCTATCATAACGCCGCTTATAATAAGCTGCGCCATGTTCCTTACCTTGCCGGAGATAAGCAATATCAGCCCCATAGATACGAGCGACCCGATGAACGAAGCAAGCACCATTACCCACGAGCCGAGTATCACGCCGTGTTTCAGCGAAGAGATCATCACCGCCGCAACAGCGAGCTTCGCTCCGGAGGATATGCCGAGAACGTATGGACCCGCTATCGGGTTGTCGAAAAAGCATTGGAGCAAAAACCCCGAAACGGCGAGCGCTCCCCCAAGAAGCATGGCGGCGGCAGTTCGCGGCAGTCTTATGTCCGTAATTATCTTTTTCGCGGGGGAATCGGGTGCGCTGCCGAACAGTATGTCAGCTGTTTCTTTAAGGGAGATACGGCTGCTGCCCATAATGATATTTACGACGAACAGCAGCGCCGCAAGGATGATCAGCGCGGAAAATCCCGCCGCGTATCTGATGCGTTTGCTTTTTTTCATCTCTTACTCCAATCTGTGAAGATAGGTGAGTTCATTTTCCGCCGTACCCGAAAATATCTTGTTCAGGTCGGCTATCATGTCGGCGGCTCCTGTGGTCTGCTGGAACATATTCTGCCCCGTACACCACACGTTGCCTTCTTTTACCGCTTTAAGATCGGCAAGTATGCCGCATTTTTCCGTGAGCTGCGAGATGTCTGTAAGCTCTCCCTCGATAGTGCTGTTGTATATCAGCACATCGGCGTTCATGGCAAGCTCGTAGAATTTTTCCGTCTGGATATTCATTGTCGAAAGGGCGTTGTCGTCTGTGTCGAGGTCTTTCGCTTTAAAGACGTATTCCCCGCCCGCAAGCTCTATCATTTTCGGCACATAATCGCCGGGCTTGCGGATATTGATATACCCGTTGGAGCTGACATAGAAAAACGCCGCCGTCTTGCGCTGTTTGCCGGAGGTCTCGCCGCTCTTTTCCGCTATCTCGTCAAAGGCGGCTGTTTTCTCGCGGAAATATTGTTCGGATTCGTCGCTCTTTCCGAGAATAAGCCCGTAAAGTTTAAGCCATTCCATGCGCCCCAAAGGGTGGCTCTCGTAGCTCGAACGCTCCACAAGCACGGGGATTCCGAGCTGCTCGATCTTCTCCCGCGTTTCGGGGCTGTGGTAGATCATTGTGGATTCTATCGCAAGACCGCAGCCGTTTTCCGTAAGAGCTTCGTAATCAGGGGCGCTGTATTTTCCAATATAGGTGATACTGCCGTTTTCGAGCGCCGCTCTGATGTTCGGAAGGCTCCAGCTTTTAAGGTCGGTTGAGGTCATCGTCACCCTGTCGAGAGCGCCAATGCCGTCAAAAAGATCCATAGCGGAGCTTGCCGCAAGGTAAATCTCGCCGACCGGCTGGCGGATAACGGTCATTCCCGCCGTATCCGCAGGAGTTTCCATGCCCTCCGGCACCAGCAGAAAGCGTTCGCTGTCAATCGTTATCACGCAGCAGCCGTCACGGCGGTAATCGGCGGAAAACTGTTCGGCGTATTGAAGCTCCATGCTGCCGACTATCTCGGAGCCGTTTTCGGCGGTATTTTCAGCGGAAATAACAGAGCTTGATGCCTGCGTTTCGTCAGACTTGCTTTCGGCACAGGCGGCAGTCATTAAAAACAGCGCCGCCGTCAGCATAGAAATGATTTTTTTATTCATATCATTTAATCGTTGCGGAATCAAAATAAAGCGTGTATTCTATCTCATAAGGGGTACTCATAGCCGTAGTGTCGGCGGAAACAGGCATTTTGAAATCGAAGCCCTTGACAGGTATCTCAAACACGGAATGCTCTTCGCAGCTTACCGGGAGCAGTTTTTCGCCCTCAACTATCATATAATCGTATTTGTTGCTGCTCCAGATTATCTCGGCAGTAACTTTTCCGTCCTTTACGGTTATCTTTGCAGGAGACTGCACCGAAGCTCGCCCCGAGCCGCCCTCCAGCATAACTTCGGCGGTGTATTCTCCGTCCGCAAGCCCGAGCGAATCGGCATCGGCATAGCGGCTTTCGGCAAAAGCGTCATCGGGCAGCGAATCGGCACGAAAAACGAGCGTTCTGTCATACCATGTCTTCTTTTTCGCGCTGAACGCCGCGCACTGAATCTCCTTGTCGAGCGCTTCGACAGGCACCGTAAACACCGACCTGTCCTGCTCGTCGGTCGTGTAGCCGATATATGGTATCTCGCTTGAAACAGCATCGGCTTCTTCGCCCGTACCCATGAAAAGATATTCATACGACTTGCTTGCGATTATAATATCTGCGGTCATTTCGCCGTCCTTTACTTTCAGCACGCAGTCGGCTATCTTGAACATGGACGAGCTTGAATCCACGTTTATATGATACTCGCCGTCCCTTATCGCACTTCCGCTGACGGCTTCCATTCCCTCAAAGCCTACCTCCTGCGGCGGCACGGTGACTTTTTCGGTCGTCGTTTCGGGGGCGGCAGTGGTTTCGGCGTTTGTCTCAGCAACGGGAGCGGTCGTTTCGGCGGCGGTCGTGGTATCGGCTGATGTGGCGGCTGTGGTAGTCTCTGCCGTTGTCGAAGCAGTTTCCGCAGGGGCTTTGCCTTCTCCGCAGGCTGCCAATATCAGGCAGGACAATAACAGGGGTATGATGTTTTTCTTTTTCATCGGGATTACCTCCTTCTTTTATACTCTATGTTATAATATGCCGAAACAGCACCGCACATATCAAAATGTCAGTTGTGCGGTGCTGTCGCGGATATATTTGCGTTTTATCGTTATATTTTTTTAATGAGCTTTTGGGCAAACTGCACGGAATGCGGGTCTGTTACGGTAAGGAAGTGCTGAACCCCTATTTGCGGAAATGTTTCTTGCTATTTCTCACGATGCTTGAACCGCTCAGTCTGTGGGAGAAACCCTTCTGAAGAAGGGTTATCCCCTTACATGAGCTTGCTCGTGCCACTCCATTCCTAAGAATTTTGGTTTGCCTTTCTTTGCGTGTTTGCTTTATTTAAGCGATTCTATCGCAGCCTTCGCATGGTCGGCATATATCTGCCTAATAGTCTCATTCTCGCCGAGACCTCTTAACAGACACTCTACCTTATATCCCGCAGCTTCAAATACGGATTTCCACGAATCCTCTTCATCGCCCGCCATATCATTATTAGCATGGTCGCCCGCAACTACCATGAGCGGTTCAAGAACAACTCTCTCATAATCGCCCTTCTGCACAAGCGCAAGAACATCATCAACGGAGGGCGAAGCCTCAACGGTGCCTACAAAGTAGTTTGTGTGACCGTCCGCTGTGAGAAGATCCTGCATCTTCTGATATACGGCGTTCGATTCCGCTTCGGTGCCGTGACCCATGAAGCAGATAGCGGTCTTTCCGTCGTCGTATTCCTTTGTCCATTCCACGATAGCCTCTTCAACGCGCTTGAAATCCTCGTCGCTCGTCAGAAGCGGCTCGCCGAAAACTACATTTTCAAAAGCGTCGGCATGGTCGGCAACTTCCTTAACGATGTCGTTATATTCAAGACCGTTCATAAGGTGGGTGGGCTGAACGACAAGCGTTTTTACGCCGTTGTCTTCGGCTCTTTTAAGAGCGGCTTCAATATCGTCGATGAGTATGCCGTCGCGCCTGTTTACATGGTCGATGATGATATTCGCCGAAAATCCGCGGCGCACGGAATAGTCGGGAAATTCATTTTCAAGAGTATCCTCGATAGCGCCGATAGTAAGGCGGCGGCTGTCGTTGAAGCTGGTGCCGAAGCTGAGTACAAGCAGTTCGTTCTCGCCTATATCGTCCTGATTGCGCACGTTATCAAGAGAAGCGTCGCCGGTGGTATAGTCTTCCTCTTCGTCCTCTGCGGGCTTTTCTTCATCGGCTGTTGTTGTGGTTTCCTCTGCCTTTGTTGTTTCGGCGGCGGTGGTGGTCTCTTCCGCGGTAGTAGCGGCAGCGGTAGTCTCGGCGGCTGCGGTGGTGGTATCTGCTGGCTTGTTGTCAGCGGCAGGGCTTTCGGAACCTCCGCAGGAAGCGAATGAAGCGGCTGCCAGAACGACAGCGGCGGCTAATGCGATTGATTTTTTCATTTCTTTCAAATCCTTTCAAATACATACAGTGAAAGGTATGAAACGATGCTGTTAAAAAACAAAATGCCTTCGTAAAGGTCGGAAGGCATTGCAAACAGACCTCTCCGCAAAAATCGTTTTGCGGAAAAGTCCGAAAACAGTACGATCAATACCTCGTGATCCGGCTTTCACGCGACTCGGCGCGATAAGCCCGTACCAGCAAAGCGGCAGGTTTCCTGACTTATGTATCAACACGTTCTGCAAGCCTTCCCGATTGCTCAGTGGCTCCGCTTGGGGGGCATGTCCTCGCGGACGCAGTTCGCTCCTCAATCACAGTGACGAGATCGTGCGGGGATCATCACCCGCTTCCCTTTTACCCTTCTGCCTGACAGCATACTGAACACATACCGCCATAGAAGGCACCGCCTGCTTTTGCTCTTTTAAAAGAGCTATTTAATTTTTATGGAAATTTATTCCCGAGTATTGTTCATGAACACTTATATTATAACACACTTTTCGTATTATTGCAAGCAAATCATATCTTTTTTACATTTGATACAAAGGGGATTAACTTTTCATGCGATTATCGTTTATCAAGCATATACAACAAAGCGTTCATTATCGCGGCGGCTACGGTGCTGCCGCCCTTTCTTCCCATTGCGGCAATGCAGGGAACGCCGCTATTAACGATCATTTCCTTCGATTGTATCACGTTTACAAACCCCACAGGAGCGCCTACCACCAGTTCGGGAACAAAGTCGCCCTTCCCGATATGCTCGCAGAGCCTTATCAGCGCGGTGGGAGCGTTTCCGACAGCGTAAATGATCGGTCGGCACAGCCCCGCCGCTTTGTCCACCGAAGCCGCAGCGCGGGTGGTGCCGTTTGTCTTTGCCGCTTCCGCAACGTCGCTGTCGGACATAAAGCAGAGACATTCGCAGCCGTGACGGGCAAGCGCCGCTTTGTTTATACCCGCTTTCGCCATGTTCGTGTCGGTGACTATCGTGCAGCCGTTTGCGAGCGCCGAAAGCGCGGTCTTTACGGCGTTTTCCGAGAAATAAAGGTTTTTCGCGTAGTCGAAATCTGCGGTGGTGTGTATCGCCCGCAGAACTATCAGCTTTACTTCATCGGGGATAACTGCGCCGCCCAGCTCGCTTTCGATTATCTCAAAGCTGCGTTTTTCAATATCCGACGGCAGCACATATTCAAGATTCATATACCTTCCTCCAGTATCTTGTAAATAAGCCGCATATCAAGGCTGTTCTCTGCCGAATCCGCAAGAATGTCAAGCTGCCTGTCACGATATTCGTCCCTGTCTGACGCGCTTACGCTTCGCTCGCTGCCCTTTACCGCAAACAGCTTTTCGATAAGCCGCCGCGACACCTCTGCGCTGTCGAATATGCCGTGAACATAGCAGCCCGCTGCATTCCCGGAAAAGCAGCCGCCAATGTCTGTCAGAGGCGCTCCGCTGTGGGTCGTTCTTCCCATGTGTATCTCGTAGCCGCTGAACCTCGCCCCCGAAAGGCAGGAAAAAAAGCCCCCGATCTTCCCGAAACGCCCCGTAACCTGCGTCTGCCGCTTTTCTTCACCGAATACCGTTTCGCAGTCGAGCAGACACATTCCCTCGATACTGCCGCCGCATTCGGTGTCAAGCGGGTCGGAAATGCTCTTACCCATTATCTGATAACCTCCGCATATCCCGAACACGGGCACGCCGCTTTTAAAGCGCTCTGTGACCGCTTTTTCCATGCCGCTCTCCCGCAGATATTTCATGTCGGCTATGGTGCTTTTCGTACCGGGTATAATGATAAAGTCGGGGCTGCCGAGCTGCGAGGGGCGGGAAACGAATCTCACCGAAACGTCATCGAACTGCCGCAGCGCGTCCGCGTCGGTGAAGTTGGAAATTTTCGGCAGGCGTATCACCGCTATGTCAACAAGTCCTCCGCATTTTTCGTTTTGCAGCTTGTCCGAAAGGCTGTCCTCGTCCTCGATGTCGCAGTCGATGTACGGCACAACTCCTGCGGTAGGCTTGCCGCTTTTCTCGTTAAGTATGCGTATGCCGTCGCTGAAAAGAGATATGTCTCCCCGAAAACGGTTGACGATAAGCGCCTTTACCATATCACGTTCTTCCGGCTCAAGCAAATCAAGCGTGCCGATAAGCTGTGCGAAAACCCCGCCCCTGTCGATGTCTCCGACCAACAGAACGGGCGATTTTACAAGTTTTGCAAGCCCCATGTTCACAATGTCGTCGGCTTTAAGATTCAGCTCAACGGGACTGCCCGCGCCCTCTATCACGATAATGTCATGCTCCGCCGCGAGCGCGTCGTAGGCTTTCATGATGTCGGGGATAAGCTCTTTCTTGTGGCGAAAATAATCGGCGGCACGCATATTTCCGCGCACCCTGCCGTTTACTATCACCTGCGAACCGATGTTCGTTGTCGGCTTCAGCAGAATGGGGTTCATCAGCGCCGACGGTTCAAGCCC
>CACYSH010000108.1 GCA_902776945.1 uncultured Ruminococcus sp.
CCCCGCCCCGAACAAGTTCGAAGCGGGAACCGGAAGCATCGCCGACGCGGTAGGTCTCGGCGCGGCGCTTGAATACCTGAACTCGATAGGTATGCCGGAAGTCAACAGACACGAGCATGAACTTCTCGTCTACGCAATGAAAGAGATGAAGAAGATAAACGGTCTGCACCTTATCGGCACCGCGACCAACAAGGCGAGCGTGCTTTCGTTCGTGCTTGACGGCGTGGATAACGAAGCGGTCGGGCAGCGGCTCAACGAGCTGGGCATAGCAGTCCGCACGGGTCATCATTGTGCGCAGCCTATTCTCCGTCATTTCGGGCTGGAAGGCACCGTTCGTCCCACGCTTGCGCTGTACAATTCCTTCGGGGATATTGACAGGCTCGTTCAGGGCATAAGAACTTTGGCATAAATTTATTTGCGGTCGAGCGGGACGGCAAATGGGCTGTCCCGTGACCCGCTTATATTTCTACTGATTTTGAGAAATGCAGCAGGGATTTTTCTGCTGTATTTCTAAGAATCGGTAAAAGCTGGTGAAAATATGAAATTCAATACATCTTTGCTGCACACCGTCAAGCCCGACAAGAACAGTCGCGGCGAGACTATCCCGCCGATCTATCAGGTGAGCGCTTTTGCTTACGATTCGGCGGAGCAGCTTGAAAAGGTTTTCAACAACAAGGCGGCGGGCTTTTCCTACACCCGCGTCGGCAATCCCACCGTTGACGCATTTGAAAAGCGCATAGCGGCTCTTGAAGGCGGTATAGGCGCGGTGGCTTGCGCGTCGGGAATGGCGGCTATCTCGTCAACTCTGCTGAACATTTTGCAGGCGGGCGACGAGGTGATAGTAAGCACGGGGCTTTTCGGCGGCACTATCGAGCTTTTCGAAGACCTGAGCGCGTTCGGCATTACGGCGCATTTCCTTGAAAGCGTGACATACGAAACCGTGAGCGCGGCGGTGAACGAAAACACAAAAGCCGTGTTTACCGAGCTTATCGGCAATCCCAAGCTCGACGTTGCGGACATTGGCGGCATTTCGAAAGCGTGTAAGGAAGCTGGTATCCCCCTGATAGTTGACAGCACGACCGCCACGCCCTATCTTGTGAACCCGCTTAAGCTCGGCGCGGACATCGTTATCCATTCCACATCGAAATATATCAACGGCGGCGGAAATTCGATAAGCGGCGTGATCGTTGACGGCGGCAGCTTCAAATGGAACAGCGGCAAATTCCCGAATTTCGGCGATTTCGCAAAATACGGCATATTCGCTTTTATGTTCAAGCTGCGCAACCGGATATGGCGCAACACTGGCAGCTGTATCTCGCCGTTCAACGCCTACATGAATATAGTAGGGCTTGAAACGCTCGGTCTGCGAATGGAGCGATGCTACGATAACGCGCTTAAACTTGCGGAGTTCTTTGAGCAGACCGACGGCGTGACGGTCAATTATCCCGCGCTCCCCTCCTCGCCTTATTACGAGCTTGCAAAATCCGAGCTTTCGGGCAGGGGCGGCGCGATAGTGACGATAAGGGCGGGCAGCCGCGAGAAGGCTTTTGCGCTGATGAACAACCTTAAATATGCGTCAATTGCTACGAATATCGGCGATGTACGCACGCTCGTCATTCACCCCGCAAGCACGATATACACCCACAGCACCGAACAGCAGCGCATAAGCGCGGGCGTTTACGGCGATTCGATACGAATTAGCGTGGGTATCGAGGACGCGGAAGACCTTATCGAAGATTTCGCGCAGGCGATAGCGGCGGCGAAGATATGAAGATTTAATGAAGATATAATTTAGTAAACGACAGAATAAACTGCACATCACCATTCACAATAGGGCAGGATTTGCGGACAAACGGATCTTGTAATATTCTGAATTTGTGCAAATTTTAATGTCGTTTACTATATCTGTTGGAAGAATATCTTTTCTGATACCACAACGAACGGAGGAAAATAATATGGCAGAATATAACATCACGGACAGCATAGACATCACCGACGTAAACTGCCCGATAACATTTGTAAAAGCAAAGATCGCTCTCGAAGAGCTTGACGACGGCGATATACTTTCCATAAGGCTGAACGACGGCGAACCCGTGCAGAACGTCCCCAAAAGCATTAAAGAGGAAGGTCACGAGGTGCTTTCCCTCACCGAGAACGGCGACGGCACCTATCAGCTTATCGTCAAAAAGGTGGGTGACTGATATGCCCGCAAGGATAACGGCGGCGGAGTTCGAAACCGAAGTACTGGGCGCAGAAGTCCCCGTTCTTGCGGATTTCTATTCGGACAGCTGCATTCCCTGCAAGAGAATGTCGCCGATATTAAGCCAGCTTGAAACCGAATATGCCGGCAAGCTGAAAATAGTCAAGATAAACACGAATTTCGAAAGTGACCTTACCGAGAAATACGGCGTTCTTGCCGCCCCCACGCTGATACTCTTCAAAAACGGCGAAGAGGTCTCGCGCATAAGGGGAGCGGTCAAAAAGGATGAAATAATCAAAATACTTTAAAAAAGTGAATAGTGTAGAGTGAATAGTGAATAGTTAAGGAGCGCCTGCGGCGCAAATTATGCGGAGGCGGCACGAACTTCGTTCGTGCAAGCCCCGCAAAAAAAGTTTGCAATTCAAGTGTAAATAATTTTTGCGGCGCTTGCGTCCGCATAATATCGTCCGCGAAGCGGACACATTAACTATTAACTATTAACTATTAACTATTAACTTAATTCACTATTAACTTTATCAAAGCAGTAATAAAGGAGAGAAGAAGCTATGAACATAACAGTCGCAGGAGAGAAAAAGGAAGTTAAGGACGGGCTGACCGTCGCGGAGCTTATCGTGAACGAAAATGTCGAAATGCCCGATTACGTTACCGTTTCGCTTAACGATGAATTTGTTGAAGCAGGTACTTTCGCCGACGTTGCACTCAAAGAGGGCGACAGCGTTGAGTTCCTTTACTTCATGGGAGGGGGCAGCAGATAATGGCTTTCACAAACGAACAGATCGAGCGTTATTCGCGCCACATCATTCTGAAAGAGGTAGGCGCTAAAGGTCAGAAAAAGCTGCTTAACGCCAAAGTGCTGATTATCGGCGCGGGCGGCTTGGGCGCTCCCGTTGCGATGTACCTTGCGGCGGCGGGTGTCGGGACTATCGGCATTGCCGACGCGGACGAGGTTGATTTGTCGAACCTCCAGCGGCAGATAGTTCATCAGACCGCCGACGTTGGCAAGCCGAAGGTGCAGTCCGCAAAGGAAACTATGGAGGCTATGAACCCCGATGTCAAGGTAATCACCTATCACGAGTTCATCTCCAGCGAGAACATTCTCGACATAATCAAGGACTATGATTTCATCATCGACGGCACCGACAATTTCCCCGCGAAATTCCTTATCAACGACGCTTGCGTTATGGCGAAAAAGCCTTTCTGCCATGCGGGTATCATACGCTTTCAGGGTCAGCTGATGACCTACGTTCCCGGCAAGGGTCCCTGCTACCGCTGCGTATTCAAAAACCCGCCCCCGAAGGACGCTGTTCCGACCTGTAAACAGGCGGGCGTTATCGGCGCTATGGGCGGCGTGATAGGCAGCTTGCAGGCTATGGAAGCTGTCAAGTATATTCTGGGCGTGGGCGACCTGCTGACGGGGTATCTTCTCACCTACGACGCGCTGAAAATGCAGTTCCGCAAGATCAAACTCCCCGCCGACACCCATAACTGCGCGGTATGCGGCGACCACCCCACTATAACCGAGCTTATCGACTATGAACAGGCAGAATGTGACGGTACAGGCTTATGATAAAACTTAGTAAAAGCGATTTTGATAAAATAGTCGCCCATGCGAGAAAAGAAGCTCCCATTGAAGCCTGCGGGCTTATCGCAGGGGAGCTTTCGGGCGGCGACAAGATAATCAAGAAGGTCTATATCCTGACGAACGTAGACCATGCGGAGGAACATTTCACGCTCGACCCGAAGGAGCAGCTCATGGCGGTCAAGGATATGCGGGCTAATGGGCTTGTGCCGCTCGGGAACTGGCACTCGCACCCTGTCTCGCCTTCCCGCCCGTCGGACGAGGATAAACGCCTTGCATACGACAGCAGCGCGAGCTATATGATCCTTTCCCTCATGGACGAGGAGCCTGTGCTTAATTCGTTCCATATCGAGGGCGATAAATCGGAAAAAGAAGAGCTTGTAATTATATAAAGCAGAAACCCATACGGAATCAAGCCGCTAATTTGCGAATGCCGACAGCTTTTGTGGTGGAAGAAGGGTTATCCCCTTCCTAAGACTTTTGATATGCCACTGTTTTGCGGGTTTTGTGAACTTTTTTAACAAAAGCTCTCATTTACAGGAATTAGCAGTTATTATCGAGGACTGAAATATGTATGACATCATCATTCTCGGCAGCGGCCCCGCCGGACTGACTGCGGCAATATACGCCAGCCGCGCCGGACTGAAATTTGCCGTTATCGAAAAGGAATACTTAGGCACGGGACAGATAGCCTTCGCCGAGCGCGTTGACAATTATCCCGGCTTTTACGGCACCGACGGCTACTCTCTCGGCGAAAAACTGCGCGAACACGCCGAAACGCTCGGCACCGAGTTCATCGAAGGCGAGGTCGCAGCGCTTGCCAAAAGCGGCAGCGTCTGGAACATCTCCCTTTCGGACGGCGGCAAACTTGAAGCGAAAGCGGTCATTTACGCGCTCGGGGCTTCACCGAGAAAGCTCGGCATTAAAGGCGAAAGCGAATATCTCGGGCGGGGTGTGTCATACTGCGCACTCTGCGACGGAGCGTTTTTCGCGGGCAAGACCGTTGCTGTTATCGGCGGCGGGGACACGGCTCTCTCGGATGCGCTTTATCTCTCCAAGACGGCGGAAAAGGTGTATCTGATCCACCGCCGCGACACGTTCCGCGCAAACAAAACGCTTTCCGACAAGGTGAAGGCGGCGGACAATATCGAGCTTGTGCTTAACGCCGTGCCGACGGAGATAGCAGGCGGCGAAAACGCCGAAATTATTATCATCACACATGACGGCACATCTCGGGCTGTCGCGGTCAGCG
Organism: uncultured Ruminococcus sp.; assembly: GCA_902776945.1. Lineage (GTDB taxonomy): Bacteria > Bacillota > Clostridia > Oscillospirales > Ruminococcaceae > YE71. Next base: position 5,053 of record CACYSH010000108.1, read on the forward strand.
GAATATTTGTTGCGGTCGGTACCGTGCCGAATACGGCGCTTGTAAAGGGTATCGCAGAGCTTGACGAAACGGGGTATATCAAAGCCGGCGAGGACTGTGTTACAGCGGCTGCGGGCTTGTTCGCGGCGGGGGACGTTCGCACAAAGAATGTCCGTCAGGTGATCACCGCCGCTGCCGACGGCGCGAATGCGGTCATTTCGGCGGGGAAATATCTCGACAATTATCAATAAACAGCATAAAAAAGTCCCCCGCAGGTGTAATACGCTTGCGGGGGATCACTTTTATAAATGAGCGTTTTTTTATCGTCAGATAAAGCCTTACCATGAAGACGGCGGAGACAAGCCCCATACGAACGTTCATACAAACACAACGGGCGGGAGCAAGCCCCCGCCCTGAAATTACAATGCGATATTCCGTTTATGCCAAAGGCACATCAACCCTTTACAGCACCCGAAGTCAGACCGTCAACGATCTGATTGGAGAACGCGCAGTATACTATTATAGTAGGAATAATAGCGATTATAATAGCCGCGAACATCTGCGAATAATTCGTATTATAGGGACCTACGAACTTAGACAGCGATACGGGCAGCGTTTTCTTTGCGTCGTCGGAAATGAATACCATTGCAAGCAGCAGCTCGTTCCAGTTGCCGATGAACGTCATAAGACCTGTTACAAACAGACCCGTCCTGCCGAGCGGCAGACAGATGATGTAGAATATCTGGAAGATATTAGCACCTTCCATACACGCGCACTCGATAAGCTCGTTCGGCATACTCTCAAAGAAGCCTGTCATAATAAATATCGTTATAGGAAGCGCGAACGTAAGGTAAGGCAGAATCAGACCCGCCAGCGTATTTGACAGATTTAATTTGGCAAATCTTGTGAAAAGCGGGATAAGCACGCAATGCACAGGTATCATCATGCCTGTCAGGAAATAGGTCATGGCGAGCTTTGAACCCTTCCAGCGCATACGGGCAATGCCGAACGCCGCCATTGAGCCGATAATCATGCTGAGTACCAGCGTGATAACGCATACAAGGAACGAATTGAGCGTGGCTATGCCGAGACGACCCGCCGTCCACGCGAAGGAATAGTTCTCGAACGTTATGTTCTCGGGAAGCGCGAAGGGAGAGGTAAATATCTCCTTATTGGTCTTGAACGATACGTTGAACACCCACACCAGCGGGGCGATATACGTTACCGAAATGACCACCAAAAACGCATATATCACCTTCTGTATCGGCGTAAGGGGCTTTTTGGGAACAGCCTCCAGCACGTTTTCGGACTTCTTTTTTTTCTTCTTTTTTGAGGAGGCGGCAGCCGGTTCAGCTGCTGTTGTCTGTGTAATCGTCATTTTTATGCGTACCTCCTTACATCTCGTACTGTTCGGTCTTTACGACCTTATTGATAAACAGCGTTACGACCAGGCAGAGTATAAGCAGCACAACGCCTATCGCGCTTGCATAGCCGTATTTGAAATACTTGAAGCCCTGCTGATAAAGGTGAGTTGCAAGCACTTCTGTTTTGTGGTTGGGACCGCCCTCTGTCATGTTGTAGATAAGATCGAAGAATTTCAGCGAGCCTATCGCGTTGAGCGACATAGCGGTAGCTACCATTGGTCTTATCAGCGGCAGGGTAATGTAGCGGAACGTCATAGCCTTTGTGCAGCCGTCGATATAGCTTGCCTCCATAAGCGACTTGCTTATGCCGGAAATTTGCGCCATGTAAAGCATCATCGACTGTCCCACATACTGCCAGAGCGCCACGAAGGCGATCATCCACATCGGCAGGATAATGGTGCCTTTGGTATCCATGAGCCACAACGGAGGATCCTGCACGCCCCATTTTTCAAGGAGCTGATTGATACCGAGCTTGGGGCTGAATATGAACATCCAAAGCAGACCGAGTGCCGCCGAAGAAAGAACGCAGGGAAGATAGATGATGTTCTTGAAGGTGTTACGACCTTTTTGGATATTTGTCAGCAGAGCGGCATAGAGAAGCCCTACGATAAGCTGCGACACACAGGAGAAAATAAGGAAGAAGAACGAGTTTTTAAGCGCGATTCCGAAGGTCTTATCGGAAAGCAGGTTCTTGTAATTGTCAAGCCCGATGAAAACGGGGGCTGTTAAGCCTTTGTAATCGCAGAACGAATAATACACCGACTGAACGATAGGTACAAAAAGCACCAGTGTAAACAAAAGAAACGCGGGAAGCATGAAAAATACTATCGCTTTTTTGTTACTAAGCAATTTGTCCAACCTGAACCAACTCCTTTCAAAGAATAAGAAAAATTAAAGTAAATGACATTAATTTTTAGATATTTATTGCAGGGCTACTGCTTGCCCCCATAAGCACCAAGCCATTCAAAAGCGCTGTAAAACTGCAGTTTTGTGGGCTTATTGCATATCAAAGGGGACACATTTTTCCGCGAAAGGGAAAAACAAAAGGGGCGTGGGGTACGCCCCTGTTGTCTGTATACTTTAGAAGGTTTAAGGAGGTTAGGAATTTACTTTCTGCAATTAGCCTTGTAATACTCTTCCATATCCTTTGCAGCGTCAGCAGGAGTCATATCCTTGAGGAATACGGCAACCATAGTGTCGTCAAAGTGAGAGCCTGTCTCGGTTGTAGGCATGGACTCGTTATAGAAGCCGAAGGTACCCTTAGCCTTGCCGAAGATGTCCATAACGTATCCGAGCTGCTTGGGAGCCGCAGAAGCGTCATACTGAACCTTCGTTACAGGGATCTTACCGCCTTTTTCGGCAGTGTACTTCTGAGCGGTATCATCGGTGAAGTACTTGATAAGAGCAGCAGAACCTTCGGGACACTTGGTGGTGGAACTCATGCAGAGCGAGTCGGACTTGGCAATGATCCTCTCAACGCCGGGGAACTGGAACACGCCGCACTTAGCCTCGAAATCGGGGTTCTGACCGTTGATCTGACCGATAGCCCACGAACCCTGGATAAGCATAGCAGCTTCGCCGTTGTAGAAGTTAGCAGTCGCTACGTCGTTGGTATCGCCGGCAGCTGTTCTCTGGAAATAATCGGAGAATTTCAGCAGCTTGTTGCAGGCGCTTTCGAGCTTGCCGTCTTCCCACGAAGCGGAGCCGTCGGCGAGCTTGGCGAGATCAACGCCCTCTGCCTCGCAGAGATAGCCTGCTACCATTGACAGACACCATGCGGTACCTGCGGAAATGGTAACGGGAGTATATCCGGCAGCCTGGAGCTTATCGCAGGCAGCGATCATTTCGTCCCAGTTGGTAGGAACGGAAGCGCCGGCAGCTTCGAACATCTCGGTGTTATAGAAGCAGCAGGCAGCCGCAGTATTCAGCGGAACGGCGTAAATCTTGCCGTCGTAGGTCTGCTGGGTGAATACAGCGTCGCTTGTGAAGGTATCCTTCCAGCCGTCCTTGTTGAGATAATCGTCAAGGGGAGCCGCCACGCCGGGTTCAACATAGTCAGTCAGCTGCGGTCCCGGGCTTACGATGAATACATCGGGGGTCTCGCCTGCCGCAACAAGAGCGTTGAGCTTGTTATAATATTCTTCAAGGTTGGTGGTAACAGGCGTTACATGGTACTGACCCTCATAATCCTTGTTGAATCTCTCGATAGTCTCCTTATAGCCGAGCGAGATAAGGTCTTCGGTAGCATTGAGGTCATCCCAGAACATCCAAGTGATCTCCTGAACCTCGCCGGAGCTGCTGCCGCCGCCTTCGGTTCCGCCCGAACCGCCCGAAGAACCGCCTGTGCTTCCCGCGCCGCCGGAATCACCTGTACCGCCGCAGCCTACAAGCGAAGTAGCGAGCATTGCCGCTGACAAGATCGTTGCTAAGAGTCTTCTTTTTTTCATAATACTACCTCCTGTTTATGCACCGCACGGAATACCTCTATATACCGCACGGCAAGTTTTTAAAGTTTTGAACAATTTGAAACTGCACCTTTTTCGGTGTCTGTGTAAATCTTACCATATAAGCGGCGAGTTGTCAATAATTATAAGCAAAAAGCACAAAAATTGATAAATGCCATTCAATTTCACACGATTTTATAGCAATAAATGATTAGGTTTGAGCGAATATTCAGAGCCGTTGCGGCATACTACAAAACCCGCAAAGCAGCGGCAAACCAAAAGTCTTAGGAAGGGGGTCTGTGGGCTTCGCCCCATACGCATTAACCTATTCTAAAATGTCGTAAAAATCGCGATTTTGTGGGGCGTTCACGGACACGCAATGCGCACCCATATATGAAAATCGCCTA
>CACYSH010000109.1 GCA_902776945.1 uncultured Ruminococcus sp.
TGCTTGATTTGTTTGCTTTGCGTGGGTTGCGCCTTCGGCGCAAATGGGAGGGCTGCTCGCCTTAAAACGAACTTGTTCGTGCGGTTGACCCCTCGCCAGCGCACCGGTGCCGGATCCGGTGTCCGTCCCCGGCTTTGCGGGGGTCGTAGGCTTTGCGATTCAAATATCTTTTATCTTTTTATCCTCTATCTTCTGATTAAAAAAATCCCCCTCGCGTGAGGGGGATAATACTTAATACAGAACCGTGAGACTGTGCTTAAACTCGTTGATTATGTCGGTCGCGGAGCTCGCAGCGGGCGAACAGCCCTCGCAAAGGATTTCCGTCGTCCTGCCCATGATGTAGCTGCCGAGCATACACGCTTCCGCAGACGACTTGCCCTGCGCCAGCATCGAACCGATGATACCCGTCAGCATATCGCCCGAACCGCCCTTAGCAAGCGCCGAACAGCCGAAATTCGTCACCCACGCCTCAGCGCCCGAAAAGGTCAGCGTCGTGGAATCCTTGCTGTGCAGAGTTATCCCGTAGCTGTCGGTGAGCCAGCGGCAAATGTCGTAACGGCTCGCCTGCGCTTCGCGGAAACTGATACCTGCAAGCCTGCCAAGCTCGCCGATGTGCGGGGTAAGTATCATCTCACAATTCTTTTCCCTCAGCACATCTATATTCTTAGCGAGCAGATTTATTCCGTCAGCGTCAATAACAAGCGGCTTTTCCGATTTTTTTATCAGACCCTTTACGAGCTTTTTCGTGCCTTCGCCCTGCCCCAGACCGCAGCCGACCACGACAGCGTCGTGCGTTTTGATAAGCTCGGCGAGGATAGGCAGAGCGCCCTTGCCTATGCAGCCGTCGTCGCCGCGCGGCAGCGGAGTATAAACGCATTCGGGCGTGTTACCCGCTATCGCCTGGATAACGCTCATCGGCGCGGCAAGGTTGACGATCCCGCAGCCTGTTTTCAGCGCCGCACGCGAACATATCGCCGCCGCGCCTATATAATTCTCGCTGCCTGCGATAATTAGCAGCTTGCCGAACGTACCCTTGTGGGAATGTTCGGGGCGAATCGGCATCAGCTTGTGCAGGTCGTCGGCTTCGGCTTCACGGATAAACGTCCTGTCCTCGCTGTTTTCGGTATCGTTGCCCGGTATGCCGATGTCGCAGACGGTCACTTTTCCGCAGAGTGCGCGTGCGGGCTTCATCACCATGCCGAGCTTCGGCGCGTGAAAGGTCACGGTCTCGTCGAAAGAGCAAGTGCCTTCGGCGGCGGTGCCGCGCAGACTGTCAACGCCGCTCGGCAGGTCGCAGGCGATCTTATACGCCTTTACGCCCGAGATCATCTGGAACTCGCGGCGGCGGGGCTTGTCCAGTTCGCCGTGAAAGCCCGTGCCGAAAACGCAGTCCACGATGATGTCCGCCCTGATCGGCTTTTCGGAAAGCTCGCTGTATATATCAATGCTCTTATCCTTTTCGGCAAGCTCCAGCGCTTTTTTTGCGAGGTCGGTCTTTGGTTCGCCCGCCAGCTTACAGACGGCTACTTCAAGCCCTATTTCGGCGGCGGCGAGCTTTGCGGCGCAAACGTAGCCGTCGCCGCCGTTGTTGCCCTTTCCGCAGAGTATCAGCACGCTTTTGGCTTTAAGCTGTTTAGCTCTTACAAAAACTATCCCCGCAAGCTGATTGCCCGCGTTAAGCATAAGATCCCAAAGTGAGGTACCCTGCTTTTCCGCCGCAGCTTCTGCCTGCCGCATTTGATAAGGGGTCAGAATTCTTTGCATAGAAACACTCCGTTCATCGTTTCGCGGTATGCGGTCATCAGTTTTTCAGGCTGTGAAGCGGCGCGGGTATCTGTCCGCCGCGATTGATAAATTTCGATGCGCTCTTCGTCCTTAAAGGCATTACGGGACCCTTGCCGAAAAGCCCGCCCCAGTCAAGCTCGTCGCCTTCCTTCATGCCTATCGCAGGTATCACACGAACCGCTGTCGTCTTGGTATTCACCATACCGATAGCCGCTTCATCGGCAATTATCGCCGCGATAGTATCAGGCTCGGTATCACCCGGAACAACGATCATATCAAGCCCCACCGAGCAAACCGCCGTCATCGCTTCGAGCTTCTCGATAGAAAGCGTTCCCGAAACAGCCGCCTCGATCATTCCCGCGTCCTCCGAAACAGGAATGAACGCGCCCGAAAGTCCGCCGATACGCGAGCAAGCCATAACGCCGCCCTTCTTAACCGCGTCATTCAGAAGCGCCAGACAAGCCGTAGTGCCGTGAGTGCCGCACTGCTCAAGCCCGATCTCTTCAAGGATATACGCCACCGAATCGCCAACCGCAGGGGTAGGCGCAAGCGAAAGATCGACAATGCCGAACTCAACGCCCAGCCGCTCCGAAGCCATTTTCCCGACCAGCTGACCCACGCGGGTTATCTTGTAGGAGATAGTCTTTATAACGTCCGCTATTTTTGTGATGTCCGCGTCGGGGTACTTTTTAAGCGCGGCACGGACAACTCCGGGGCCCGATACGCCCACGTTTATCATGCAGTCAGGCTCGCCCACGCCGTGAAAAGCACCCGCCATGAAAGGATTATCGTCAACCGCGTTGCAGAATACAACGAGCTTCGCCGCGCCGAAACACTGCTTGTCTTTCGTCGCTTCGGCGGTCTTTTTGATGATACCGCCCATAATGCGGCAGGCATCGAGGTTGATTCCCGTCTTTGTCGAACCTATGTTCACCGATGAGCAAACCCTTTCGGTGCAGGCAAGCGCTTCGGGGATAGACTCGATAAGGTCAAGGTCGCCCTCCGAAAAGCCCTTCTGCACGAGCGCCGAATAGCCGCCTATCAGGTTCACGCCGACCGCCTTTGCCGCTTCGTCCATAGCCTTAGCGAACGGCACGGGCGAGCATTTGCAGGCGGCGGAGATCATAGCGATAGGCGTTACCGAAATGCGCTTGTTGATTATCGGTATACCCAGTTCCTTTTCGATCTGCACGCCCACCGAAACGAGGTCTTTCGCCTTGCAGGTGATCTTGTCGTAGACCTTCTTGCAGGCTTTGTCAATGTCGGGGTCGATGCAGTCGAGCAGGGATATACCCATTGTTATCGTCCGTATGTCAAGGCAGTCGTTCTGTATCATACGGATAGTTTCGAGAATGTCGTATTGATTTATCATTGGTAATTTCTCCTTTGAAAAGGCATTAGATAAGGCATTAAATATGGTGCATACAGTTGAAAATATCCTCGTGCATAGCGAGAACCTTCAAGCCCCATTCCTGCTCGCCCTTTTTGGCAAGCCTGTCAGCCATATCCGCAAAGTCGATATTTATTTTTGAGATGTCAACGAGCATGATCATAGCAAAAAGCTCCTCGATGACCGACTGCGTTACCTCTATCACATTGGCGTTATAATTGGCGCACTCGGTGCTTACCTTTGCAAGGATACCCACTGCGTCCTTTCCTATAACAGTTACTATCGCTCTCATGTTTCACCATTTCCTTTCAAATTTCCCGCCGACGGGCGGATAAAAGTCTTCTTGTTAATTATATCACATTTTTTTCTGTTTGTCAAACGCCGCAGGGACTTTCGCAAAAACGTAAAATGCAACATATCGGCAGGTACAAATAGTAAAATTTTCAGAAATATTGTATAAAACACTTGAAATCTCTCGTTGATTATGTTATAATATATCTGTTGACTTAAATTAGCGTTTTCGTTAAATATCACAAAGCCCCCAAAAACGCCATTTATATATGTTGAATTTTTGCGTCAGCCGCAATTTCATAAAAAGGAGAGGTATGCTATGGAAGAGGAAAGACGAATGACAGAACAAGAGTTCATTCTGAGCTTTGAAGATGCTGTGTCCTGCGGTCATATCTATGTGGTATATCAGCCGAAAATGAACCACAATACCGGCAGAATGATAGGAGCAGAGGCTCTTATGCGCTGGAGACACCCCGCCTACGGAATGCAGTACCCTTCGGACTTCATACCCGTGCTTGAAAAAAACGACCTTATCTGTCAAGCCGATCTCTGCGTGTTCGAATCGGTATGCCGGCTTCTCAGAAAATGCCTTGACAGAGGTATCGTTCCCGTGCCTATCTCGGTAAATATGTCGCGCTACGATATTTTCAGGAACAATTACGTTGACGAGATAGAGGTCATAAGGAAAAAATACGATATACCCGTAAAGCTCATTCATGTCGAAATAACAGAATCCTCCGCAATAGGCGGCATGGAGCTGGTAACGGACGTTCTGCAAAAGCTGCACGGCTTCGGCTACATCGTCGAAATGGACGACTTCGGCAGCGGCTATTCCTCGCTGAACGTGCTGAAAGACCTGAACGTCGATGTGATAAAGCTCGATATGCGTTTTCTCAGCGGCAGCATCGGCGGCAGGGGCGGCACGATAATCAGCGCTGTGGTACAGATGACAAAATGGCTCAACACGCCCGTAATAGCCGAAGGCGTGGAGACTATCGAACAGGCGGATTACATGAAGAGCATCGGCTGCAATTACATACAGGGCTATCTCTACTCAAAGCCGCTCGGTGAGGAGGACTTCCTCAAAAAGCTGTATCAGATCGACCACGAGCCTGTCGCCGCCGCAATGAACATGACCACGCACATGGACGCGGACAAGTTCTGGGATCCCGAATCGCTTGAAACGCTCATCTTCAATAACTATGTCGGGGGCGCGGTAATATTCACCTACTTAAAGGGCAAAGCCGAAATTCTGCGCGTCAACAAGAAGTACATAAAAGAGATAGGCATGAACATGAGCGAAAAGGAGATCATGGCTTGCGACCCCTGGAAATGCTTCGACGAGCTTAACATGAAAAAATACAAAAAGACTATACTCCTTGCCGCACAGTCGGGCGAGGAGGAGACCTGCGAGACCTGGCGGACGGTCTGCTCGAAGACCTGCGGCGAGGACAGGATATGTATCCGCAGCTTTATCCGACTGATAGGAAGGGCGGGCGAACAGCTTATCTTCTACGCTATGGTGCAGAACGTCACCGCCGAGAAAAAGCGCTTTGACGAACTTATGGACAGTGAGAGAAAGCTCCGCGCCGCCAGCGAACACGCCAACATCTACGCATGGGAGGTAAACCTCGACACCAACGATATGCACCCCTGCTTCCGCTGTATGCGCGACCTGAACGTACCGCCGGTAGTACACGATTATCCCGAGCCGCTTATAGAAAACGGTCTCTTCCCGCCCGATTACGCCGATATGTACCGAGACTGGATGCGGCAGATAAAAGAAGGCGTGGGGACTATCGAGGGCATTATCCCGCTGACCGTCGGGCGGATACCCTTCCATGTAAGATACACGACCGAATTTGACGAAAACGGCAAGCCGCTGAAAGCATACGGCTCGGCAACGCTGGTCGTTGACAACGAAGCGAACTCGCCCGACCGAAAGGAATGAACCTATGGACATCAATGAAAACGCAGTATTTCCCGAGGACTACGCAGACAGGATAAAGCGCGTACTTATCACCGAAAGAGAGATCAAAGCCGCGCTTGAAGCAGAGGGCGAACGGATAAGCCGCGAGTTTGAGGGCAAGCCGCTTTTGCTTGTCAGCGTGCTGAAAGGCGCTTTTATCTTCCTCGCCGACCTGTGCCGCGAAATAACCATACCCTGTGAGATAGGATTTATGGCGGCGCAGAGCTACTTCGGCGGAACGACCTCGACCGGGAATGTGGAGATAATCTGCGACCTTAAACAGGACGTAAGCCGCTATCATGTTGTGATCGTCGAGGACATTATTGACACGGGCAGGACATTAAAAGAAATAGTCAGGATATTAAACGACAGGAAGCCGCTTTCGCTGAAAGTGGTAACGCTTCTTGATAAGCCCGACAGACGCGAGGTGGAGTTTGAGCCGGACAGGGCGCTTTTTACGATACCCGATCATTTTGTGATAGGCTACGGGCTTGACTGCGGGGAGCTTTACAGAAATCTGCCGTATATAGCAGAATATGATGAAACAAGCATTTGAGGACGGACACCGGATCCAGCGCCGGTGCGCTGGCGAGGGGTCGGCATGAACACTAAAGCGTTCATGCAGGGGCGCTGCCCCCTAAGAACCCCCGCAAGGGGGCAGAGTCCCCTTGACCCCATTTTTGTCCATATTTGTAAAGGCGGTCGGCTTTGCGCTTACTGTTGGCTTTGCTTTTTAAATGCTTATTAATACGCGAACCGTGACGGATAATTTCCGACACGGTTCGCTTTTTTAGTGATTATTAAGCTCGTCAATAAAGCCCATACTCTTGACCGTCATCTCATTCCACGCCGGACGGAACCCACTTTTCACAGCATTCCGCGCCGACCTGATATTACACCATGCACAGCAATAAAACGGCACCTTGCCCTCGTCAAGTATCAGCAGCGCAAGACGGCTCGTCAGCGCAGAGGCGATCCCGCACCTGCGGTATCCCGGCAGAACGTCCACGCCTATCTGCCACATATCCCCGCAGTCCGCCGAACAGCCCGCCAGCCCGACAAGCTCGCTGCCATCATAGGCTCCGACCGCCAGCACATCGGCAAAGCTGCGCTTCTCACAAAGCGCATTCGACCACTCGGGCTTGTAAAGCTCCGCAAAATCCTCTTTATAAAGGGTACGCAGCTCAAAGCGGCACGGCTGCTCTTTCAAAGCGTTCAGGTCGGGCAGCCAGTATTCCGCCATAAAGCAGACTGCGGCTCCGAACGGCTCGAAAGCACGGTTCAGCAGATAAATCGAAGGCGTTTCAAAGCAGTGCATAGCGTCGGTGCGGGATAAATATTCCCTTGCGATGTCCTCAAAGCCCTCGCCTGCCGAAGCGACAACATTTCCTCCGTAGCTCACCATATTGCAGATAAACGGCAGTTCCAGATATATCCGGGCATTATCGTTTTTTGCCGAACGCACAATGACGTTTTCCGACGCTGTGAAATCCGACGGAGAGCAGCACAGATCGACCGCCGACTGGCGCATAGCAATATCCAATATTTCTCTGTTTGTCACGAAATAACATTCCTTTCTTACGTTTCATAGAATGATTATAGCACAAAACAGGAATTTTGTAAAGCGGATTTGCGGCTCGCGGAAAATTATAATAGACTTCCTCGGAAACTAGACATTAGAGGCTAGAGGCTAGAAGATCGAAATTATCGCTTTCTATTGATTTTACAAACAAAGTGAGATTCACGAACTCTAATAAACGTCAGAATAAAACGCAAAGCGCGGGCAAACCAAAAGTCTTAGGAAGGATTCCCCCTCAGAAAAGCTGACGGCATTCGCAAACTAACGAAAAAAGAAAATTGAGCGGTTCAAGGTCGTTGGACGAAAATCGCTGCGCTCTTTCGTCCAATAAAATCGGCAATTTCTTTGTTTCCGCTCAATTCTGCTGATTTATCATCTTGCTTGTTTTTGTTTTAATTTCTTTAAATTGCCGATTTTATTTTTGACCCCTCACTTCTGCATATTTTCGGAGCTTTGCATTTGCCGTCTGCTTTGCTTGGTTGCGCCTGCGGCGCAAATGGGGCGCTGCCCCATACCCCGCTTGGGGGTTCCTCGCCCCCAAGACCCCTCGCCAGCGCACGGGCGCTGGATCCCGTTTATGTCCTCACTTTGTGCTAAAAATTGATTTTTGTGCGACTCGTGCCTGTTTTTCTGCAATTCGTGCCTAAAATATGCCGCTCATGCCAGTTTTGCTGCGGCTTATGCCAAAGGGGTTGATTTATTTCCGCGAATGATGTATCATGTAATCACGGCAAAGGAAAAACGAGAGGCAGAGAAATGAAAGCTGTTATCTATACCCGCGATGACTCAGAATACGAGCTTATCAGCCGGGTTATTTCGACAAATAATAACGGATTCGAGGTATTCCGCGCACCGCTTGACGGTCACGGACATTACTCGGTCAGTTATGATATAGCGGCAGTCGCGATAGACGGCGCGGAGGGTATGGAGATAATACTTGAACTTAGCGACCGCAATCCCGATACGAAAATGATCTGGATAACAAACGACCGCCACTTCGCCGGTATGGCGATACGAAAGCATATCAGCGGTTTCATTGTAAGACCCTACCACGAGGTGGCTTTATCATCGGCAATAGACGACGCGGTAAAACAATGCTCCGGCAGCGGCACATGGCATTTTGCCGCGAAAAGGAAATAGTGTTTTTCCTTATCAAGTCAGTATTCGCCAACTTCAAAGGCGCAATATATATAAACTTATCTGTATAGTTTTTAGGAGGAAGGAATTATGGAAACTTTAAAGAAAATGACTATCGTACTTGCAGCTGTTATCTCTGCTGCAATGGCGCTTACCGGCTGCGGCGGTGATAGCGGCGCGGCTGCCGAAAAGTCCGCTGATACCACTACTGCGGCTACCGAGTCCAAGCCCGAAGAGTCCAAGCCCGAAGAGTCCAAGGAAGAAGAAAAGAAGGACGAAGAGAAGAAGGACGAGGAAAAGAAGGACGACGAGAAGAAGGAAGAAGAAAAGAAGGACGACGAGAAGAAAGACGAAGAAAAGAAGGACGATTCCGCCAGCAAGGAAAAGCCCGCAAAGAAGGGCAAGTCCGTAGTTGCCAAGACGCAGGAAGAAGCTCCCGAGCCTCCCGCTGAGGAAGCAGCTCCCGACTCCGTTCTTGTTGACGCTTTCGCTAACACCGTTTGGGTAGGTATGGACGGCGACTACAACGTATACGCTCTCTGTCTGGGCGACGAAGAGATCAGTTTCATGTCTGACGACGGCAGCGAGATCAACGGTTACTGGGGCGTAGTTGACGGCGACCCGAACATATACATCTACAACGACTCCGATCTTACCGATCTGGCGTACACAATGCCTTTCCAGCCCGATGTTGATAACAACCTACTCATAATCAACGATACTATCGTTCTTACTCCTACTGAGGCAAGCTCGGTTGAAGAAATGACCGATGCTATGGAAAAGGAATCCGTTGCCTGCACGATCGCTTCCTATCTTGACGGTACTTACTGGTGCTGCGTAGGCGAGAACAGCGTAGAGGCTCTTTCCCTTAAAGACGGCGCTATTTGGTATTATGATGTATCTGCTGAGGGAGAAGACGGAGGCAACTGCTACTGGAGCCTTGACTGGGAAAACTTTACATTATATGATGAAAACTACAATCCGCTCGTAACCTATGGCTGGGATATAGAGAAGGACGGCAGCAAGTTCCAGCTCACTCTCGACGGCACTAACTATGTTTATACTCAGGTTCCCGAGAGCGACGCGGCGGACATCGTAAACTATCTGCACAGCTTATTTGAAGACGGCGGCGCAGCAGAGGACGGCGAGGAAACCGAGGAAGCCGAGGAAGAAGAATAATATTGACCTCAACTAAATTCTTTCCAATACAGGCTCTGCGGACGGCGGCAGAAGAGTAATTCGCTTCTGCTTCCTCCAAAGGGTTCAAAAGAGAGATATTATCACACACCATAATAAATAATCTCTGAAAACGTCCATGAGCCGACAGTAACAGCTGTCGGCTTTGGGCGTTTATTTTTCACAAAACACTTGATTTATTTCGGCAGATATGATATAATTTACATATAAACCGACACGGCAAAGTGTTTAATATTCTCGGGGGAGGTAATCATAATGCTTGAAAAAATCAAACAAAAGAAAACCAAAAAGGCGGACGCGGCTGAAAAACTCCGCGAAATGCAGGAGGAACTTATCAACCTCGCCAACGAGGCAAAGGCGAAAAAACTGCCCGTGATAATAACAATAGACGGCTGGTCGGCGGCGGGCAAAGGCTCGCAGATCGCCAAGCTGATAAAGTACCTCGACCCGCGCTTTTACGACGTTGAAGCTATCCGCTCGCCCAACGATCAGGAACGCCGCAAGCCCTGGATGCATCGCTTTTGGATGCGCCTGCCGAAAGCGGGTGATATGCTCATACTGGACGGCAGCTGGTACCGCGACTCCGTGAACGCGCTTATGTTCGGCGAGATCGACAAGGACGAATACAAGCGCCGCATAAAGGACATCAACACATTTGAAAGACAGCTCACCGACGACGGAACTCTGCTCATCAAGTTTTTCCTGCACATCACCGAGGACGAGCAAAAAGCGCGTATCGACAGGCTTTTTGCCTCCGAGATAACCCGCTGGCGCGTTTCCGAAAGCGACCTTAACAACAACGCCAATTATGACAAATTCCTGCGCCGCTACGACAAGACCTTAGAGCGCACCAACACCGATTACGCTCCCTGGTATCCAGTCGCCGCCAACGACAGACTTACCGCACGTTTCGACATTCTTTCGACAGTATCCTCGTGCATAAAAAGCGCCTGCGAAGCAAAGGATAAGGGCGAAAAATACGTCCCCGAAGTGCGCTTTGAGACCATTGAATGCAAGCCCGTGAATTTCGAGATAGTCAAGACCAAAAAGCTAAAGGACATCAAAATGGACAAGGCACTTGACGACGAGGAATACGGCAGAAAGCTCGAAAAGTATCAGAACAGGCTTTTCGAGCTGCAAAATATATGCTATCAAAGGAAAATACCGGTAATTATCGCTTATGAGGGCTGGGACGCTGGCGGAAAGGGCGGCAACATAAAGCGCGTGGCTTCGGCGCTTGACCCGCGTGGCTGCGAGGTCAAGCCGATAGCGGCTCCCGAGCCTTCCGAGCTGGCAAGGCATTATCTGTGGAGGTTCTGGACGCGGCTTGAAAATGACGGTCATTTCACGATATTCGACCGCACCTGGTACGGGCGCGTAATGGTCGAGCCGATAGAGGGAATCACGCCGATAGAGCGCGTAAACATGGCTTATACCGAGATAAACGAGTTTGAGAGACAGCTCACCGACTGGGGCGCTGTGATAATCAAATTCTGGATAAATATTGATAAGGACGAGCAGTACCGCCGCTTTAAGGAGCGCGAGAATACGCCCTCGAAGCAGTGGAAGATCACCGACGAGGACTGGCGTAACCGCGAGAAGTGGGATCAGTACGAGGAGGCGGTAGACAGAATGGTGGAGCTGACCTCAACAGAGTTTGCGCCGTGGACGATAATTGAGGGCAATGATAAGAAATATGCGAGAGTAAAGGCGCTGAAAACGATCTGCCGTATGATAGAACAGAGGATAATATGACCCAAAAGCCCTGAGCAGTGACAGACACGGGATCCAGCACCCCATTTGCGCCGCAGGCGCAACCCTGCAAAGCAACCGACAAAGCAAAGCCGGGTAACAACCGCAATCCGACCGGTCAAAAATAAAATCGGCAATTTTAAGGAAAACCCACAAAAAGCACAAGAGAAACTGCATGGTTCAACACGCTTAGTTATACAAGACAGCTAAAGGCGGTATGTTTGTTCATACCGCCTTTTTGTTTGGTGTCGTGTCGTTTATAAATTCTATAAATTAGCGTTTTCGGCGAATCGTACAAATAGAGGGCAGTATATATGCCAATTCCGCTCAAAACAACAATCTCATCTGATACCACTCGACCCCGCCTATCACCGAACCAGCCGAAACACCCTCATTCACAAACCCGAATTTCTCATAATAATGAATCAGCTCCCGCTTACAGGTCAGCACCGCGCCTTTTCTGCCTTCGGCTTTCGCAATACGCAAAAATTCGTTCATCACCGTCTGCGCGTACCCTCTGCGGCGGTATTCAGGCAGCGTATTAAGCCCGAATATCATCTGCCACGCGCCGCTTTCGTCGTGCATGGTCGGGGCGGAATACATCTCGTCGGTAAGGTCGGAAATGTCGGTCACAAAGCCGTCAACAAACGAAATTATCTTCCCTTTTTCATCGCAAAGCAGCAAAAAATGCTGCGGATATATTTCCAGCCGCCCGCGGAACTGCTCACGCCCCGCCGCCTGCTCGGGCGGAAAACAGGCGCTTTCTATCGCGGCAAGCTCGTCAAGATCGGCTGTTGTTCCCTTACGCAATATCACGTTTGCACCCCTTTTCTTCGGTCAGCACGCCGCCGTCCATGCGGCAGATCACATCGGCGAAAGCGGCTGCCGACTGCTCGTGCGTGACAACGACTACCGCCGCGCCGCCCGCCGCCGTCTTTTTCAGCAGGTCAAGAACGAGCCGCGTGTTCTCATCGTCGAGATCGTTGGTCGGCTCGTCGGCAAAAATGACGGCGGGCTTGTTGATAAGCGCCCTCGCCACCGCGAGCCTGCGCAGCTCCCCGCCCGAAAGCTCGTTCGGATAAGCGTTCCGAAGCTCTGTCAGCCCGACGATTTCGAGCAGCCTTTCGGCTTCTGCGGCGCTGTCTTTTCCAATGAGCGACGCGGGCAGCAGGACATTTTCCACGACCGTCAGCACCGAAAGTGCGCTCTGCCCTTGCGGGATATAGCCGATATTTTTAATGCGGAACCGCGAAAGCTCTCCGTCGTTCATGGAAAAAATATTCTTATCGCCGTAAAAAACGCTGCCCTCCGTCGGTCTCACAAGCCCCGAAAGTATATTCACAAGCGTAGTTTTTCCGCTGCCCGAACGCCCGAAAATGACCGTCAGCTTTCCGCTTTCAAGCGATATATCGGTTTCTTGCAGAGCGCGGACTATCCGTCCCGATCTGCCTTTTTTCGTGTAGCTTTTGCCGAGTTTTTCGGCGCGTATCAGCATATTCAGTCACCCTCTCTTAAAATATTTCCCGTGTCGGCGCGGCTAAGTCTGTAAGCGGAATAAGCCGACGAAAGCGCCCCTGTTATCAGCACGGCGGCAGCCGCAAGCAGCGCGAATTTCGAGCTTGAAAGCAGTCCCGGCGAAAGATACGGCAGCCCCGTCCGCTGTTCGATAAGTCTGCCGAACGGAAACACTGTCAGCGATGTGAGCAGCAGCCCCGCCGCGATACCCGCCGCGCATATCATTCCGCTTTCGGAAAGCACCTCCGCGCCGAGCTGCCTGCGCGAAAAGCCAATGGTTCTAAGTATTGCAAATTCCCGCCTGCGAACGCCCGCAAGCACCGAGAACGCCGCTGTCATTATCACCGCCGCAAGCACCCACACCGCAAGCCTTGCCGCGTTTATGCCGCCCGAAATCGCGGAGAGCCTGTCGGCAGTTCCGGTAATCATCGAGCGCGTGCGCACAGCCTCCACACCGTCTATCGACAAATTTATATTCCCCGCGACCTCCGCGATGTCATAGCCGTCCTTTACCTTTATGTAGACCGAAGAGATAACGTCATCGGGGCTTTGCTTTGCCAGAACGCCTATGCCCTTTTCCTGCGAGGCGCGGATAAGCGTGCGCACGGTGTCGTTAGTCGTGTATATCGCCGTGTCAAGCCCCGTGCCTGTCGCGTCGAGCTTGCCGACCGCCTTACATTCAACACCGTACAGCTTTAACGTATGCCCGACCTGCGTTGACAGCGACGAGCCGACGATTATTTCGTTCTCGCCCAAAGTGCCGCTGTAAGTCTCCTTGAGCCATGGCTTTATCGTGAAGTCGGTGTCCTCGTCAAAGCCCATTATCTGCACCTGCACCGAGCAGCATTCGGCGTTCGCCGAAACAAGGAAATACTGCGGCGAGGTAAGCTCCACGCCCTCCACCGCCGCGAGCTTTTCCTGCACGGATTTGTCCATGTAGAAATATCCCGGCGTGCCTTGCAGCAGGATATTTTCAAGCTCCACTTTAGCTTCGGCTTCTTCGGGAACTACGATTATATCCGCGCCGAGCCGCTTTTCAAGGCTTTCAAGCCCGTTTTGCAGACTTGCTGCCGCGACCGACCCGCCGAACAGCGCCGCCGTCATGAAAGCGGCTATCAGCACGAGCGCCGCCGTGCGTAAGGGCTTGTGCAGAAGATTTTTAAGCGGCAGCGTTTTCCGGGACATATACGCTCCTGTCTGTCCTTCTGATCGTGATAAAAGCGTCCGCGCCGGACACTGCTGCGGATATTACCGCTATAATTATGACTGCGGGCTTGAATATCGTGTGGCAGCGCATAGTTTCCATCATGCAGAGGTTTATAACAGTTCCGGGAATCAGTGCCGCGGCAGCCGAAAACAGGAACTGCGTCACCGCGATACCTGCTCTTACGCCATTGTCGCGGGTGAAAAGCCTGATAAGCGCGGAAATTACCAAAAGCGCTCCGATGAGTGTAACGGCGTTCTGCGCCCAGTGGCACGCCATATATTTTCCCTCGTGTTCTCCGCAGGCGGCGAATACCGATACGGAGCCTGCTGTCAATACTGCGGAGGACAAAAGCTCTGCTATTCCGAATATGTTTTCCTTGATCTTCATTTTTCATTCTCCTTTTATACAATATTCACTATTAACTATTCACTATTAACTATTCACTATATAACGTATTCCGGCTGCGGTTCTGCCTGCGCAAGCTCGAAAAATTGCAGTATCGAACGGCGCATGGCAAGGAACTCCCCTCCTCCGCGATGTCTCGGACGGGGCAGGTCAACGTCAATTACTTTACTTATCTTACCCGGACGAGGTGTCATTATCACGATACGGTCGCTCAAATATATCGCCTCGTCAATGTCGTGAGTAACAAGTATCATCGTTATGCCGTTCTGTTTCCACAATTCGAGCAGCTTGTCCTGCAAGTCGGCGCGGGTGAACGAATCGAGCGCTCCCATAGGTTCATCGAGCAGCAGCGCTTTCGGCTCGTTTATCAGCGCCCGTGCGATCGCCACGCGCTGCGCCATACCGCCCGATATTTGGTGCGGATAAGACTTTTCAAAGCCGTTAAGCCCGACCATCGAAATGTACTTCTCTATCTTGTCCCGATTCTGCTTGAATACACGGCGGGCTTTCAAGCCGTAGGCTATGTTATTCTCGACCGTGAGCCACGGAAAAAGCCCGCCCTGCTGGAACACATAGCCGCGTTCGGGCGAAACGTCGGTTATGCGGTCGTCGTCTATCGTGAGCGTTCCCGACTGCGGCTTGTCAAGCCCCGCGATAAGCCGCAGGAGCGTCGTTTTTCCGCAGCCGGAAGGACCTATTATCGAGATAAATTCCCCGGCGCGTATGTCAAGCGATACGTCGTTAAGGGCGTTGACCTTGTTTCCGTCAGAATCGGTGTATACTCTGTTTACGTTTGTAATTCCTATCGTGCTGCTCATTTTTTCAGCACCCCTTCCTGCCAGCGGAGCGTGCGTTTGCGTATAAGCCCGATCACATGATTGATAAGCGAGAAAAGCACCGCCATTATAACTATCGCCGCAAGAACTTTATAATACGCGCTCCACACCTTAGACTGATTGATGTAATAGCCAAGTCCGCCGGGCTGACCGAGCATTTCGCTCATAACGAGCGTGGTGAAAGCCATAGCATTAGCCGAACCGATACCCGTGAATATGTCGGGCATTGCATGAGGTATCGCCACATGAAAAATAAGGTCAAGCTGCGAGCTGCCGAGTATCCTTGCAGCTTCGTAATTCTGCTTCGGCGTGGACTGTATGCCCTGCGCCGTAAGGAACGCTATCTGGAACCACGCGCATATCACGATAAGGAACACCGCCGCCGTGAAGGAAGTCGGCAGCAGCGTAAGCGCGAAAGGCATCCACGCGACGGCGGGAACTACTCCCGATATTTTCAGCACGGGGAACACCCAGTAATTCACCTTCGGGAACCAGCCGATAAGTATGCCTGTACCCACGCCGAGCAGCACACCGCAGGAAAATCCGCAGGCGTACAGCCTGAGCGAATAGAGCGTGTTCTGCACGACGTAAGCGCCGTCGGCAAGGTAAGTCTCTATCACCTGCGCGGGACCCGGGAAGAATGGCTGCGGGAATACTTGCAGCTTTGTTCCGCCGATGTCCCACACCGCAAGGGCTATACCGAGCGCAAACCTGAACGCGGCTTGCTTGCAGAATTTCTTACGCTTGTCCTTGTCGTTCAGCGCAATGAGACCCGCCGCGAGAAAAACAAGTATCAGCGTGAAAAGCACGAAAATATATGCGTCGTTGATGTTAAGGCTCACCCGCAGACCAAAAGCGCTGATCATGTAGGTCTTGAACTCCACCGCCGCTTTCTGCGGGAACACAATATTCGTTATTATCGCGATAATGAAGCCCGACACGGTAAACAGCATTTTGAGCGCATAGTAGCCGTTGTGTTTGTAGCCCCATTTCACGCCCTGCTTTTCCGCAGGCTTTTCATTGGCGGCTTTTGTCTGCAAGCCACTTTTCAAAGCAATTTGTCCGTTCATATAATCCTCTCCTGTTTATAGACAAGGGGGCGGCAACCTTACCGCCCCGGTCGATTGAGGTAAATCTATGGCAACTTTGGTATTATCTTATCACTATCCACAACTTAAGAAAAAAATCGACGAAAATCATCTTTATACTATTCCTCGACCAAATTCGTGACAAGATTCGCCGCCATGGACACGAGTGCTGTCTGAACCATAGTTCAGACCGATGACGACGAAGGCTAAC
>CACYSH010000110.1 GCA_902776945.1 uncultured Ruminococcus sp.
CTGTTCCGTCAGGATCAGCAGGACGCGGTCAACAAGGCCTGCGGAATCAGCGTTCTGTTCATTGCCATCGCGGGCGCAATGCAGGGAATGCTGTACTTGCTCGCCAGTTTCTTGCAGGCGTTGCAATAGTCGGTATAGCTGTTTTCAAATCTTCCCGCTGAACCGTTGTAGGCTTTCATTCCGATAACAGTTGTTACTAATATAGGCGTTGCGCCCTTAGATTTCGCACCATTGATGAACTGTGTCATGTACCATTCGTAGCTGCCCTCGCTGGGATAGTCGGTGTTCCCGCAAACGGGCGCGTATCTGTCAGCGTTAGACCTGCCTGCGTCATTTATGGCAAACTGTATCATAACATAGTCGCCGGACTTTAAGCTGTCCTCAAGGCTCTTCCAGCGTCCTTCGTCCCAGACCTTCTTGGTGCTTCTGCCCGCGATCGAACGATTTATCACGTTAATGCTGTTAAAATAGTTCGGCAGGTAATAGCCCCAGCCCTGCTGCGGCGCATAGTTTGCATTGTACGACTGTACTGTGGAGTCGCCCAAAATGTACAGGGTCTGACCGTTTGTGTCGGGCAGCTCCTGACTGCTCGGGTCGTAATACTCCGCGTAGGGTTCGTCGGTGAGCGTAAGGGTGATGTAATCAAGATTGGGAGCGCCCGCGCCCGCTACCGTCGATACCATTTTAATGGTGTTGATCCCCTGTACAAGCGGGAGAACGATACCAAATTCCGTCCAGTTAGTCCATGCGCCCGTACCTGTGAAGGACTGCATCCAGCAGCGGCTGGTATCGCCGTTTACGAATATCTTCATTTTGCGGTCGTCGGTCGAGCCGTTCGCAAAACGGATATGCGTCATGTAATTGCCTGATTTTTCGGCGTTTACGGTAAATGTGATGTTGCTCGAATCGTTGTTGTCAAGGTTTACATAGCCTTTTTCGCTTGTGTAGCCCGCGTTCATCGTTTCGATAACGCCCTGCTCCCATGTCTGATCTGCCGCAAAGTAGTACCCGTTCTGCGAAAGAGAGGAGGTGTTAAAAGTCTTTACGGTCATATAGTCCATGTTGGGACCGCCGTTCGCGGTGGAGGACTCGGTTTTTATGATATTCCTTCCGGCTTTCAGCGGAACAACTATGCTGCTTTCGCCCCAGCTGTCCCATGAGCCTGTGCCGGGAAAATCAATATAATAGGCATCGGAGCTGTCGTTTGCGGTGATCTTCAGCGTGCGGTTGTCGGTCGCTCCGTTGGCATAGCGGAACGCGAGCGTATAATCGCCTGCTGAGGGAACGTCAACCGTCCAGTTGATGTAGCTGCCGACCGCGTTGTTGAAATTCCAGTAGGCAGAGCCTTCAAAGCCTGTGTGATCGGTCTCCGCCCAGCCGTCGTAGCCCTGCGCGTCAGCGGCGTAATAGCGCTGATCGATGTTTACGTTAAGGTCGGCTCTTGTTTTTGTAAGATAATCGCGAATGATGTTTACGTCCTCGTCGGTAACAGCGCCGTCGCCGTTAAGGTCGCAGAGCGGGAGCTGTGCGGCGGTGCAGCTGGAGGAATTTTTCGCGGCTTTAGCTATCGTTACCATATCGAAAGCGTTCACGATACCGTCCTGATTTGCGTCACCGACGATAAGCTGTGCCGTTGATACCGGATCGGTGATTATTACAGGGTCGGAAGATACGGAGACCTTTTCAGCCGTCCAGTTCTGACACTTGCTGTAAGACATACCCCACTGCTGAACGTTCGCGCCGTTCGATTTGCTTGCGCTTGCCGTTTCAACAAAGCAAGCGTCTCTTGAAGAGCGGGTAGAAATGTAGTAGGAGCCGTCGCCCAGCTTTGTGAACTTGAACAGCATCATGCTGTCATTTCCGGAATAGGGAACGAGTTCGATATTGCCGCCCGCGTCGCCTGTCATGGCTTTCAGCACATAATTTTCATTGGCAGCAGAACGTATATAATAATAGGTAGTTCCGTTCGCGAAAGGCGTGAGCTTCCACTTCTGATTGTTCTGTCCGTTCGATTCCCATTGCTGGATATTGGTACCCGATTCGATCTTGCCGCCGTCTATGTCCATTACAAGACCGCTGTTAGTGTTCTTGAACGTATAATAAGCGCTCGTGTCCATTTCGGTATCGCCGAGCTTCATAAGCCCTGCGACCAGCTCGGCGTTTTTCTTAGCGCCCTTTGCGCTCTGGTGCAGATCGTCGCCCGAAGCGTAATATTCGGTCATAGCGTCATATCCGCCGATGCTGAATCCGAAATTCTGCCATGCGGTGAACAGGTCAACTACCTTGACATTCTGCTCTTTGGCGATAGTGTCGAGCTGACCGCCGAACCACCTGCCTGTCAGCACAGGAGAACGGCTGTAATCGCCGTGTCTGCCCTGCTGCTTGACGAGGATAACGTTCATGCCCTTAGCCTTAGCTTCCTTGACCATGTTCGTTACAACATTGTAATACTCATCGGCGTTGGAATAATTCGTGTCGTTGATGCCGATAGAGATGATATAATAATCTCCGGGCTTGCCGTAGGTCTTTATCGGTGTGAACTGACCGCCCTGATAAAAGCCTTTTGCATACTGACCGCTTGAAGCCTGATTGCGGATTTCGAAAACGTTTGTATTTACATAGTCTTTAAGATACTGACCCCAGCCGTGCTGCGAGGTATCGGCGGTGTTGTAGTAATTGCAGACAGTCGAATCGCCGCATATCCAGATAGTCGGCTTCATTTCTCCCGTCGAGTTCAGCTGAGTGATCTCGATAGCGGAGATAGAATACTCTCTGTTACTCATACCTGCGACTGCCGCAATATTCAGCTGTCCGTCGGTTACGGGGACTTGTATTGTCTCACGGGCGTTATTGCCGGTAAGGTTTATGATCTGATCCATGCCCTCGACCTTGATAGTTGTTCGCGGGCTGTTGCCTGTGATGACGGTCAGCTGATAAAGACCCTTCGGCAGATCGACGTTGAACGTACCGCCTGTAAATTTTACCGCGTCCGAGAGCGCTCCCGAACCGCCTGCGCTAACGTTTGAAACGCTTCCCGAAAAGCCGTAGCCCCGCGAGCTGTTGTAGCCGTCGTAAGCGGAAACGCCTGTATATCCGCTTGCGGTGCCTCCTCCGCCGAGATCGAATTTCCAGTTTGTCGTTGCCGCGTCAGCCTTTATTGCGGCACCGCCGGTAACGCCCGAGAATGCCGAAAGCGCCATAAGTGCCGAAGTAGCGCCGCTCAACATTCGTGAAAAGCGAGTTCCTTTCTTCCTGTTTCTGTGAATATGATACATTTTAATACCTCCATTCAAATTTGCACGTTTGTTCACAGTTCAAACCTTTAACTAATTATATCATATCATATCGGTCAAGTCAATAAAATTATTTGAAAAAAACGTTTAAAATTAGCGCAAATACAGTAACTTTCAGCAAAATAAACGTTTTCGTAAAAAAACGCAAAGCAAACGAAAAGCGCAAAGCAAACGAAAAACGCGGGGCGGCAGAAAATCTATATATAGAGAGCAAGCCCACCCGCCGTGAATTTCCCCGCCGTGCGGAAATTCGGACATTCGCGCAAATTAAAATCGGCAATCTCTTTGTTTCCGCTCTGTTTTGCAAAGCTATTCAGTTGTGCGTTTTTGTCACATTTTCTTGAAATTGCCGATTTTAATTTTGTGCCGTTCAAATTTCTTTCTCCGAATTAATTGCTTGAACCGCTCAGTCTCTGGGGGAAGACCCTTTGCACGAACAAGTTCGTGCAAGAAGAAGGGTTGTCCCCTGCACGAGCTTGCTCGTGCCACCCCCTTCCTGAGATTTTTGGTTTGCCCGCGTTTTGCATTTTTGTGTGAAGTCCGATAATGCAGTTGACATATTCGCAACAATGTGATATAATAAATTATACTTTCTCGTAAACATCAGTTTCCGATGAAGTCGGTTGTATACACCGCGTCATGACGATGCGGGAATACTTCTATTTTATTTGCATACGGAGGCGATCCTTATGAAATTAACAGCTGCTCAGGCAATGGCAAAATGCCTGACCGCCGAGGGCATCAGTACGGTATTCGGCTACCCCGGCGCTGCTATCTGCCCTTTTTACGACGCTCTGCTCGAAACCGATATACGCCATATACTCGTTCGCCACGAGGCAAACGCGGGTCATGAGGCAAGCGGCTATGCCCGTATAACAGGCAAGCCGGCGGTCTGTATAGCGACATCGGGTCCCGGCGCTGTCAACCTGCTTACCGCTATCGCGACGGCTCACGCCGACAGCGTTCCGCTTATCTGCATAACAGGTCAGGTAAACCGCGAACAGATCGGCAGCGACGCTTTTCAGGAGGCTGACATAACAGGCTCGGCGGAACCGTTCGTAAAGCACAGCTACCTCGTCGGGAATGCCGCCGATATTCCGCGCATCTTCAAGGAGGCTTTCTATATCGCCGGAACGGGCAGACCGGGTCCCGTACTGATAGACGTTCCTATGGACGTTCAGCGCGAGGAGATTGATTTCAGCTACCCCGAAACTGTCGATATACGCGGCTACAAGCCTACTTTAAAGGGAAATCCCATGCAGTTGAAGCGCGTATACAAGGCACTCAGCGAGTCTGAAAAGCCGCTTATCTGCCTGGGCGGAGGAGTGTTCGCCTCCGGCGCTGCCGAAGAGGTAAGAAAGCTCGCCCGACTGATGCAGATACCCGTTATAACCACGATGATGGGCATTTCCGCGTTCCCGAGCGCCGACGAGCTTTTCTTCGGAATGATCGGTACGCACGGCGTTAAAAGCGCCAACATCGCCGCGCAGGAATGCGACACGCTGTTCCTGATAGGCGCAAGAGTAGGCGACCGAGCCGTAAAAACGCCTTTGGCACTTGAAAAAACAACGCAGATAATACATATCGACATCGACCCCGCCGAGATCGGCAAGAACATCGGCGTTGATCTGCCGCTCGTAGGCGACGCAAAGACCGTTCTCTCGCAGCTTCTGGAGCTTGCCAAGCCCGCGAAGCACGATGAATGGATAGCCCGGCTTTCGGCATTGCGCGGCGAGAAAACTTTTGCGGAGGTTCCGGTGGGTACTGTCAATCCCAAGCGCTTTATCAATGAGCTTTCCGCCGCCATGCCCGCAGAAAGCATCATCTGCGCCGATGTAGGACAGAATCAGATATGGACTTGCACAGATTACGTTTTTGCCGATAAGGGGCGGTTCATCACCTCCGGCGGAATGGGTACTATGGGCTACTCGCTGCCCGCCGCGATAGGCGCAAAGCTGGCGGCTCCCGAAAGGAATGTCTGTGCGATATGCGGCGACGGCTCGCTGCAAATGTCCATGATGGAGCTTGCGACGGCTGTTCAGCACGGCGTTCCCGTAAAGCTCGTTGTTATGACAAACACCCGTCTCGGCATGGTTCGCGAGCTTCAGACAAACGGCTACGGCGACAGGCAGACGGCGGTTTTCCTTGACGGCTCGCCCGATTTTATCAAGCTCGCGGAGGCATACGGCATTCCGGCGCTGCGCGTTACCGATGAAAATACCAAGCGCGAAGCGATCGACCGCTTGGCAAACGGCACGGACAGCCTGCTTGTCGAGGTAGTTGTAGACAAGAGCTTCCCGACGCTCTGACGGCTTGCGTTCGGATATTTTTGAAGAAAAAGCTCGGATAAGCGTTAAATTAATAAAAAGAATATAAAAAATTAACACTGAGTACATATATCAGCGGTATAATTTAATGTATTGGCGTATTTATGCGCGAAATATATAATTTGTAATAAGTAAAGATCACGGCAGCGTTTTTGCCGATGATCTGCGCGGGTATGAACGAGACTGAAAAGTCTGCTCCCGTGCAGACGGAGGAGGTCACGGCGGCATCTTCCGCGAACATGAATATTGAAGGAGCTATCTATATGAAAAAAACATACGCCGCGCTGATAACGGCAGCGCTGTTTTTAAGCATGGTCTCATGCGGCAATACAGACGCGGGCGGCGCTAAGTCTGCCGAAACGACTGCGGCGGCAGAGACTACAGCTGCCGAGACCACAGCAGCGGCGGAAACTGCTGCGGCTGTGGACGCTGATAAGGAAGAGCCTGAAAAAAAGGAAGAGACCGAATCGGCGAAGGAGACCGAAAAGAAAGAGGAATCTGCCGCCGAAGAGGAAAAGCCTGCGACTGAGACCGACGAAAAGGAAGAAAAAAAAGAAGAAAAAGAAGAAGAAAAAGAGCCTGCCAAAGAAGAAGATGATGAAAGCGGCGATTTTGAAAAATATGAAAATGAGAGCTTTTCGGTAAAGCTCGCGGGTGAAGACTGGCTTTCGGCGAACGAATACAAGGAGCTTATCGCCAAAAACGCTTCCGACCTGCTTGCAGAAGCCGATGTTGACCTTTCTACCGCCGACATCGCGTCAGCCGCTTCGGGTATGTACTACTATAATCACGACTGTGGCGACGTTTATCCGAACATAGGCTTCGGTACGCCGACCTATAACGACGCTTTCAAGAACTTTGACATTGCCGCCAACAAGGACGAGCTTGTAACTTCGCTGGAGCAGTCGTTTAACGCCGCCTACGGCAGCACCGGTATTATGACCTTCGATTCAAACGAGCTTGTCAAGATCAACGGGCATGATTTCCTTAAGATCGACTTGACCATGAACGTTTCCGAAACTACCGCCAAGCTGACGCAGTATTACTTCTTCAATAACGGTTATATGAATACCATTACCATTACTCACTGCGGCATTGCAGAGGTAGAAAAAGCCGCGCAGAAGGTTATGGAAAACATAAAAATGAAATGATCGCCTACGGAGGTAAGAATAAATGAAACATACAATTTCTGTACTCGTCGAGAACCACAGCGGCGTTCTTTCGAGAATAAGCGGACTTTTCTCCCGCAGGGGCTTTAACATAGAAAGCCTTGCGGTGGGTCCCACTCACGACCCCGCTATCTCCCGCGTGACGATAATCGCCGACGGCAATGATTACACCGTCGAGCAGATAGAAAAGCAGCTCAACAAGTTAGTCGAGGTAATCAAGGTAAAGACCTTTGCGGTCGGCGAATGTCTTTCGCGTGAGCTGCTGCTCGTCAAGGTAGCGGCGGGAGCCGACAAGCGCCAGGACATCATGACGATCTGCGACATCGCGAACGCCCGCGTCATCGACCTCACCACAAGCACCATGACGCTTGAGATCTGCGACAAGAACGAGCATTTAAAGCGCTTTGAAGACCTTATCGCCCCCTACGGCATTATCGAAATGGTGCGCACGGGTACTATCGCCATTCAGAAGGGTGCCGACGTTATCGCGGCGAAGAAATAAAGGCTTTCTGTCCGTATTTACGGACTGAACATAAAATGATTCTTAATTATTGGAGGAATTAAAAATGTCTGAAGCAAAAATCTTTTATCAGCAGGACTGCGACCTTAACCTTTTAAAGGGCAAGACCGTTGCTATCATCGGTTACGGTTCGCAGGGTCACGCTCACGCTCTGAACCTCAAGGACAGCGGCGTTGACGTTGTAGTTGGTCTGTACGAGGGTTCCAAGAGCAAGGCTAAGGCTGAGGCTCAGGGTCTTACCGTTCTGAGCGTTGCTGAGGCTACCAAGAAGGCTGACCTCATCATGATCCTTATCCCCGACGAGAAGCAGGCTGCTCTCTACAAGAGCGACATTGCTCCCAACCTCACCGCTGGCAAGACCCTTATGTTTGCTCACGGTTTCAATATTCACTTCGGCTGCATCGTTCCGCCCGCTGACGTAAACGTTGTTATGATCGCTCCCAAGGGACCCGGTCACACCGTTCGTTCGGAGTACGAGGCTGGCAAGGGCGTTCCCTGCCTTATCGCTGTTGAGCAGGACGCTACCGGCAACGCTCAGGAGCTGGGACTGGCTTACGCTCTGGGTATCGGCGGCGCAAGAGCAGGCGTTCTGGAGACTACCTTCCGCACCGAGACCGAAACCGACCTCTTCGGCGAGCAGGCTGTTCTCTGCGGCGGCGTATGCGCTCTGATGCAGGCGGGCTTTGAGACTCTCTGCGAGGCAGGCTACGACCCGAGAAACGCTTATTTCGAGTGCATTCACGAGATGAAGCTCATCGTTGACCTTATCTATCAGTCCGGCTTCGCAGGCATGAGATATTCTATCTCGAATACCGCTGAGTACGGCGATTACACCACCGGTCCGAAGATCATCACCGAGGACACCAAGAAGGCTATGAAGCAGGTTCTGAAGGACATTCAGGACGGTTCCTTCGCAAAGCAGTTCCTTGTTGATATGTCGCCCGCAGGCGCACAGGTTCACTTCAAGGCTATGAGAAAGCTCGCTTCCGAGCATCCTTCCGAGAAGATCGGCGAGGAGATCAGAAAGCTGTATAGCTGGAGCGACGAGGACAAGCTCATCAATAACTGATGAATTTTTCTCTGAGAATGTTGATCGTAAAGAGAACAATATGATAACAGGCTGCGTGATCCGGTTGGGTTGCGCAGCTTTTTTAACTAAAGTTCACAAAAAACGCAAAGGCGGGGCGTACACGGGATCCAGCGCCCGTGCGTTGGCGAGGGGGGCAAGCGCACGAACAAGTTCGCGCTAAGCGAGGAGTCCCCTTGCGGAGGGTTTTTGGGATACAACCACTCACGAAGAAGTATTTCAAACCACCAACCATATTACAGACAATACCCAAGTTGCAGGTTGGTATTGCAATTTGGGAATTGATAAAAAAGAGCCGTACTCTCAAATTGAAGGGTACGGCTATTTTTTCTTAAACAGTGAATAGTATCGATCATCTGAACACTCATCAAACCCACTCATAAGCGGAATATGAATGCACTTCATAAACAAACTGCACAATTCGTCCGTTCGCTTTTATTGTAAAAATCACAAAAGCGCTTTCAGCTTTTTATTCATAAGAATGTAGCTGTCGAAAAACTCCTTACGCGCCTTGTCCTCGCTCGTTCCGGGAGCTGCTGCGATCCTGCCGCTCATTACGGCGGCGGTGTACAGATTTTTAAGGATATTTCTCACGCTGCCGATATTCATATCATGAAGGTCTTTTCGGCTGATGCTCCTGAATTGGTGGGCTATTATGTTTCTTGCGTTTTGCTCAACTTTTCTAAGCTCATCAAACACGGCTTTTAACGCAGAATCGGCGGAAAGCGTTCGTATGATATTATTTAAAAC
>CACYSH010000111.1 GCA_902776945.1 uncultured Ruminococcus sp.
AAGAGTGACTGTGGCTCCTGTTATCGGTTTCGGCACAATGTTAAAGGTCTTGCTGACGATGCCCGTATATTTGCCGATTCCGGTAACAGTCATGGTCGCCGTACCCACATCAACGTTCTCGGAGTAGGAAACCTCGTAATCGGTGCCGCTTGTCAGCAAATCGGTACCGTAGGTGATCTGCGGAACAGGGGTAACGGCAGAGCCTGTATAATAGAAGCTATCTGAATCCTCCCCAGCGCTTTCGGAGGAAAATCCTATTGTCGTTTCGTTTATGCCGATATAGTTCCAGTCGGCGGTAAGGGAGTCAATCATTTTCTGCCTTTTTCCGTACCAGGTAAGATACAAATTTTTCCTTTTATCAACCTTATACGAAATTTTTCCCCATCTCTCCGCATCTCTGAGCCAGCTTTCCTGTATCGAATCGCCGTATGTCTCACAATACTCGTTCACATACTCGGGAAGAGCGGTACGCATATCGAGCGTTTCCTCAAACTTATCGCGGTAAGCCTTTTTAAAGGAATTTTTTTCAAAAAGATAGCTTCCGAAGTTGAAATCCGATTTATGTATCGGAGACCATTTATCCGCATAATATTCGTTATAATCACGGTCGAAATCCCACTGAGGACCCAGCTTCAGCGGAGAATCCATTGTCGAGGCATACCAGTACATATTCGAGCCGGCGACATCGCTGTTGCATATATAGTCCTTCGTAAGGAACCACGAAGCGGCGCTTTCAACATCTATCGCGGAGAGGTAATCGGTATCGCTGTCGCTCATTATCTTTGCTGCTGCGTCTTCGATCTTGTTTTTGATAGCTTCCTTCTGCTCAGGCTCCAGATCATCAGGCTCAGGCTCTTTGTAGTAGAAACCGACATGAGGGTCAATGCCGTCGATCTTGAAATAATCGCCTTCCTTCTCTGCCCACCAGTAAGCTCCATTTTCCGCCATAAAGCCCTGAGCTTCAATATCCAGGTCTTTCATCATCTGCTCAACAGCCTCGACCAGTATGTAAGTACCCTTGTAATCGCCGTTATAGGTCAGATTGACATATTCAAAAGCGGGCTGCCATTCAGAGCCTAAATATCCGGAGGCGAAATTTGAGAACAGGAAGTGCAGATCGGTACCCGAATTAAGCAGCACCCATTTTTTAGACTTTGCGTCCGTGCTGAATCCCCTTTTTTTCTCAAACTTGAGCTTATAAGGGAGCTTTCTTGCAACGGCGGAGGAATTGCCGCGCAGCTTTATCATTGCGCTGTCGTCAACGATGGTCTCTATCTCGCCGTTTGGGTCGATATATTCGAACGTGCAGTTGATAAATTTGTTGTTTATCAGCGTACAGCCGTATGCGTTCTCGATGTCTGTCGGTTTAAAGAGATCGCCGGGGGGATTTTCCTTATATTCGTCGTCGGTGGTTATGTTGATCGTGGCTATGCTTTTTTTCGCCGACTCGGCGGCTTCGGCTGTCAGTCCGGCTTCGGGAGTAAATACAACAAAGCCTGCCGACATTACGACCGTACATAAAGCAGCTGTCATTTTTGTAAGATTCATAAATCATTTCCTTTCATGTGAACTTATCGCATAATATAAACTTATTAAATTATTATAGCATATCTATATGTATATAAATTAGATATAATATTAATTTATTGTAAATTGGCATCTGGAATTATTGGTTTTTTGTACATAAATAAACAACGCCACCGAAACCGTAAATCAAGGATAAACCAAAAGTCTTAGGAAGGGGGTGGCTGCATTAACTATGTTAATGCCAGCAAGCTCATGCAAGTGGATAACCCTTCTTCAGAAGTGTTATCCCCAGAGACTGAGCGGTTCAGACATCATGAGAAATAGCAAGAATCCAATCCGGCCGAAATTAAAATCGGCAATTCCAAGAAAATCTAACAAAAACGCACAACCCCTACCGAAGCAGAACCGCATATAGTCCCATGTTCACATTCGTTATATTGTACAAATTTTGCTTAAAAATTTTGTTAAAGATTTTTGTTAATGATTGGAAATTTGTTGCGGATTTGTTGCGGAAAATATGCTATAATATTATATAGCTATAATGAGCGCTTTCGGCAAATTGTACAAACGGCAGGGCAGACCTCGCGGATATTTCTTACCTTCGCGCAAATTAAAATCGGTAATTTACTTGTTTCTGTTATGTCTTGCTGATTTATTCACTTCTGCGTTTTAGTTAGATTTTCTTGAAATTGCCGATTTTAATTTTGGTCGTTCACTCTTGCGTATTTTCGGGGATTTGCTTGATTTGTGGGCTTTGCGGTTGTTGCGCCTGCGGCGCAAATGGGGCTCTGCCCCATACCCCGCTTTGGGGCTGCTCGCCCCAAAGACCCCTTCTTTGCGCTTGTTATACGCTCATTTATAGTTACATTCATACAAAGAAAGGATAATAATGCCATGATGAATATGCTCGAAGAAGCCATAATTTACGCTACTGTCCTTCATCAGGGAAAAGTCCGTAAATTCAGCGGTATACCGTATATCCTCCACCCAATGGAGGTCGCTCAGATACTTTCGACCATGACCGCCGATCAGGAGATAATCACCGCAGGTATCCTCCACGACATTGTTGAAGACACCGACGGCACTCTCGCCGAAATAGAAAAGCGCTTCGGCAGGCGTGTAGCCTTCATTGTCTCGTCCGAATCGGAAAACGAATATCCCGACGAGGACAAAAGCGCCACCTGGCAGCGCCGCAAAGAGGAATCACTTAACGTTTTGCGCAACAGTACCGACATCGGCGTGAAAATGCTCTGGCTCGCGGACAAGCTCGCGAATATACGTTCGCTTGCGGGTGAATACTCCGCACACGGCGAGGAGATCTGGACAAAGCTGCATCAGAACGACCCAGCAATGCACTGCTGGTATTACCGCACTATCGCCGAAATAGTCGAACTTTCGCTGAATAAGACCGGCGCTTTCAAAGAGCTGATAAAGCACATAAACTTTATCTGGCCCGGAACATTCGATTCTGAAAAAGCGCGGTTCAAAAAATACCGCGAGGTATCTGTGGACGGCTGCCAGTTGCTCGGAAAGGGCGCTAAGGGCGAGGTCTACCGATACGACGACGAGCTTGTAATAAAGGTCTACAACGAGAACAACACCTACCGCGATGTAGAGCGCGAGATAGCTTTGAGCCGCAAGGCTTTTATACTCGGTATGCCTACGGCTATCTCGTTCGGCATAGTTTCGGTCGGCGAGAGATACGGCGCAATGTTCGAGCTTGTTGATTCGGAAACGATCTCGCATTTTATCGCAAAAGCGCCAAGTCAGGTCGATACATACGCGAAGATCATGTCCGATCTTGCGCACAATATCCATTCGCTCACAGCAAGCGAGGACGACGGTTTCCCTAAGGTTTACGACAGGCTGCGGGGCTACATACAAAGCGGTATAGCGTATGAGGACGAAGCGCTCGCGGACAAGTGCTTCAGGCTGATAGATTCGCTGTCCGATAAGGAACACCTCGTTCACGGCGATTTCCACACGGGAAATGTATTCCTGCAAAAGGGCGAGCCGTTCCTTATCGACATGGACAGAATATCACGCGGACACCCGATAGCCGAGATAGCCGATCTGTATTATTTCTATGTGGTGCTGGGCGAGGAAAACCCTTCAACGGTCGAGAATTTCATGGGCTTTTCATACGAAACGGCGCAGAGATTTTTCTGCTCGTTCCTGACAAATTATCTCGGGACGGACGATGAGAGCAAGCTAAGGGAAGTGACGGAAAAAGCGGCGCTTATATGCTATGTGCGAATGGTATGCAAGCTGCGGACGAAAGGACAGATCACCTCCAAGACCGGTCAGAAAATGCAGCGGTATATTGAAAAGACCGCAGCGCTTGCCGAAAAGCTGGACTCGCTTGCATTCTGAATGGCAGGCGTAAATTATCTTATGTTAGGAATGACGATATGATTCAAGAATCAAAAACTGTATGCGGTAAAAAGATTGTCGCTTTATTACTTTGCGCCGCAGTATTTATGACGATGTTCACTCAGCTTTTCTCAGCCCTCGCCGTGCCGATAAGCGTGGAGGCTGTCGGCAGCGCTGTTCCCGAATTAAAAACATTTGCCGACCTCAGCGGAAAGACTGTCGCCATGCTCACGGGAGCGCCCTTTGAGGAGCTTGTTAAAGCGAAAAATCCCGATATTGGCGAGATACAGTATTTTTCTACCCCGACAGATATGATATTGGCGCTGAAAGAGGGGAAGATCGACGCATTTTTAGCAAACAATGCCGCCGCCTCCATGATGGTAGATCAGGACAGTTCACTTGCGGTTTTTCCCGAACCTTTGGAGGAATCATACTTCGGTTTCGCGTTCAAAAAAGGCAATCCTGAACGCGACAAATGGCAGACGGCTTACGACAGTATCGGCAAAGAACGCATTGAGGAGCTTTGGGATATTTGGATCGGTAATGACGAGAGCAGGAAAGTTCTGCCCGAACAAAGCTGGAGCGGCTCGAACGGAACTGTGAAAGTCGCGACCTGCGACAGCGTTCCGCCGATGAGCTATGCGGGCAACGACGGCGAGCTTACAGGCTTTGATATTGCTGTAATGCTCGAAATTGCCAAAGTGCTTGACGTTCACCTTGAATTTACAGGTATGGAATTTGCGTCGGTCATGGCGGAGATCGAGTCGGGAAAGGCGCAGGTCGGCAACGCCTCTATCGTGATTAACAAGGAACGCAAAAAGCTCATGGACTTCGTGCAGTATCATGAGGCTTCTTATGTAATGGTAGTCCGTGCGGAGGAGAACCGTTCGCCGCGTCAGGTCACTGCGGTCAAGGTGCCTGAGCTTATGTCTTTTTCTGACCTCAGCGGAAAGACTGTCGCCATGCTGACGGGAGCGCCCTTTGAGGAGCTTATAAGGGAAAGAAACCCCGATGTGGGCGATATTCAGTATTTTTCGTCGGTCGCCGATATGCTGCTTGCTTTGAAAACGGGCAAGGTTGATGCTTTTCTCAACAACAACGCCATTGCGACCATGATGATGAATCAGGACAGCAGTATTGCATTATTCCCCGAAAGTCTCGGCGATACGGCTTTCGGATTTGCATTCAAAAAGGGCGACCCGGAGCGCGAAAAGTGGCAGACGGCTTATGACAGCATCAGCAAGGAACGCATCGACGAGCTTTGGGATATTTGGCTTGGCACGGACGAGAGCAAAAAAGTTCTGCCCGCGCAGGACTGGAGCGGCTCAAACGGCACGGTAAAGGTTGCCACCTGCGACAGCGCACCTCCAATGAGCTACGTCGGAGATAACGGCGAGCTGGTCGGCTTTGATATTGCGGTAATGCTTGAAATCGCCAAAGCGCTTGATGTTCATCTCGAATTTACCGGAATGGAATTTGCTTCGGTCATGTCGGAGATCGAGTCTGGCAAAGCAAAGGTCGGCGCATCTTCTATCGTGATAAGTGACGAGCGCAAAAAGCTCGTGGACTTCGTGCCTTATCATGACGCTTCTTTTGTGCTTGTCGTCCGCGCAGAGGAAAAAGAAAAGGCTGTGACAGCGCCCGAATACACGGATATTTCGGAGCTAAACGGAAAGACCTTCGGCTTGGTAAACGGCTCGCCGTTCGCGGAGATAATCGAAAGCAGGGTCGCCGATGTGAAAGAATATCAGTATTTTTCATCTATCCCCGACATGGCGCTGGCGCTCAAAGCGGGAAAGATAGATGCATTTCTCACAGGCGATGTGGTCGCGGATACTATGATAAATCAGGATAAAAAGCTTGCCGCCTTCCCCGTATCCTTCGGAGAACTGGAAGTAGCCTTCGCTCTTCCGAAGGATTCCCCCGATACCGACAAATGGCAAGCCGCCTATGAAAAGCTCGGCGAGGAACGCATACAGGAGCTTTACGAGATTTGGACGGGTACGGACGACAGTAAAAAAGTCCTGCCGGAACAGGACTGGGCAGGCACTAACGGAACAGTAAGGGTCGCTTCAAGTGACAGCGTGCCGCCGGTAAGCTATGTCGCGGACAACGGCAGGCTCGAAGGTCTGGAAATAGCTGTTCTGCTCGAAATGGCAAAAATACTTGATGTGCATCTTGATTTTTCGGGCATGGATCTGAGCTCGATACTTGCCTCGCTTGAAACGGGAAAAGCCGATATTGCCAATTCCTGCCTTGCCGTTTCCGAAGAACGTCAGAAAAATCTTGATCTTGTGCCTTACCACAAAGGAACGTATGTGCTTGTAGTCCGTGCTGCCGAACAGACCGCCGTACAGCCCACGTTTACAGACAGCCTTAAAGAGAGCTTTGAGCGCACGTTCATCACCGATTCGCGCTGGAAGATGATACTTCTCGGACTGGGGCGAACGGTCATCATGGCGATATGCGCGGGAACGCTCGGAACGCTTCTCGGATTCGGACTGGTACTCCTGCGGCATAAAAACAATATCATAATTAACAAGCTGATTGCGATATATTCGAGCCTTATCACGGGAATACCGGTGGTAGTTATCCTGATGGTTATGTACTACATCGTGTTCGGAAAGCTCGACGCGCCCGCGCTGATAGTTGCAATAATCGGCTTTACGATAATTTTTGGCGCGAGAGCTTACGGGCTGATATATAACGCAGTCACAGCGGTTGACGAAGGGCAGCGCGAAGCGGCGCTGGCATTAGGTTACAGTGAAAAACTGGCATTCCGCAGGGTGATCCTGCCGCAGTCGAGGAGCATATATTTCCCTACGCTCAAAACGCAGTTCGTTATGCTGCTGAAAGAAACGAGCGTAGCTGGCTACATCACGGTGCTTGAAATGACCCGTGCGGTCGATTTGGTAAGAAGCCGTACAATGGAGGCGTTCTTCCCGCTGATTACAGCGGCGTTGATCTACTATATCCTCACATGGCTGCTGACAAAGATAATCACTTCGGCGGAAAATGCGCTCAATAAAAAGCGCGAGCAGAGAAAGATCAAGGGGGTAGACTGAAATGAGCCTTATCGAAATAAAGGGACTGCGCAAGGAATACCCCGATGTCGTCCCTCTCAAGG
This sequence comes from uncultured Ruminococcus sp., assembly GCA_902776945.1. GTDB lineage: Bacteria > Bacillota > Clostridia > Oscillospirales > Ruminococcaceae > YE71. The sequence goes on from CACYSH010000111.1 coordinate 7,028, forward strand.
ACGTAAATGTGAACATCGAGGAAGGCGAGGTAATCAGCATAATCGGTCCGTCGGGTACAGGCAAATCTACTTTCATGCGCTGTATCAACAGGCTTGAAACGCCTACGGCGGGTTCGGTGATCGTGGACGGAGTGAACGTCTGCGACCCTAAAACAGACCTTTCCGCAGTCCGCAGGAAAATGGGAATGGTGTTTCAGTCGTTCAACCTTTTTTCGCACAAAACGATAGCCGAAAATATCATGATGCCGCAGCAGGATCTGCTTGGCGTAACGGCAAAAGATGCGTATAACGAAGCAATGAAACAGCTTGAAAAAGTCGGGCTTGAAGGCAAAGCAAGGAAATTCCCGAGTGAGCTTTCGGGCGGACAGAAACAGCGTGCAGCGATTGCGCGAGCGCTTGCGATGAAGCCTAAGATAATGCTATTCGACGAACCGACAAGCGCCCTTGACCCCACAATGGTCTCGGAAGTGCTTTCGGTCATAAAAAGCCTTGCTGGGAGCGGGCTTACAATGCTTATCGTCACCCACGAGATGCGCCTTGCGCGGGACGTTTCAACAAGAGTATTCTATATGGATGAGGGCGGCATTTACGAGGATGGCACTCCCGAACAGATTTTTGGCACTCCGCATCGAGAAGCAACAAAACGGTTCGTTTTCCGCATACGCAGCTACGAATACACGCTTACGGCGGCTGAACACGACATAATCGAAATGCTTGGCGGGCTTGACGATTTCTGCGGAAGGCAGTTCATGAGCAAAAAAGCCGCAAGGAACTGTCTGCTTGCGGCTGAGGAGATGTGCGCTGCGTTTATCCTGCCCGCGCTTGGCAAGTCGGAAAAAGGCTCGGTAACAGTGCGTGTGAGCAGTGGCGAGGAAAGCGGCGAGCAGACCATCGAAGCGGAGTGCGCCGACATTTCGGGCGATATTTTCGCGGAAACAGACAACGATGTATCTGCCGCAATATTCCGCAAGGTCGCTCAAAGGCTGCCGGACGAAAAGGAGCATATCGCTAAATTCAGGATACTTGCCTGACAGCGCCGACCAAATGGACAGGCTCAGACCGTGCTTATCGCAGAGGTGGGAAATATCGCTGTCCATGCTTTGTTATGATGTGAAATGCAGACGAGTAATAAATAACTAAATATGTCTAAATTAAATGAAAAATCGTTTGTTTGCACAATCACAGCAAGCGTTTTTTAGTTAGAATAAACAATATATATTTAAGATTATGTTCAATATTGACATTTCTCATATTATGTGATATGATTGTCTTAGTGAGTATAAATTTGCGTTACCATGTATTGTCAAAGCGGGTCTGCCGCCGGAGAGTACGCAATAGAAAATATCATACGAAACAATGGGGTGAAGTTTATGGAAATGAAAAAGTGTCCTTCCTGTGGTAAGGAAAACCGCGCCGACGCAGTAAGCTGCGAATTTTGCGAAAAGCCTTTTCCGATGCCCGATGCCGCCGAAGCGCCCGTAGAAGGCGAGCAGGCGAAAAAGCAAGAGCATTCCAATAATTCCAAGCAGGCAAAAAAGGCAGGATTTGTCATCGAAGACGGCGTACTAAAAAAGTACAAGGGCAGGGGCGGCAATGTCACCATACCGGAAGGCGTGACGAGCATTGGCAGAGGTGCGTTCTGCGAGTGCAAGTCGCTCAAAAGCGTTAGTTTTCCCGCAGGAATTACGGCAATCGGCGACAGCGCGTTTGCTTTTTGCCGTTCGCTTTCAAGCGTTGTAATCCCCGACGGCGTGACGGGTATCGGCAAGGGGGCGTTCTATAAATGCAGCTCGCTTTCGAGCGTTACTGTCCCCGCGAGCGTGACGGGCATTGGTTCGCTTGCTTTCAACGACTGTCCGCGCCTCACTATCCATTGTACGGGCAGTTCCGTTGCCGAAGAGTACGCCGCAGAGGAAGAGATCAAGTTCGTGCTTACGGACGGCAGCTCTGACGAAGCCGCTAACAAAGCGTCCGAGCCTGCGGAAGATAATTTTCTCGGCGATGAATTTGAGATCGACATTCAGGGAAACGACGTTATCCTTGTGAAATATCTGGGCGAGGGCGGAACGGTGGTTATCCCCGACGGCGTTACGCTGATCG
>CACYSH010000112.1 GCA_902776945.1 uncultured Ruminococcus sp.
CGAGTCCACACTTATGCATTACAAGGAGCTCAATTCGAGAATCGACACTCTAACAAACGGAAGTGCGATGCCCGATCTTGCCATCAAAAACGTGACCTTATAAAGGAGAAATATATGCGTATTTCCGATAGCTGTGCAAAGTGTCTGTATGACAGGCAGGCAAGCAGGACCGATAACGAAGCCTATCTTTCCGAGATAAAGACGTTGCTCGATAACAGGCGTGAGACGGACACCGCGCCATTCATGGTATATCAATTCAATCTGGCATATAAGCGGTATTTCGGCAGAACGTCGGATTACAGCGGTATCAAAAAGAGCTATAATGATCTTGTGCTGGGCATGGAGGACAGCCTTCGCCGCGAGATAGAAAGCTCCGCCGATCCACTTGCAAAGGCGCTTATGATGGCTCGTATAGGTAATTACATTGATTTCGGCGCCATGAACCAAGTTGACAAAGACGAGTTTCTGGCGCTGTTTCGCGATACGGATATGCGGGGCGAAGATTTGGAAACGTATTCGTCGTTCCTGAAGGAGTGCTCCGAAGCCGAGAGCTTTCTGCTGGTCTGCGACAACTGCGGGGAGATCGTCCTTGACAAGCTAATGCTCGAACAGCTAAAAAAGAGATTTCCTCATCTCACCGTCAGCGCGATGGTTAGAGGGGGCGAGGTGCTGAACGACGCCACCGCCGAGGACGCGGCATATGTCGGGCTTGCGGACTTTGCAGAGATAATATCAAACGGTCTGCCGATCGCGGGAACGATATATGAGATGCTGCCCGAGGCTTCAAAAAAAATCCTCGACAAAGCAGATGTCATCCTCGCGAAGGGACAGGGCAACTACGAATCAATGGCAGGGCAAGGGAGACACATCTTCTATGAGTTTCTTTGCAAATGCGAGCTTTTCACAAGCCGCTTCGGTGTTCCGAGGCTGACAGGGATATTTATTGAAGAAAACAAGCAGTCGCGATAATAAGCCCGGCGCTTTGACGGTTTCTTTGGCAACCCTATGGGTCAAGGACACAACCCCTTGAAATCTCTCTCATATCTTCAAAAAAACAATATTGATTCAAAAAGGAGAAAATATGGCAGAAATACTTGATATTGTTGATGAAAACGGAATACCTACCGGACAGACCGTTGACCGCGAGACCGCACATCTCAAAGGAATACTGCACCGCACCTCTCACGTCTGGCTTCTCAGAGAGAAAAACGGTAGGGTGCAGGTTCTTCTCCAGAAACGTGCGGATAACAAATCGGCTTTCCCCGGCTGTTACGATATTTCAAGCGCGGGACATATACCTGCGGGCGTGGATTATATCCCCTCAGCTCTGAGAGAGCTTAAAGAAGAACTCGGCGTAACCGTTAGCGCAGAACAGCTGCATTACTGCGGCATAAGACATATCCGATATGATGATGAATTCTTCGGAAAGGAATTCCACGACAGGCAGGTATCAAAGGTTTTTGCTCTTTGGAACGACACCGATGAAAGCGGATTTGAACTGCAAAAAGAAGAAGTCGACAGTGTCTTATGGATCGACTTTGATGAATGCGTCGAAAGCGTAAAAAGGAACGCCTTTAAACACTGTATTATAATGGAAGAGTTGATGCTGCTGAAAGATCATATCAACAGCGTCGTGACCGCAAATTGATCGCTTTCATTTTTCTGATTGACATTTCCTCCCGAAAATAGTATAATAGAGAAGCTATGTGCCACAGCAGATTACTTTTTGGAGGCATTACAATGGAGAAAATAAGCGCCGGAACAAAGATCAGGCTCGTGAAAGACCTCGACGGAAAGAACCCCGTCGGCTCCACCGCGACAGTCGTGTACATCGACGAGTTCGGTCAGATATTCGCGGACTGGACGGAAGGCGGACAGGTAAGGCTTTCCAAAGAACTGTTTGCGAAGTGCTTTGAAATAGCTGCATAAACACCCCCTAAATTTTGGAGGACTGCTTTGGCGGTCCTCCTTTTTTGTGAAAAAACTAACTCACTTATATTTCACCAATATTTCGCCGTATTTGCAAATTCAATTAAGCTATGATTAAGGCTGCCATAAGCACGTCAGACGAAGTAACTATCACAAATCCGACCGTCACAAAGAGCGGCGATTCGGACGGCGGTGACAGCTGCAACTTCTACGGACTTAACGCAGCTGTGCTCGTCAAGGACGGCGCTAATGTAACTATCGAGGGCGGCACTATCACTTCCGACGCTTCGGGCGCGAACGGCGTTTTCTGCTACGGCGGCAACGGCGGTAAAAACGGTGCAGCGGGTGACGGAACTACGCTCACCATACGCAACACTACCATCACCACAACTGGCAGCGGCTCGGGCGGAATCATGACAACGGGCGGCGGTATCACCTACGCTTACGATCTTGATATAACTACCTCCGGTCAGTCCTCCGCGCCCATACGCACGGACAGAGGCGGCGGAACGGTATACGTTGACGGCGGTACCTACACCTCGAACGGACTCGGCTCTCCCGCAATATACTCCACTGCGGAAATTCATGTTGCGAACGCGAAGCTCGTTTCCAACCTTTCCGAGGGTGTCTGCATCGAGGGCAAGAATTCTATCGAACTGACAAACTGCGACCTGACCGCAAATAATACCAAGTGCAACGGAAATGCAACATTCCAGGATACGATAATGATCTATCAGTCCATGTCGGGCGACGCGGACAGCGGCACTTCCTCCTTCACAATGACGGGCGGCTCGCTTACAAGCAAGAACGGTCATGTGTTCCATGTGACCAACACCAACGCAATCATCAACCTCAGCGGTGTTACCATCAAGAATGAGGACAGCGAGAATATTCTCCTCTCCGTATGTGCCGACGGCTGGAACGGCGCGGGAAATATTGCGACACTCAACGCCGACGGGCAGGAGCTTTCGGGCGTTATCAAGGTCGGCAGCGATTCCGAACTTACCTTGAACCTGACCAACGGCTCGACATTCACGGTTTCCATCGACGGCGCAATAACCAACGCTTCCGGTGAAACCGTTTCCACCGAGGTCGGGACAGTTGCGGTCAAGCTCGACAGCACCAGCACATGGACGCTGACAGCCGACACCTATATCACTTCTTTTGACGGCGATGTTTCGAACATCATCACCAACGGGTACACTTTGTATGTGAACGGTGTGGCTCTGAATTAAGTTTTGAATCGAGTTCTTACATTACTATACTCCCTTTATCACGGAGAACTGCTTTGGCGGTTCTCCTTTTTCTATTGACATCTTTCATATGATAGAGTATAATATAGAAAAACAGTATAGGGAATGACGTAACATGAACGTATTTGAAAGCATCATGATCGGCTTACAGGAAGCGGTGGACTTTGAAAACGGAAATACAGATGTCAAAATCGCTGTTCTGACCACTGAAACGCTTAACGACATAACCGATGAAGAACAAGACACCGACCACATCAATAACAAAGAAATATTATGAGACTATTTATTTCGATCAATTTCGACCGGCACATGAAAGACGCGCTGATCTCCGTTCAACAGCAGCTAAAGGAGCACCATATCCGCGGGAACTATTCTAAGCCCGAAAACTTGCACCTCACCCTTGCTTTCATCGGAGAATACAGCGACCCGGACGTTGTTCTCGAAGCACTTTCAAACGTGAAATTCGCTCCGTTTGAGCTTAGCCTCAAAGGCATAGGCAGCTTTGACGGTCTTTGGTGGGCAGGGCTTTCCGCCTTCGAAGAACTGAAAGCGTGCGCCGCGAATGTAAGGCATTGTCTTTTGTAAATGACAGTTTAGGACACCATTCCAAAACAGCTTGATTTCGGTAAATAAGAATAGTGTTTGAGATAACTGAAAGGTCGTATTATGATGATTGATATGATTTACAACCTCCGTGTGGGCGATATTCTCTCCGATGAGTTCTCTGACGAGTTTAACAAGCTCTGTGTTCCCTTTGAAAAATCGCTGAGCGAGGAGCAGATTGATATATTCCATAAAATCCTTGACTGCGTGAGCGATACCGCAGCTGCTGAAATGAGAGCTGCCTATAAGGTTGGCTTCAAGGACGGCTTAATTTTAATGAGGGATGTTCAGGAATAACCGTAAAAAATCAAATTATTGAAATGGTCTTATCCTTGTTATGCAGGGATAGGACTTTTTCTTTTCAAAAAAATAGTGTGCAAAACAAAAATGTAAACTTTCTGTGAATGCTATTGACTATTATCACTTTTGAGAATATAATATATATTGAGAAAGGTGGTAGTCATATGAAGCTATCAGATATTATCACAAACCCTGTAAGAATGAAGATCATGCAGTTTCTCCAGATCAAAGGCGAAGCTACGACCAAGCAGATATGCGAGGAAGTGCCCGACGTTCCGCAGCCCACGTTATACAGGCATATCAATTATCTTCTGAAAGAAGATGTGCTGAAAGTCAAGGAGGAACGAAAGGTGCGCGGAAGTCTGGAAAGGCTGCTTGCACTCAACACCGATAAGCTTACCGAAAACGCAGATATAGCCGACAGCGCGTATCAGTTTCTCATGGCGCTGTATGGCAGCTTTCAGAGATATAGTGAGAGGGAAAAACCTGATCCGTATGCGGATATGCTGTCTCTTCGCACCTATATGCTTACTTTGACCGATGAAAGCTATGCAGATTTCTTTAAAGAGATTCGTGAGGTCATTGATAAATACAGTAAACTGGAGGAAAGCGGAAAAAGCAGAAGCTTTTCCATAATTTCCGCGCCGGTTGCAGAGGATAAAAATGACAAAACCTGAAATTCTTTTTATGAGGTGAATGCTATGGAGATCAAGGAAAAGAGAGTAACGGTCAAAGGAGAATTTCCCCTCGGCGCGACTATCACATACACGGACGATAGCAAAAAGTCTCCCGCTGTTGTCATCATCATGGGAACAGGCAAGCTCGACCGCGACGGAAACGGCTTCGGTTTTCGGTCAAATATATACAAGTATCTGGCTCGCACATTTGCGGAGTGCGGTTACGTTTCTGCCCGTTACGACAAGAGAGGAACGCATGAATCGGGAGGAAGCTTCAACAGTACGGGACTTTCCGATCTGGTAAACGACGCAATATCGGTCATCAAGTATCTGAAAAGTCTGCCGTATGTCGATGAAAACAAGATCATTGTCTGCGGACACAGCGAGGGTACGATGATCGCAACTCTCGTTTCGGAAAAAGAAGATACGTCGGGGCTTATTCTTCTTGGCGGCGCGGCAACCTGCTTAAAAGACGCGCTGTATTATCAGAACAGGCTCGTGGCTGAGGATATACCCAATATGAAAGGCGTGGTCGGAGCGATCATACGGAAGTCCTTTAAGCTTGATAAACAGCTTGCGAAGATAGATGATATGTTCATAAAAAGTAAGGAAACAAACAAAGAAAAGGTCTCCGGTATACCCGCAAAATGGCTGAGGGAACACGGCGCATATACCTCCGAGGATTACGTCAATATACTGAAAAAGTACGGCAAGCCCGTTCTTGCGATAACGGGCAAGGCTGATGTTCAGGCGGATTATCACAAACTCGATGCACTTAGGACAGAAAGTCACATCACTTGCGTTGCTCCCGAAGGTCTTACACATATTCTGAGGGTAAATGACGGCGATAATAGCATAATGAATGTAAAAAAGCTGTACAAAAAACAAATTAATGAGCCGCTGGACGCCGGATTTATAAAGATGATAAAGGATTGGCTTGGCGTGTGTTAGAAGATGTACTGATATTGAGCCTATTAGCTCGTCAATAATCTATCTCCCGATTCTGTGACTTGGAATGTACATTTGTTTTTGACCCATTGACATTTGTTAAAAATTATGCTATAATATAATCATAAAAAGTCCGCAATTATTTAACGCGAAAAAGGATCGTGACTTTCTCATGTTGAAAAAATCCTATATTCAGCTATTTTGGGCAATGCTTGTCTTGTCCGTATCCGGCTGTACAGCCGAAAGTACGGAGGGCTATGTATACTATATCAATTTCAAACCCGAAGCAGATGCAATGTGGCAGGAATTGGCTGAAAAGTACACGGAACAGACAGGAACACAGGTCAAAGTAGTTACCGCAGCCTCCGGGACCTATACCGATACGCTCACAGTGGCAATGAACAAGACGATGGTACCGACGCTGTTTGTCGTCAATGGCGTACAGTCGCTTGCAAATTGGGAGGATTATTGTTATGATCTGAGGGATTCCAAACTTACAGACGATCTGGAATCCGAGGATTTTTGTATGTACGGAAAGAACGGCGCACTGGAAGCGATCGGGTATTGCTACGAGTGCTACGGGCTTATCGTCAATAAATCTCTGCTTAAGAAAAGTGGTCATGACATAAGCGAGATCAATAATTTCGCATCATTGAGATCAGTCGCCGAGGATATCCACAGCCGAAGCGGGGAGCTGGGTTTTGATGCGTTCACATCTTCGGGTCTTGACAGTTCTTCTTCCTGGAGATTCAGCGGTCATCTTGCGGCGCTTCCTCTCTTCTATGAGTTCGGCGAGGCAGGGATATGTTCTCAGCCTGCGGAGATCACGGGAAAATATCTTGGTCTGTATCGTAATGTATGGGATCTTTATATCAATAATTCGGCTGTACTGCCCACTGCGCTGAACACTGCCACAGGAAATATGGCAGAGGAGGAATTCGGCAGCGGAAAGGCGGTATTCTATCAGAACGGCTCATGGGAGTATAATTCGCTAACCAATGCCGAGACCTTTGCGATGAACCCCGACGATCTTGCCATGATACCGATCTACTGCGGCGCCGAAGGTGAGGAAAATGCGGGTCTTTGCAGCGGTACCGAGAACTATTGGGCGGTAAATTCCAAAGCAGATCAAAAAAGCATCGACGCTACGATCGCATTTCTTGACTGGGTCGTTACCTCTGAAGAAGGCAGAAAGATGATGTCCGACAGCTTCGGCGCGACACCGTTCAAGGACAGCTTGCCTTTTGTCAATATTTTTATTTCCGATGCAGACCGCCTGCGTGAGGAAGGAAAATATACCGTCACATGGGATTTCATATATACGCCAAACACAGATACATGGCGTGCGGGTGTGGTCTCGGCATTACAGAGCTATTCAGCGGGAACGGAAGACTGGGGCAAGGTCGAGAACGCATTTGTGAACGGCTGGAGCTACCAGTATAAAACAGAACACTGCATTTTGAACTGACAGAAAGGAGAAAGTCTATGAACACTGTCATTAAGAACAAGGGCGTCAGAAGGGCGGTAATGCTCCGCTCTCCCATTTTTATACTGCCCGCATTTATTTGCTTTGTCATCAGCTTTGTTATACCGTTTCTGCTCGGACTTTATTTATCTTTCTGCAAATTCAATATCCCGCGTGACGCTCACTGGGTCGGGTTCGCGAATTATTCGGCGGCATTCTCAGACCCCGGCTTTTGGAGCGCGTTCGGCAATTCGTTAATGTTTATGATAGCATCGGTAGTCTGTATCAATGTCCCCGCGTTTTTTATTGCCTATTTCCTGTCTGAAAAGATCAATGGCGTAGGTCTTTTCCGAACGGCGTTTTTTATTCCGAATCTGATAGGCGGTGTGGTTTTGGGATATATCTGGAGTATGCTGTTTGACGGTATCCTGAACTACTTCGGAACTTACCTTACGGCAAGTCCCGTGTACGGTCTGTGGGGGATCGTTATACTTGTCGCATGGCAGCAGATCGGCTATATGATGATAATTTACATTGCAGGCTTCAAGTCCGTTCCGACAGATATGCTTGAAGCCGCGGAAGTCGATGGCGTCACAAAGGCGCAGAAGCTGTTTCGTATCATTCTTCCGAATATGATCTCTACGATCTCGGTCTGCATATTCCTGACTCTCACCAACAGTCTGAAAATGTTTGACCAGAACTTAGCACTGACAGGCGGCGCCCCGATCGAGACGCTTGAAAACGGTATGCAGGTCAAAACGACCGAACTGCTTGCGCTGAACATCTACACCACCTACAACATCAATGCAAACTGGCATGGCGCAGCACAGGCGAAAGCCGTGATCTTCTTCCTGCTTACCGCTATTCTGGCGGGAACGCAGCTGTATCTTACAGGCAGATTCGGTCAAAAGCCGAAGAAACGTGTTCGTGCAAAGGAAGGTGCGGCGAAACAATGAAAAAGAATGATACGATAAGATCCGCCGTATTCACGGTGGTCTCTGTCCTTTGGATAATCCCTTTTGTGATAGCTCTTATGAATTCTTTTAAGACTAACGATGCTATAAATGCAGGCATATTCTCCGTGCCGTCATCGGAATCGTTTGCAGCAGGCGAGAATTATCGAAAGGCGCTCATGTTTGGAAATTATCCGTTTCTCAAGTCTTTCGGGTATAGTGTCCTGATAAGCACGCTTTCTACCGCTTTGATAATTCTCTGCTGTTCTATGGCTGCATGGTACATTGTTCGTATCAACAGTCTGTTCTCAAAGGCATTTTATTATGTGTGTCTGTTTTCGCTTGCCGTTCCGTTTCAGATGGTCATGTTCACATTGTCTTCTACTGCTTACCGTCTCGGACTGGACAAACCGTGGACGATACCGTTCGTATATCTGGGGTACGGTGCGGGTATGTCGATTTTTTTGTTCGTAGGATTTGTGCGCGATCTGCCTTACGAGATCGAGGAATCCGCGATCATAGACGGCTGCGGTTCCTTTCAGATATTCTTCCTTATCGTATTTCCGATGCTGCGCCCCATTGCCATTTCCGTCGGCATATTGCAGCTCATGTGGATATGGAATGACTATCTGCTGCCTTATCTGATACTTGATATTACCGAATACCGCACTATCCCTATCCATGTGCAGTATCTCAAAGGCAGTTACGGCAGCGTTGATCTCGGTGCGTCGCTTGCCGTCATCATCATGTCACTCATTCCGATAAATGCTTTGTATCTGGGTTGTCAGAAATACATCGTTAAGGGAATAGCAGCCGGAGCGGTCAAGGGCTGAAACATCGTTTCCGAATCCCGACATAGGTTCAGCTTACTATTAACCTGAATCCGTGAGGTTAATTGCTTGAAATGAGCGAAAACCGCACGGATTCAGGCTTTTTAATGCCTGCGGTCTTTTCACCCATTGGGTTAGAAAAAA
>CACYSH010000113.1 GCA_902776945.1 uncultured Ruminococcus sp.
TTTGTTTTCCGGAGCTCTTTGCTCCGTGTTCTTTTCTGTGATTATATAATATCACACTTTTCGGAGTCGTTCAATTTGCAGATTGTAGTCCGAATGTTCAGAAAACTACGCTTCGGCGCTCCGGTGTTTTTAACTGAACAAAATCGTGCGGGATTGTAAAATAATGCTGACCGTCACTTATATACATTTCTTATACAGCCAAAACGCACCGATAGTCAATAGGATTTATACAAATTTACATATACGTTACTTTTATACAATTTTAAAAAGAAACACAATCACATTGCACCGACACAATGCACAATCACAATGTGACGGCACAATACATAAGCACAATACATAGACACAATTCACAAACACAATGTGATTGTGCTATAATATGGCACAGTATGCAAGCAAGCGAGCATTTTGAAAGCCGCATGAAGTACGCCAAAAAAGAAAATCTGCGTAACAGCCCGGTTACGCAGATTTTCTTTTCTGTATTTTCACTTTCTGCTATAAATACCGCGGTCAGGCACTTTTGCCGATCGTGACCTTCCAGCCCGCAACGACCTTCTGCAAGAGAATAAGATCATCAATAGTGAACCGGTTATCGCCGTCAATATCGGCGTCAAGGTCGGAGATACCGACTTTCCAGCCGGCGGCTTTTTTCTGCATCAGGATAATGTCGCCTATGTCGTACTGTCCGCTGTGATCGAGGTCGCCGCGGATGGCGGATACAGTCATCATGAATTCTTTGCCGCAGAATTCGCAGCGGCAGGCAACCGTATTGCCTTCACCTGTCCCCTTTTCGGGAACATTGATGCAGGTGCAGTGCTCTTTTGATGTGTAAGCCTTGAACTTGAAATGGTTGCTGATTTGGTTCTGGTGATAAACGGTCAGCGCTCCGTTATAAGATTCAAGCATACAGGGTTCTTTGTTACCGTTCTTGTCCGTGAATGTGATATTCGCGCTTGTGAATGTCAGGTATCCGTCATCTGTCGTTTCGATACGCCATACACTATTGGAGTTTGGGGATTTGTCGCAGGAAAGATAAGTACAGCTTTCCGACGGAGTGAGATAATAACCGTCCGTAATGAGATAATATCCTCCCTCGGTTTCTTCAATGCTGATGATCCCGCTGTCAAGCTCGGGATACACGCCGTTTTTTCCTGCCGCGATCTTTTTTGAATATATCTTGCCGACAGAATTAGGCTTGCACGGCGAGCAGCCGTCGGATTTGCAGATCAGAAGAATATGATCGTCCGGAGTGATCGTTTCCGCTTTGGTGAACAGTTCCCCGTGAGACAAGGTCGTTCCGCATATGTCACAGAAACGGTCTCCGTCCGTGTTGACATGAGACTTTTTATAAACGGCATGGCTGCGCTTTTCTCCGCATTTTGAACATTCATAGACGAGCCTGCCCTCGTTCGCGCAGTCCGAAGGAACAGATTCGGTAAGCGTATACTCGTGATGACAGCCTTCATGCGAGGGGGTGAGCATATTTTTCGGTATCTCCCTGCCGAACATACGGAACGCAAGCTCGGGATAATCTATGAACACGTTGCGGTTGCCCTGGACTTGCTGCACCAGATCGTTGCGCTCCATTTCCCATGTATCAACGGGGTCGTCCTCCATCCATTCGAGCAGCGTGTCAAGATCCTGTATAGCACGCAGACCGTAATTCTGATCGTCATCGGGATCTAACGGCGGCAGCTCCTGCGGAGCAATGTCCGAATAAAGATTCGGCTGTTCCCAGCGGCAGTAAACGTAAAGGAGTATACGCGCCACATCGCCTTTTACATCGTCCTTGCACTCGAACAGAGCTTCTTCAAGGTTTTTCCACGCATACACGGTATCTTCAAACGCCGCGTCTGAGGTACCCTCGGGATAAAGTCCGCGTATATTCGCAAAGGCATAATTGCTTTTAGCCATATTTATCTCGGACACGCTCGGGCGGAGATGATGCAGGTCGGCGCCGCCAAAGCGCTTGAAAAACGAAGCGTTTGATTTTGGCCAAATATGTTCGCGCTCCATATTGAAATTCTTTGTCTTATTTTCAGCCGAGTAGTCATAGTGGATATCCGAATAGAAACCAATGAAATCGACGGAATCCTTTTCGGCATCGGTGCGGTTCCAGTAGTAGGCAAGGGAACCCGCCTTGTAACCCGCGTATTCGGGGAAGAATGTCTGAGTATCCGACATGAGCTTGTGCAGCGAATCGAAAAGCTCGTTATCCTTCATAGCCGCAAGGCTCGTCGAGGTATCTTTTGCGCCGCTTAACGCAGCAAGTTTTTCATAGCTGTAAACGCCGCTGTAATAATCCTTTGCCTGATCGGAAAGCCCCGTATCGGAGCAATCGATATGCCTTTCGGCGGAATTCTGCGGCGGCAAGGGCGGCGCTTCCGCAGCAAATGCAGGTATCAGCCTCGCCGCAAGCTGCGCGGTCATAAGCAGCGAGACCGTCAGGCCCGCGAACAGTTTATGTATGCCCTTCATATTATCGGCTCCTTTCTTACCATGTACTGAATAATGTATATTTCCTTTTCACTATCCATAACATATCCCTACACAGTAAATTGTACCATGCCTTCGGTTATTTGTCAATATTTCTGTGCAAATTGTTCAATTTTGCGTATATTGTCCCGGCTGCTTTCAGGCATTTCCGTTCATATAAAAATACAGTTCAAACAGCTGCCGATGTTTCGGAAACTCTTTGAACTGTATTTTATCCCGAATTACTTTTCCTTTTGAACGGTCTGCCTGCGCCTCCCGCACGCTTGTTCAGCCCGGGTGAATGTTGTCTGATCTTCATTGTCTCATGTCCGGCAAGACTCTCACGCGACGCTCTGCCGTCGGCTACCTTGTAAGCAAAGATGCTGTTTTCCCCGCCGAGCTTTCCGGTGCGCATATGTTCATGCATTCTTCTTTTAAGTGAGTTGGTATAGCCTATATACATCACTTCTTTCTTTTCGTTCAGTATCCGATACTCTCCTTTGGCTGCCGGTACCTCGGAGCGTTCTTTGCAATTAAAGGTGTCAATTTCTCTGGGTCTGCCGGGCTTGTAAATTTTCATAAATAATGCCTCCTTAAAAGTTTCCTGAACGTAACTGCTGATGTCCCGCCGGTTTTCACGGCGTTCGGGCGTCGTCGTTCATGATGTTGATGATGGATTCAATTATCGTTGCGGCTGCTACAAGTATCTGTGGAATCATATTCATACGATCTCCTCCTTTAAAAATTGACAAAAAACGTTACATTCATATCCTGCCCCAGGGCAACAGTGATCTCAGCGTTTTTAACGCCTCAAGCCCTGTTTCGGCATACATGGTGTGTCTGGCGTTACGGGCGTCGATTTCTGCTCTTTTGGTCATTTCCTCCTCGTGTGCTCTGCTGCACTTGCCGCCTTCGGAAATACCCAGCCAAACGGTACCTACGGCGCCGATGGTTCCCACAGTAACAGCGGTTTTTATGATATCATCTTTTACGTTATCTTTCATGTCTGTTCCTCCTTAATTGTCTGATGTGTCTTGTCCGTCTGTGGTAAAATTATATCATAACATTTTCCCTGTGTCAACACAAAATGTCGCTATAATTCATGATAATCTTTTAAAAATGTTCCCGATTTTTTATACTTTATCCCGTAATTTCAATAAAGTATGATTTGAATTATCACCACAATAGAGGAATCAGAAAAAATTTAAAGTCGTATTTTTCTCCTTGACATCAAAAGCCGCTTATGATACAATTGATGATGTAAAAGTTGTTATTCCCCACGATACGGAAAGGAGCGCCGTCATGGCATTTAAATTCGATGAAGACAGGAACAAGAGCGCCACAAAAGTATACTGGACGCTAAGCGAATATGCTCAGGACGTAATAACATCAGACTGGGACGAGTTCGACAAACAGCAGAGCATTCCGACAGACACCAGGTATTCCGAAAGATATAATAAAACATTTCAAAATTACTGTAAATACGCTTTCTGTTCAAGGTCTCCCGAAATATCTGAAAAAATCACATCGGAGAATATATCCGCCGTGTGCAGCTTACAGTTTTCCATTATAAAGGAAACCTACCTGAGTGAGACCGGTGATAAACAAAATTACAAATTCAGTAAAAAAACAAAAGATATGATAATTGAAATGAGCGACGGTAATTATCTGACGGAGATTTACGAAGGCGAAAAGAAATACGCACGGTATTTCAGAGCGGTGCTTGAAGAATATGCTCGTCTGCCAAAGTTCAAAAGGGAAAAATTTCTATATATAGATAAATTTGAAAAGATAGAGAAACAGCTGAATAAGGACTATGAAAAGACAAAACCTATCATTGTAAACACATACTCTTCCGGTTACGACGGCAAACTGAAGAGGTCAAGATTTATTGTGTATCCGTATAAACTTAAACCGGGACGCTCTCTGCTGCATTATTATCTTGTAGGGATGGGGCGGAAAATGGGTGAAGACGGAAAATTTGAACCATTCACTCTCCGATTGACCAATATTGAAAGCGTTGATCTTTCAGTGCCGCTTGATGAAAAAACGCTTTCGGGACGCGATCTGCGAGTTTCAAAAGTGACAGAGCTGGATAAACGTTTGGACAGAGTAGATGTACCGTATATCAATTCCGCCCCTCATGATTGTATCAGGGTGAAGTTTTCCGATAACGGATTGGCACTGTTACACAGAATAATGCACAATCGCCCCGACTACGAAAAGGATAAGGACGATGATCATATACGCATTTTCAAATGCACCGAGCTTGAAATAATAAATTATCTGCACGCCTTCGGCGGAGATGCTGTTGTATTGGGACCTGAGCTTATCAGAAATAAAATGAAAGAATTTTATGAAAAAGCCCGTAATGCCTACAAATGATCTACGAACAATGATTGCGGGGAAAGGCACGCGCTTTTCACGGCAGGGACGTGACACCGTATCGGAATGGTGTGCTTCAAATATCACGGCAATAAATAACGTTCGGCAAACCATATGTAAGATATGAAAGGAGAGATATCATGCAGCGCATTTACGGGTATTGCCGTATCAGTACCAAACAGCAGAACATAGAACGGCAGGAGCGAAATATCCTCGCCGCGTATCCTTCGGCAAGGATAACAAAGGAGATCTACACGGGAACAAAGATCAGCCGCAAAGGGCTTGACAAGATACTCAAAGAAGCGCAGAGCGGTGACATCATCGTTTTTGACAGCGTGAGCCGAATGAGCCGCAGCGCAGCCGAAGGCGTCGAGCTGTATATGCAGCTGTTTGACAAAGGGATAGAGCTTGTTTTCCTCAAAGAGCCGCATATCAGCACGCAGACCTACAAGCAGGCTCTGAGCAACAGCGTCGGGCTTGTCGGCGACGAGATCGCGGATATTTACATTGAGGCGACAAACAAGGTCCTGCGGCTGCTTGCCACACGTCAGATCGAGCTTGCTTTTGCCCAGTCGCAGAAGGAAGTCGATGATCTCCGCCAAAGGACAGCCGAAGGCATCGAGACCGCCCGGCGCAATGGCAAGCGGATAGGCACGCCGAAAGGCTCTGTTCTGAACGTCAAGAAAAAAGCTCCTGCAAAGGCGTTTATAAAAAAGCACTCGCGGAAGTTTGGCGGCGAGCTGAACGATACCCAATGCGCGGCGGCGGCTAAGATCAGCCGAATGACGTTTTACAGGTACGCGGAGGAGCTGAGGGAAGAGCTTTGCAGCGAAAAATAACGAAAACAAAAACATCGGCAGTCTCCGAAGAAACTGCCGATGTTTCGTTATGTGTACCCGTCTGCTGTGAAGGTACTTTTATCAAAAAGGAGGAACTACTGTTCGCAATGATATCAGAGGGAGTACGGGTCAACGAAATCTCTGCCGACGAATCCAACTAAGTAGAGACTCTGCTTTTCATTAATCAATTTTGAGCCGTGCATATCCGACATTTCCTTAAAGTGCCGGATCATCGGTCTGTCTTTTCGTGCATAATCGTTTTTGAGATCCATTCTGTATCCGTATACGCCTTCGTCACCCCAACTGAGCAATGATCCCGGATTGCATTCACAGAAAGTTGTACCGTCGAGCAGCAGCGGTGCTTTGCCTCGAGATCTGTTAGAGCCGGCATCGAAGCCGATGTCTTCCAGATATTCGTTGATCGACTTTTTCTCTTCCTTTGCGTGCTCTGCAATGTAGCGAATATCGGTCTGAGTAGCCACAATTTCACGACATTCTGTAAATTAAGCTACACTTTCACAGAGAAAGTGTAGCTTTTACTACGAAAGGCAGAGATATTGGATATTGAACCGATGCCCGAAACATGGTATCATATAATCACAGCAAAAGAAACAAAACGACCCCGGAAAATTATATGATCGTTCAGGAGGAAATCAATATGAAAAATTCGGTTACCAAGAAAATAGCAGCAGTTATCGCAGCAGTTATTACAATTTCAACAATGGCTTCGGTCGGCACGACCGCATTTGCAGCGGAAGTTACCGGCACAGCGGCAGTGACCGCGGCGGCGGAAAACATATCGGTCAGGGAAGAAGCGGAAGCTATGGGAAGAAAATATCTCGATGCTCTGCCGGCGTGCAACCTCAAGGGAACTGTCTATTCGGCTTCCTGGAGCAAAATGGGATGCTTTATGAATGTCGGTGAATGTGAGCAGGCGAACGCTGATGGAAAAGCCATTGTCGAATACAGATATTTGATCGTGCTGAATGATTATATCGAACGTTACGGAAAATGTCATACCGACTGCGTTTACAACATTCTCACAGACGGCACAGTGGTTTATTATAAATATCTCCACGGCAGTTACAGCACGCCCCTTGAAAGGACCGTTATGAGCTGGGACAGATTCGTGAAAGAGATCGAGTCTTTATTCGCGAACGCCGTAACTTCCAGAAACAATGACATAGAGATCGAAAAGAGCAGGAAAGAAATGGATTCTCTTTCCCTCGAACAGGTGCTTGACGAATGGGCAAACCTTGAAGCAAAGCCCGTTCCCGCAGCTTATCAGTCCGATTACACAGAGGAAGAAGAGACCGTCAAGACCGAACCCGACCCCGTCGCTATTGCTCTTGAAAACTACGGTAAGAAGCTCGTTAAATTAAGCGCCGAAAAGGCTATCGAAGCCTGTCCCGCACCGATCAACTCGATGTTCAAAGCTCCCGTCGGCTCGCTCGTAGATATGGCACTCGGAAACAAGAAGTCCGATACTTCCAACGACGACGTGATCGAGGCAGTAAACAAGCAGGCTAAGGAGATAAAGGACAAAATCGACGATCTCGAAAAGACTCTCATTCAGGACAACGCCAACTCCAATTCCTCCACAAGCTTCGGCAAGGATCTTGACACCTTTACCGCTGCCGCAAAGTCCGTGCAGAACGATATCGACAGTGTACTCAGTGACAAGAGCCTGACGACCGACAACCAGAGAGCAGTACATATCGCCAACATCATCGGCAGAGCCGACAGGATCGGTTCCTCCGTAATATACTCGGCTATGTGCAACGCAAATCTCATTCTGGTAGGCAAGCCCGACACCGACAAGACCAACCGCAACCTTTTTGAGCTTGCATACGATATGAACAAAGGCAGCTCATTATTCACCGGCGAAGCAATCGACAAGTCGCAGACCTACATCATCAAGAGAGTAAACACCTATATCAAGAACGATCTGGTGCTTCTCGAAGTGCTCAAGGCTCATCAGAGAATATCTGAATTCACACCCGAAGAAGTCGAGGCTCTTGACGCCGGTTCCCGCAAGATATATGACGAGATAGTCGGCAGCTCCTACAAGTCCAAGAGATACATAGCAACTATCATTTCTCAGCTTATGAAGAGCGACGAAGCCAACGAAGCAGCCAAGAAGAATAACGAGGAAGGCCTCATCAACAAGACAAGGGATTTCTTCGCACAGGACAGACTGGTATATATAAACGAAGGTACCGAAAATATAGCTATGAAAAAAGATCTCAAATGCTTCAAGGACGAAGCACTTACCTACACTTATGACGGCAAAGCAAGAACGCGTACTAACGTAGCGCTTGACGAGAATAAGATAGAAGCACGTCTCAACGCTCAGAAGCTCAGTGAGAAAAAAATCGAAATGCTTGTGAAGCACGCAATAGACAGCGGCATGACGCTCAGAAGCTATCTTGAAGCAGTAGGCTTCAATGTAAGCAATATTCCCGAAACAGATGTAAAAAACAATTGCCGCGTATATCTCGGAACAAGCTGGTTTAACCATAACGGTCAGGCCGGAAGCTGGCATGTTTCATGGTCGGGCAGCTGGGGCGTAAAAGGCGTTTATCTTGACATCAAAGAAACAGGGTTCCACAACAACGACGTGGTATACGAAAAGGTCAGAGCAATGGAGACATGGCAGCATAAACTCAGCGACAACTGCCGCGACTACACTGTATTCTTTGAGGCAAAGTGACGCGGAACACATGAGCAGCATAGTGATAACTCCGGTCATATGATCTAAAACGAAAAGCCGAAATACTGTCAACTGCCCTTCCCTGTGTGTACAGCACAAGGAGGGGCAGCACGTTATGATGTTCCGTGTTGTGTGATACGGAGTTTTGTATAACGACAGCAAATATCCGGCATATGCTCTCACACGCTCCGAGAGGCTCTGTACGACGCCGGAATGGCGGGGGCGAAATTATACCGCCGACCCCCTTAGCACACCTCCGAGAGCCTCCCGGGGGCTTTTACGGCCGTTCGCCGCGATGAGCTTCCCTGGAAAGTCTAAAACAAAGCCGGCAGCCTCCGAAGAAACTGCCGGTGTTTCGTTATGCTTATATACTCATTCAGTCGTCATCGGGATAGCCGTGAGTTCCGTATGAATAACCGCCTTCCCTTTCGATGACCATGTAATAAGTCCGGTCGCCGCCCTTGATTTCGGTGTAGCATTTTCCTTCTTCATTGAACTTGTCGGTTATGTCAATGCTCTGATCTCTGTAATATACGATAACGGTGCCGTCGTCGTTGTACCGGACTTCGGGTGTGTCGATAACGTCGCGCATTATGTCCTCTTCGGTGAGAGGGATCTCGTTGC
>CACYSH010000114.1 GCA_902776945.1 uncultured Ruminococcus sp.
CGACGAAAGCGTGCTGTCGCACGGTGAGGAGGACAACGCAGCAGCATGGCAAAAGATTTCGACAGGCGGTGCGCGTTAGTTTTCGAGGAAGTCTATTAACTATGTTAATGCCAACAAGCAATTTGCGGGCGCACACGGGCATGAACACAGTTCATGCAGTGCGCCCCTACACGAAATCGGAATTTATAACAATATTGTAGGGCGGGGGCTTGCTGTCAGAACAACCCCACGCACTGCCTGCCGAACTGCTCGTACCGAACATTCAGCAGTTCCATGTCATAGTATGTATTTCCCGCTATCGGGTCGGAAACATACACTATCCCGCGTGCGCGGTCGTAGCCCGTCAGCACCACGCAATGCTCCCAGCTGTACCATTGCACCTGTCCGCCGTCCGGCGTGTTCCAGATCGTCGTGTATGACGGCTCGTGAAGATCGCCGTAGGTTATCCAGATAAGCACGGGCGTGTCGTTGTCGATATACGAAGAAAGCAGGGTGTCGAGACTTTCCCCCGAGATGTCCCGCGCAATGTACCACGACCCCCATGCGCTAAGATACGAATTGGCGGCGGTGACGATACACGGCGCATAACAGCCGTAGGAGTTCTCGTCTTCGGGGTCGCCCGCAAAGGTCGTGTGGAAATCCGCGCCGTACATCAAGCCGTCCTGCCAGTAGAATGCCTGTTTTGGCAGATAGTTCCTTGCAATATCCAGCTTATCCGCGCCGATGCCGTAATAGTTCAGCAGCATGGTGAGCGCGGTAGTCTCGCAGCCCGTAGGCAGTTCGGGGTACTGGGAAATATTATTGACCGCGATCTGCTTGGAGTAATTCCCTTCGGCGGGCGGCTCATCATTGGCGGGAGACTGATTGTCAGGAGCTTCCGGGGTAAATGTAAATGTGTCAGGCTCGGTCATGGCGGCGGGCTGGGAAGGCTCCTCGTAAATATTGGGCTGTCCCGGGTCTTGCGCCGTATTCTGAAAGTTGTCGGGTCGGGTGTTCTGAACCGCGTTTGGCTGAGTGTTCTGCGCTGTGTTAGGCTGTGTATTCTGAAACGTGTCGGGCTGAGGGTTTTGAACCGCGTCGGGCTGAGGGTTTTGAATCGCGTTGGGCTGAGGGTTTTGAAACGTGTTTGGCTGAGTGTTCTGAAACGTGTCGGGCTGGGTATTCTGACCGGAGAGCGCGGCGGCGGAGCTTGTTTTATTGTCTTTATCCGAAAAAACAGCAGTATTTTCGGAGCCGTCGGTCAGGGTGGGCGCGGCAGATGAATTTTCCGTCAATTCCGTGCCGCCAAAAAGCGATGTTTCGCCGTTAGAGGAAATGTCGGCGGCGCTGCTCTGCCCCGGGCTGTCCTTTTTGTCCATTTTCGGAGCGTCGTTACTTCCGCAGCCTGCAAGCAGAAGCGCGGCGGCGGTCAGGGCTATATACGTTCTTTTCATATTGCTTTTTCTCCTTTGATTTTTATGACCCGCCGCGTATGGCGGCAACGCATACGCTTTGCGGGCGCATTCCTTATCAATTAATAATATCATAATTTTTTACATTTGTCAACATCATAATATAGGAAATTTCACAGAATCCGATTTTGTTTCATTCATTTGTTTGGGAATTTTGCAGAGGCGTGCATTGCACGTCCGTTAATTTGCGTATCCGTACAAATTAACGTATATTGTAGGGCGGGGGCTTGCTCCCGCCGTACCCAACACAATTCCCACGATGATTAGAATGTGCCTGCCCCGCGATTTTTTCAACTTCCCGAGACTTTTGGTTTGCCTTTGCTTTGCGCAAGCCCCCGCAAAAAAAATCATAAAAATTTAAGGAAAATTTCTAAAAGTACTTGCAAATTGCAGAAAAATATGTTATAATTATTCTGATTAGTAATCCCCCCGTCGTCATCACAGAGAAAGGATACCCGCCTATGAAATGCCCCTTCTGCGGTTATAAAGATACCAAAGTCATAGATTCCCGCCCCACCGATGAGAGAAAACGCCGCCGCCGCGAATGCACAAACTGCGGTCAGCGCTTTACTACTTATGAGGTGGTCGAAAAACCTCAGCTTATGGTATATAAACGCGATAAGAGCTTCGAGCCTTTCGACAGGCTCAAACTCTGCAAGGGTATTCAGAGCGCCGTGAAAAAACGCCCTGTAAGCGTAGACGATATGAACCGCCTTGTTGACGACATCGAAAATGCCTTTGCCAACCGTATGCAGACCGAAACTACTACCGAAGAGATCGGAAACATGGTGCTGGCAGGGCTTAAAAAGCTCGACCATGTGGCTTATGTGCGTTTCGCTTCGGTCTATAAGGACTTCGGCGACGTTGAGGAGTTCATAAAGATCATCTCCGAGCTGTCGCAGCCCGCCGACGATCATTCGGTGAACGAATCGGATAAGTGAGTGCGAGACCGCTCACATGGTATCGATACCTTGTGAGCGGTTTTCTTTTTTCCTGTCTTGCGGTATCGTTTCCGCATTTCACGCCGTCGATTCCACTAAAAAAATTTGCAAAAACGTTTTAGATGTGTTATAATTTTATCATCGAAAAAAGAACAGCGAGAGCTTAAAAGTCAAGGGGCTGGAAATATGGCAAAGGCTGAAAAAAATGTCAGGGACGTAAAATGCTGCGAATGCGGAGCGCAGACGAATGACGCAAGGCTGAGGTTTTCGGACGTAATAAAATACGGCGAGAGCTGGTTCGATCCCGAGACAGTAAGCGCAGTCACCTGTTACGTTTGCCCCGAGTGCGGAAGAATAATGCTCTACGCCGACAATTTTGAAAAATTCAGGCGGAAATAAAAGAAAAGAAATAAAACTAAAAAGAACAAAGAAAAGACAGCTGCAAAAGGCAAAGAAAGACAGAAAATACCGCAGGAGAAAGGAGACAGCGGCATGGGGAGAGCATTTAACGTTGACGACCCGTTTATCACGAGACTTTCGGCAATGTTCCTTATCTCGGGTATGCCTATATGGGGATTCGGATTTCTCCGCGAAACGGACATCCCACGATTTATCGGGATAGTATTCACGCTTTTCGGCATTGCGCTGATTTTTATGCACGGCAAGATCACCTTGAAGGACGAGGGCATAGAATACCGCAAGGCTCTGGGAGATACGAAACTTATCCCCTACGATGAGGTAGACTGGGTGAAGGTCGATGCGGAATCCCCTGCTACGAGAGGAGGACGCTGCCATTATGGTTATTCGTTCATCTACAAAATGACGATAGTTACCAATCACGGAAATATCGTTATAAAGAAACCGGGCGGCAATATCAGCAATAAGTCTGTGCTTTACGACGCTTACGGCAAGGAAAAATTGCTTCTCGGTTCGCCGTTTGCGGAGGCTGAGAGCTTCATAAGAGGAAAAAAGGGCTTAGACCCCAAGCCCGCAGCGCTGACGGCTTTTTTAAGACAATCGGAGGCGAAAAAGCGTTCCCTCGGAAAAGTATAAAGGCATCAAAATGCCCTGCGTCCGGCGCGGGCTTTTGACAGAAACATATATATATAGGATAGGGAAGGGTTTAAATAAAGTGCGGGACAAAAGAGAGAGACAACATTGTGCAGGAACAGCGGGTGAAAGATCATGGCAAAAAGATACAAAAGAAAACTGTTGGGCGGATTTATTATTATAGCAGCTGTTGCAGGGCTTTTGCTGGCAGACGGCGATCTGTCAAATAATGATCTGTCGTTCATCTTAGACGCGATAGATTTTGTGTTCGGATTGCTTCGGTGATGAGCTTACCCAAGTAAAGCTGTCAATGGTGAATTGATATGGAGAGCAAAAAGGTTGACGTTCCGTGCAGCTTTACCGGGTATCTTTGCGGAGCGGCGGTCTCGGCAGCCGTGTTGCTTGCGGCAGCGGGGATAGTGCTTGAAATAGGCTTGCTGACGTTCATCGGCGTTATGACAGGCATTTTTGCAGCGTCTGTGCTGCCCATGCTTCACGGAAAATGCTGGGCTACCGCCGAGGGCGTAGTGATAAAAATGCCGTTCAAAAAATCCCGCCTGATACCATACTGCGACATCAAGACTGCTTATATATCGCTTAATAATGCAACTAACAGTCAGGAGGAAACAAAGCAGGCAGGCGTTTATCAGACGCTGTATATCGTCACCAAAAGCGGCAATATCTCATTTATGATAAAAGAAGGCAGGCTGTGTTCATCAGCCGATCTTTACAATGACCTTGAGAGAACGGCGATAATTGAGCGTTCGCCCTTCGCGGAGATAGTGAGCATGGTAAAGGCTAACTGCGGCGAAGACCCCTTAGAGGGCTATCTGTACCGATAAGATAAAGGAGATGATGAATATGCTCTGTCCGTACTGCGGAAAAGAAATGAAAATCGGCATAATGTCGGGCGACGGCAGACAGGGGATCACCTGGAAAGAGGGTGAAGGCAGAGCCGGACTTATCGACAAGCTCTACGGCTCCGGCAAGATAACCGCCGCGAAATGGAAGCTCACGCAGTTTACGATAGAGGCGAATTTCTGCCCCGACTGCAAGAAGATGATAATTGACACCGATGTTTCGGCATAACTGTCCGACATCGACAATATACATGAAAGGAGTTGTTTGATATGACAGGTATCTTTGAATATGCCTCGACAAACGGTGCGGCAGTCGGCTGGGCTGTTGCTTTTGTGGTATTCCTAATAATCGAAGGCGTTACGCTAAATTCGCTCGTTTCGATATGGTTCGCCATTGCGTCGCTGTTCGCTATGGCAGCGGCGATTCTGGGCTTCAGCTTTGTGGGACAGCTGACGGTGTTTGTGGTTTACAGCGTTGTATTGCTTATCGCGACGCGCTCGCTTGTTAAAAGGCTGCAAAGCAGAAGGGGCAAAGACCCGACTGCCGATCAGGACATAGGCAAGACTGCGACCGTCATTGAGTCTATCGACAACGCGGCAGGCGAAGGCAGAGTTAAACTCGACGGCGCGTACTGGGCGGCGAGGTCGGCGGACGGCATGAATATCGAGAAGGGCGCGGTTGTCACCGTAAGAAAGATAGACGGTTCAAAGCTGATAGTAGCAAGATAAAAGATAAAAAGATATTTGGATCGCAAAGCCCACGAACCTGCAAAACAATTGACGAATCCAAAACGGCGGGAGCAAGCCCCCGCCCTGCAATGACCGCTAATTCGCAAGGCAGGAAAATTTACGCCCTGCACGCCTTTGTGATTTGCGCAAAATATTCAACAAGAAAAAAAGAAACGTCAGGCAATACAAAACGATAATAAAGATCGGAGGAAAATGATATGTTCAATCCCGTAGTAATTATTCTTACAATCGTAGTTATCCTTGTTCTTGTTATCATCAGGAACATCAAGGTAGTTCCCCAGTCATACGAGTGGGTAATCGAAAGGCTCGGCGCTTATTATACATCGTGGGGAACCGGAATCCATGTGAAAATGCCCTTCATCGACCGCATTTCGAAAAAGGTCAACATGAAGGAGCAGGTAATAGACTTCCCTCCCCAGGACGTTATCACCAAGGATAACGTTACCATGAAGATCGACACGGTTATATTCTTTATGATAACCAACGCCATGCAGTTCACCTACGGCGTTGAACGCCCTATCAAGGCGATCGAGAACCTCACCGCCACCACGCTGCGTAATATAGTCGGCGACCTCGACCTCGAAGCCACGCTGACCTCTCGTGACCTTATCAACTCGAACATTACCCGCGTGCTTGACGAAGCCACCGACCGCTGGGGCATCAAGGTTATCCGCGTTGAGCTGAAAAGCATTATCCCGCCTCCCGAGATCCAG
Organism: uncultured Ruminococcus sp.; assembly: GCA_902776945.1. Classification (GTDB taxonomy): domain Bacteria; phylum Bacillota; class Clostridia; order Oscillospirales; family Ruminococcaceae; genus YE71. The sequence continues at coordinate 5,766 of CACYSH010000114.1, forward strand.
GATTCTATGGAAAAGCAGATGAAGGCAGACCGTGAGCGCCGTGAGAAGGTTATTCAGGCAGAAGCCGAGAAGAAGTCTCAGGTACTCGTTGCAGAGGGCGACAAGGAATCGAAGATCCTCCGCGCTCAGGCTGACAGAGAAGCCAAGATCTTGCAGGCTGACGCTTTGAAGCAGCAGAAGATCCTTGAAGCAGAGGGCGAAGCGCAGGCTATCCAGATGGTACAGCAGGCGCTTGCCGACAGTATCATCAAGCTGAACGACGCTCACCCGAACGACGCTGTTATCCGTCTCAAGAGCCTTGAAGCGTTTGCGAAGGCTGCCGACGGCAAGGCGACAAAGATCATCATTCCGAGCGAGATTCAGGGGCTTGCGGGTCTTGCGGCAGGCATTCAGGGCGTTATCAGCGACGACAAGCTCGCCAAGCAGCCCGTTCCCGTTCCGGCAGACAACACCCGTCATTGATCGTCCCGCGCAGGGGGATATTTCACACAAAAATCATGGAGCGCTCTCTTGCGGGGGCGCTCCTTTTATGGGCGAATGTACTTTCACGGACGCGCAATGCGTAACCCTACAAGTCTTGCGATAGTCTGAAATGGTTCGGACTTAACAATTTTCTTTTTACCGTTAGTTTGCGAATGCCGCCTTGCACGAACTTGTTCGTGCCGCGCAACGGGTTCGGCACACGTTCGGATTTTAAGTGACAGAATGATTATAAATTTTTGAAATGTAAGAAATGGGCTTGAAATTTGTCGGGAAATGTGATATAATATCTTTACGATTAGAATTGTTTTTTTCAGAGTTTCAGAGAGAAGTTAAATAACAGGGAAGTGACCGCCGCAGAGCGGCATTTACCCATGTCCGAAAGGAAAGTGTGATAATAATGGCATCAACAGCTGTAAGACCGTCCGACAGCGGCGCACCACGCAGCAGATCGCCGCAGCAGGGCAGACCGCCACAGGGCAGACCGCAGCAAAACAGACCGCCACAGGGCAGACCGCAGCAAAACAGACCGCCGCAGAGCAGACCGCCTCAGCAGCGGCAGCCCCAGCCGCAGCCGCAAAACCGTCAGCAGCAAAATCCCGGAGACTACGACCGACCGCAGAGCAGACCGCGCAAGAAGTCAAAGGCTCCGCTCGTGGTCATTGTGCTGCTTCTGCTGCTTATCATTATCGTGGCGGTGGTCTACGGCATAGGATTTATGTATTATAACGACAGGTTTACCGCGAACGTTTACATAAACGGCAGGGACGTAAGCGGGAAAACCATGCCGCAGGTGCTTGATATGTTCGCGCATAAGGATATTCCCGAAAACCTTACTATCAATACGCCGCGAAACAACACCGTGAATATTTCTCTCGCCGCCGTTGACTACCGTTTCAACTACGATACCGAGATACAGAACATATATTCCGACCTTGACAAAAAGAGCTGGTTCGCGTATCTTATGCACCGCACCGATTACAATTTCAACGACATTTCGACCTACGACAAGGCAAAGCTGGAATCCGCTGTCGAAAACGCAGGCTGGGGTTCGCAGGAGAACGTCAGCGCAGAGCTTAAATCCGATGACAACGGCTTCCATATCGTGCCGGAGGTTCAGGGCGACGTTTTCAGCATGGACGTTATGAAAAGCTACATCGAATCGCAGCTCGATAAGGATACATACACCTTTGACGCTATGGCTTCGGGCGCGTATGTTCTCCCCGAGACCGTTGCGACCGATTACACGGCTAAGGTCGAAACGCTCAATAATCTGTGGAAGATGTCGATAAGCTACGACTTCAACTACACCACCGAAGAGATCACGGGCAGTCAGATAATCAAGCTCGTGGACGTTGACCGCGACGGCAACTACACCGTTGACGAGGACGCTTGCATGGCGTACATCGAAAAGCTCGCCAAAAAGTACGACACCTACGACACCGTGCGCAAATTCAAATCGACGCTCCAGGGCAAGATCAAGGTAAATCCTTCGAGCGACGCTAAGTACGGCTGGTGGATGGATCAGCAGGAGTGCTGCGATCAGCTGGTGCGTATGCTTAAAAAGGGCAAATCGCGCAGCAACGTTGCGCCGATCTATTACAATGTCGATGGCTACTTTGAGTTCACGGGCGTTCCCGAAGCGCGTACCGCCACCGACGACATCGGCAAGACCTACATCGAGGTAGACCTCAGCAATCAGCAGTGGTGGTACTACAAGAAGGGCAAGAAAAAGCGTCACGGGTACATCGTATCGGGTCAGACGACCACCGCCGCGAGGACTACTCTTGAAGGCGTGTACAAGCTCTGGGCGAAGGACGTGAACCACCGCATGAAGGATTCCAACGCCGACGGCGATTCATGGGACGTTACCTGCAACTACTGGAACAACATTTCTCTGTGCGGCATCGGTATGCACGATTCCACATGGCGCGGCGGCTTCGGCGGCGACATTTACAAGTGGAACGGCTCGCACGGCTGCATAAACATGACCTACGACGACGCACAGTATATCTACAACAACATACCTCTCGGTACGCCGGTCGTTATGTTTTACTGATCTGCCGAAAGGCGGAGATCATGCGAAAGGGGTGTCTGCATGATATTTATTGAAGAAAAAAAGATCGAGCCTGACGACAAGGGCAACGATGTGAACGTATCTATCAAGATCAACTGCGAAAGCATGAAGGACGTTCTGCGGGAATATACATTCCTGACGGCGCATATCCGCGATATGCTTATCATGAACGGCGTGAATGACGATGAGAAAGTAAAAAGTACGGTATTTGCGGCGTTTCGGGCGGGGCTTGAGAAGGTTCCGCATACGAAGGAATCGCAGTTAGTGCTTGACGGCATGGCGCAGCACAGAAAATTAAGTTAAAAAAACGGACGGCTTCAAAAAGGAGCCGTCTTTTTTTATGCAACTAACGCAAACCGGAAGTTGAGGGCATTCACGGACGCGCAATGCGTGCCCCTACAATATGTAACCCGCACAAAATCAGGTGTAGGGCGGGGGCTTGCTCCCGCCCGTTTCGCCCGA
>CACYSH010000115.1 GCA_902776945.1 uncultured Ruminococcus sp.
TAGCACTTAAAAAACTATTTCATGTTGAATCTCGAAAAAAAGGGGTCAGACTTCAAATGGTTGTTTTTAACTTAGGTTAATGCATATGGGGCAAGCCCCACCCTACCATATATAGTGGTTATTGGACAAGTCTGATATATCATTCCTCGCGCATCGTATTGATTATCTCATTGGCACGGGCGTAAATGCGGGCGGGGTCTTCACCAACGCTGAAAACGCCGTTCTCATAAAGAATACTTCCCGCACACATCGTCAGACGAACATTTGTTTTACTGCCGCTATAAACAATATTATTCGCAATGGCGTTCATCGGCTGCATATTAGGCTGTTTCAGGTCAATAACAACAAGGTCAGCCTGCTTGCCCTCCGCGATAACGTCGCAGTCGGTAAGCCCCATAGCATGAGCGCCGCCGACAGTCGCGGCTTTCAGCACCTCTACGGCCGGACACGCCGCCGCATCGTTCAGCAGAGTCTTTTGCAGCGCAGCAACAAGGAACATCTCGCGGAACATATCAAGGCAGTTATTCGAAGCGGGACCGTCCGTGCCTATCGCCAGCGGAATGCCCTTTTCAAGCATTTTGCATATCGGCGCGATGCCGCTTGCCAGCTTTAAATTCGAAGCGGGGCAGGTAACGGCATAGATTCCGCGCTTTACAAAAATATCCATGTCGTTTTCGCTTAAATGTACGCAATGAAACGCCGAACCGCCGTAGTCAAGCAAGCCTAAGCTGTCGAAAAGCTCGGTCGGGGTCTTGCCGTATTTTTCCACGCACTCGCGGACTTCCTTTGCGGTCTCGGAATTGTGCATGGAGACAGGCTCTTTGTATTTCTTTACCAGTTCACCCATGCCTTGAAGCAGCTCGCGGGACGCGGTATATTCAGCATGAAAGCCCAGCCGATAGGAGACAAGCGGGTGGATTCCGTTAAACTGCTTCATGCAGCTGTCAAGGCGTTCGATGTTCTCCGCGCCGCCCGACACCGACCCGCAAAGCACCGCACGGAAGCCGCATTCGGTATTTGCGTGAACATAATCCTCGGGGTTAAAGTACATATCAAAGCAGGCGGTAACGCCCGAAGTAAGATACTCGAGGATCGCGAGCTTCGAAAGCCAGTATATCCTGTCGCCCGTCAGCTTTGCCTCCATAGGGAAAACCCGCGTGTAAAGCCAGTCCTGGAGCGGCAGATCGTCGGCATAGGAGCGCAGGAAAGTCATCGCCGAGTGAGTATGCGCGTTCTTGAACGAAGGCATTATCACATCGCCGTCAAGGTCGATCTCGCGCTCGAACTTAACGTCTTTCAGCTGCTCTTCGGTCGGCTTGCCCACAAAGGATATTTTGCTGCCGCTTGTCCAGACCTCTCCCTCAGTTATTTCACAGCCGTTTGTCATCGGCATTATCCTGCCGTTTTTAAATCGTATCATTAAAATTTCCCCCTTGAAATTTTTAAGAGATTTTTATATCATCACAACTATAATTTTAATATTGATAAACTTTTTTAAGGCTTGTAGGGCGGGGGGGCTTGCTCCCGCCCGCTCTGCCGCAAATCCTCATGGATTCACAATGCCAATATTGCAGCGTGTCCGTGAACGCTTTTGACCGTGAATTTCCCGTCGGTTTTGCGTATGATGCGTCGTTGGCGCATATGAGGCTCTGCCCCATGCCCCGCAAGGAGATTCCTCGCCCCCATGCCCCTTCGCCGGCGCACCGGCGCCGGATCCGGTGTCCGCCCTCAATTTGCGTTTTTTGTGGCTTTGTGCAAATTGACGACATTGCTAATTTATAGTTCAATAATTTTCCATAAGCATTTCAGCACGGTTATATGTATTCACATCGCTGCCCGAACTATCAAGGTCGATACTCACCAGCCGTACCCCCGTATCGGCAAGTCGCCGCTGTATCGAACTGTACAACCCCCTTCCGCAGACATGGCTCGGCATACAGCCGAAAGGCTGAACGCACACCACGCGGTCGGTACCCGAAAGCGCATGATTAACTATCTCCGCCCCGATAAGCCAGCCGTCGCCCGTCGTGCATCGGCATGGTATGCGGCTGACGGCTCTTTGCTTGAAATCGGTAAAGCAGTCAAGACACTCAAAACCCGCGCCGCGCAAAGCACTTATCATCGACCGCTGAACGCCCTCGATCACCCCCGCCGCGATGCGGTAGCCGAGCGTGATCATCGGCGAAAAGTCGTAAAGGTGGCTGTCGATGTAATAAAGCACATACCATGAAAATCCATTCACACGCACCTCAGCGCCGCGGCTTTCGTAAAAATCCTGCAAATGGCGATTGCCGATAGCGCAGTATTTCATGTAAAGCTCGCCGACCATAGCCACGCGGGGCTTTTTTTCGACCGAAAGCCTTATCGCGGCAAAATCGGCGGCAATGCGGCGGAAGGTGCGCTTCATCGCGGTAAAACTTATGTTCCTCCCGATGAAAATATCACGCCGCAGACGGACGAGCCATTCGCGGTAAACGCGGTCGGTCTCGCCGGCGCAAAGCTCATACGGGCGGGTCTGATTTTTCAGCAGCATGAGAATGTCGCTGTACATCACCGCCGCCAGCGCCTTGAAAAGAAACGCGGGCGTTATGTCGAAGCGTGCGCCCTCCTCCATACCGAAAAAGTTCAGCGAAAGCACCGGAATGTCAAAGCCCGCTTTTTTCACCGCACGGCGCAGGATCGGTATGTAGTTCGAGCCGCGGCAAGCGTCGCCCGCCTGTGCGCAGAGAAAAGCCACCCTTTCGTTTTCAAGGTCGAATCTGCCGCTGCGAAGCGCCCTGACAAGCTGCCCCGTCATTAGCGCACCCGGACAGCAGAGGTCGTTATGCACATACTCCAGCCCCGTGTTGATGATGTCGCGGGAATTTTTCAGCAGCACGACCTTCACCCGCCGCGAAGCAAACGCCGCTTTCAACAGCTCGAACGTTTCGTCAAGCATGGCGGGAACAAGTATCGTCAGCGGTCGGCGGTCTTTATTCATAACGGCACTCTACCTCCTGCGCGGGTCAATCGGCTTGAGCTTTCAAAGCGCTTTTGGCGGCGCGGCGTTCTTCGGATTCACGGCGTGAAAAAGCGCAGCCGCAGTAATCCTGACGGTAAAGCCCGTAGATCGCCGAAAGCTCGATAGAACGCTTGTAGCCGCCGCGCTTTTTGAAGTCGCAGGGCAGAGCCGAAACGCCGTAAACGCCGCTTAATTCCTCTGCGATCTCGTTCAGCTTCGCGGCGTTCTTGTACGGCGAGATCGAAAGCGTGGTGGCGAAATAGTCAAAGCCCATTTCCGCCGCGAGCCGAGCCGTCCTTTCAAGCCGCAGACGGTAGCAGGCAAAGCACCGCTCGCCGCCTTCGGGGATATGCTCCAAGCCCTTTACGGCTTCGAGAAACTCGGAATAGTCGTAGTCCCCCTCGATGAACGACACGGGGTTTTTAACGGGCAGCTCCGAGATAAGGCGCTTCTGCTCCGCCACGCGCTTAAAAAATTCCTCGGCAGGCGAAATATTCGGATTGTAATAAAACACCGTTATATTAAAATACTGCGTAAGATATTCAAGCGTATAGGACGAACAGGGAGCGCAGCAGCTGTGCAGCAGAAGCGAGGGCGTTTTGTCCCCCAGTCCCGAAATGAGCCTGTCCAGCTCCTGCTGAAATTGACGATTCATGGCGATCTCCTCCGTAATACTATGTTAAATATTATATCATATTATATATTAAATGTCAATATCAATCGTTACAAACAGTAACAACACATTTGCAGAAATAAACCGCCTGTAATTGTGCATAATGCGGAATTGTACGCCATAATAGAAGAAAACACCTGACGTTCTTCTTGAAAAAATGACAAAAGGGCTTGAAAAGTGCGCGGCAGTATGATATAATTATATATATCTGCTTGAAACGGGGGCGGTGCCGATGGCGGTCGCTGAAAAAATACCGAGATTTCTGCTCGAAATGCTCAAAAGCATTTTCAGCAGCGACTTCTATATATTTATCGCGGCAGTCGTGACGGCGATACTTATTCCCAGAATAACGTCCGTAAGATCGACGATAATCCGCAAACTGGACAAAATGCCGAACAATCCCGACTGGGCTGCCGAAGTCCGCGCAAAGCTGGGCTGGTGGTACACCTTCTTTCTTACGATGATCTCTGTCTTCCCGCTGCTCGGTATGTTCGGAACGGTGGCAGCACTGCTGAACCTTGATTTTTCCGATATTGCGGGCAGTCTCGACAACGTAAAGACCGACTTCTTCCACGCGCTGACCTCGACGGCATGGGGGATAGTTTTCTCGGTTTTATTCAAGCTGCTTAACGCATGGCTTTTCTACGATATTGAAGATATTTACGAGGAGATAGACAACGTTGTCAGGGAAAACAAGCTCGCGGCACAGGAACGCCTTTACGCCGCGAAGTCCGCTGTTCAGAACAGCAGGAACGACATTTACAGCGGCTTGGACGGTCTTGACGATCTGAGCCTTCCGGAAGAATATAACTTCGAAAAAGAAAAGGACAATTATTATGAGAACTAAACGGCGCGGAGAGATCATTCTTGACTTTACCTCGCTGCTTGACATAACGCTTATAATACTTTTTTTCTTCATAATGTACAGCAGCTTTCAGTCGGAAAGCAAGACACATGAAGCTCTTGACAGCGCAGCTGAGCTTACCGCGCTCGCCGAAGAAAAAATGCAGGTCGCCGAAGAGCTTGCGGCTCAGGCTGAAAGCCGTGCGGAGGAAATGCGCGAACGTCTTGAAGAGCTTGAACGCACCGCCGGAGAAAGCGAATATTTTGACGGTGTGAGCGAATTTTCAAGCGGGCAGAATTACAAGATGATCTACACGGCGGAAAACGGCGAATGGCGCTTTGAGATACGCCGCGGAGACAGCACGGTAACGGTCATCGACCGCGTGAACCGGTCTCCCGAAGGGCTTGTAAGGGCGCTCGGAGATACCGACCGAAGCTCGTACATCTTCTGCGAATGTATATTCGTTTCGCCCGAATATATCGACTCCCGCAACATTCTTGACGCGATGATAAAAAAGGCACAGGAAAACTTCCCTCACCTGCTTATCTCAAAAACATATTTATAGACCGGAGGAATCATCAATGGCTGATAAAGATAAAAAAGAAAAAAAAGGCGGCGCGGGCAAGGCAGTCGGCGGCGTGGCAGTAGGCGCGGCGGCAATGGCGGCGGTATTTATGTTCCTGAGGGGCGGCGATCTCGGTATCGGCAAGGGTAAAAACGATACCAACGCAGGCGAAAAACCGCAGGCGGCAGTAACGACCACGACTCAGGCGGCGGAGCCTGCCGTCACCGAAGTTAAGTTCGTTGACGTTACGATCAAGGAGGATAAATACGTCTACAACGGCGGCGAGTACGTTCTTGACGAGCTTATCACCGAGCTTAAAAAGCTGACTGACGGCGAAAATGTGCGGATAAACAACGACGGCGGGCTTGCCGACGCGCTGGATAATCTGAAAAAAGCGCTTGACGAAAACGGCATTACATACAGCGACGAAACAGCGAAATAATAAAGCACCCCTCCGCGGAAAAAACTCCGGGAGGGGATTTTTTTATTTGTTTATCTTGTCCTGTCGTTGAGCCACACCTTCATATCGGTTTCGCCGCGGTTGGCTCGGCAGAAATACGGTATCAGCTTGACGCGCACGGGCGTTTCGGAGGGCGGCGCTGTCGAATACAGCTCGTCGGAATCGGCGGCGCGGGTGCCGTCCGTTTCAAGCGCGGGAATGCCTTCAAGCCCCTCTGCGGCGCATTCGGAAATATCGCCGCCCGTAAGCGAAAGCCCCAGCACCGTGCCGCCGTTGTCTACGCCCTCCGCGCAGTAAACGAGCGCTCCCCTGCACACGCACGCCCTGCCCTCCAGCGCGGGAACTCTCCGCGAGCCGTAGACAAAACGCGGCTTGCCGTCGAGGGTCAGCGTGATAATGTCGCCGGACTTCACATCAAGATACGCATAGCCTTTTTCCGTGCGGTATTCGGCATTCGGCACGAACGAGTTCGCGCTGCCGTTCACGGTCAGAACGCTTTCGCGGCTCCACGCGGGCAGCCTTACCGCAAGGGTGTGCGCTCCGCCGGAGACTTCTTCCACGGTGTAGCTAACAGTCATGCCGAAGGGAAAATCCGTCTCGCACCTGATCTTCATGCCGTTTTCAAAGCTGACATCTCCCGCCGCGTACAGATGACAGAACGCGGTGTCGGCGCTCTCGCCATAGGCGTACTTTCCGAAGGACATTATCGTCCTCGCGGCGTTCGGCGGACAGCAGGCGCAGGCGTACCAGCCCGGGCGAACCGGCAGCGTGTGGCGGTGGGTCTTAGCCTTGCCCGAAATGCCGCTTATGCTTTCAAGCGGGTTGACATAGTAAAAGCTCTTTCCGTCCCGAGCCATTCCCGCCAGCACCGTATTGTAGAATGCCTGTTCCATAACGTCGGCATAGCGCGAATCGGGGTCGCTCTCGAGCAAGCGCGATGCAAAGAACATCAGCCCGATTGAAGCGCAGGTCTCGCAGTAGGCGGTGTCGTTCGGCAGGTCGTAATCCACCGAGAAAGCCTCGCCGTGAACGGTCGCGCCGATTCCGCCTGTTATGTACAGCTTTCGTTTTGTGATATTTTCCCAAAGGCGTTCGCAGGCGGCTTTAAGCTCCGCGTCGCCCGTTTCGCCCGCTATGTCAGCCATTGCGGTGTAGAGATAAACCGCTCTTACGGCGTGACCCGTCGCTTCGGACATCTCGCGCACGGGTCTGTCTGACTGCTGATATTCCCTGTCCTCGCCGTTGCCGCCCCACACTACCCAGTCGCGGGCGGCGCGTTCCTTCTTGTAATAATCGGGGTCAACGCCGCGCACGTTCACGAAATGCTCCGCCAGTTCAAGGCATTTTTTCTCGCCGCTCACGCGGTAGAGCTTCATCAGCGCAAGTTCGATTTCGGGGTGTCCGGGATAGCCCGCCGTGCCGTCCCCGACAAATCGCTTGTAGATATGCTCCGCGTTTTTCAGGCAAACGTCGAGCAGCTCGCGCTTTCCGGTGGCTTCGTAATAAGCCGCCGCCGCTTCGTACAGATGACCAGCGCAGTACATCTCGTGACCTTCAAGCAGGTTCGTCCAGCGCTTTTCCCTGTCCTTTATCGTGAAATATGTGTTGAGATAGCCGTCCTTGTCCTGCGCCGCAGCAATTAGCGAGATAAGCTCGTCGGCTTTGCTTTCAAGCTCTTTATCGGGATAAAGCGCCAGCGAGAAAGCGACCGCTTCGAGCCATTTTGCCGCGTCGGAATCCTGAAAGACCATGCCGTAAAAGCCGTCGCCAACGTCCCCGCCGCGCAGAGCCGCCGCCGCGTTTTTGAAGTTGTCGTAAACGTGGCTTTTTGAGACGTTCTCGCCCGCATTGTCGCGCAGAACGTCGTACTGATAGGGGATAACGGTATCCTTAACGAGCCGCTGATAGTCGCCGATAAATCCTCCGGCGCGGTATCCGGTCACGCCGAACTGTTTTTGAATCTTCATATTTGTTTACTCCTTAAATTTGTATTATTCACGATTTGGGCGTTCGTTGCCGTAAATCAAAACTTACTGTATCAATTCGGCTTTGATCTTCTCGCAGTAGATTTCAAATCCGATGTCTTGTTCAAAAGAGGAAATACGGAATTTACAATTCTTTTCATATCCCCTGTCAGAACAATCTTCTATTGTTAGACCGCTGTAAAAGCCATTGTACATATCAAAACTGATTTCACCATTTACATTGAAAAGGAAAAGTCTTATAGAATGAATTTCCTGTGAATTTTGCAATATCATCTTTATACAGCTGATGTAGTCACAGTATTCTTCGCTATAAATATGCTTATAATGTAACTCTGCAATTTTGCCCCATTTATGCCAGTATTGTAATTCTTCGGGTAATTCTTTTTGAAGAATATCAATTCCTTCTATGTTATCTGTATAAAACAAACATTATCCACCTTTAAATTACGATTCAGAAATACACATCAAAGTTGATTCTGTCATTATTTTCCGTTTCTGATAAATTCAATAAGCCTTTCGGGGTCGTCGAAGCCGTCGTAATCGCCGATTATGCCTTCGCGGTGGTAGACCACGCCGTTCTGTTCATTGCGTTCAAGGCAGTCGAGCAGTTCTTCCACGCCGTATCGCTTTACAAACATCGTGAAGCCGAGCGGCTTCATCTTTGAAAGCATACCCTTTGTGCAGTCCTCGCCGCATTCGTAGCAGGCGGCAAGCCCCTTTTCGGAGGAGCATTTTCTGTTAAGGCACCGGTTTTTGCCCTCGCACTCGCCGGAATTGCAGCCGGAGCATTTGTCGTTTTCGCTGCAAAGGCAGCAGGCAAGTCCGCACCTTGCTATCCCGAGTTCTCTTTTCATGTTCTGTCCTCCTTAAATTTATACGGTCTGATTTTATGATTATTATAGCAGAAGTCCGTACAAAAGTCAACAAAAATACTATAAATGAGCGTCTTTGGTTAAATTGCATAGATAACTATTGTTAGATAAAGCCTTTTAATGAGGGCGGCGGGGGCAAGCCCCCGCCCTACAAGCTGAGGGCGGCGGGGGCAAGCCCCCGCCCTACAAGCCTTGCGATAGTCAAGTTTTGTACAAATTGACGGCATTGCTCATTTATAGTATTATACCTTCTCACGGCTCGCCCGCCATTTCAAAAGATCATCATACTCCAGCGGCTTCGAATAATAATATCCCTGAAAACTGTGAACATCATACTGCCTGAGTATATCGCCCATGCCCGCGGTCTCTATCCCCTCAACGCATACCGCCGCGCCGCAGGTATTCGACATCATTACAAATGTCTTTATCAGCTCGCGTTCCTTGCGGTCGTCCTCTATCCTGCGGACAAGGCTGCGGTCTATCTTTATCGTATCGAAAGGAATGCTTTTCACTATCCCGACCGACGAAAAGCCCGTGCCGAAGTCGTCGAGAGCTACCCGCACTCCCCTGCTCCTCAGACTGCACACCGTGTTTTTCAGCATATCCATATCGAGCAGACGACACCTTTCCGTGACCTCAAGGCACAGATTCCCCGCAGGATAGCCCGTCCTGTCAAGTATATCCATGACCATATCGACAAAATCCGCCTTTTCTATCTGCGAATAGGAAAGGTTGACGTTTATGACAAAATCAGGGTCGCTTTCAAGTATCTTACCCGCGTCCGTGACCGCCTGCGTCAGTATCCATTCGCCCAGCGACGGAAACAGCGGATCCTGCTCCAGCAGCGGGATAAAGTGATCGGGAGGCACCGTGCCGTATTCCTCGCTTCTCCAGCGGAGCAGCGCCTCTGCGCCCGTCATTTTCTCTGTTTTCGCGTTCACAACGGGCTGATACATCAGGTAAAAACCCGCGTAGCCCTGCGTTATCGAAGCCCTGATAGAGTGGAACTTCTCTACCCGCTGTCTGTTGCCGCTGCCGAGATCGTTGCTGAAAAAAACCATGTCGCCGTGCCGCTTTATCTTCGATTTGTTGTATGCGAAGACAAGGCAGGTCATTACCGTCTGCGGATCGATGCTGAAATTGTCTATGTCGATAAGCCCAGCGTTCAGTTCAAGCATTATGTTCCTGCCGTCGATGACAACGCCCTCGCGGTAATAAGAACGCAGATTATCGTATCTTTCAAAAAACTCCTCGATCGAAAGCTCGGTGCTCAGTATGGCAAACTTTGTCCCGTCAAGCCGATACACACGCCCGAGGTTCCCGACATGATCGAAAAGAAAGCGCCCGAACTTCTGAAGCACAAGATTTCCGAAATGATAGCCGTATATCTCGTTTATCTCGGAAAACTTAGCTATCCCGACGATAGAAACGCGCATTTTCTTGTTCTTGACTATATTTGTCTGTACATTGTCAAAGAATCCGTACTGATTTCTTAACCCAGTAAGGCTGTCGGTGTTGCTTTGTATGCCGTGATCTCTTATCGTTCCGGCGAAGTATTCAGGCTCGCCGTTTTCGTCTTTAAGCACTATGCCGCGGCAGGTACAGACGGTATATTCGCCGTTTATCCTTCTTGCGCGGTACTGCATATCGTGTCCGCTCTGGTTTCCCTCGAATATCCGCTCCATGCCGACGCGGTACGCTTCCTTGTCCTCCTCGTGGATATGCTCCTCCCAAATTTCGCCCGCGCCGTACATATATTCCGAAGGCAGACCGTAGGAATCCACCGCCTCCTTCGACCACCTCGAATAATCGTACTTCATATCGCAGATATAAACATACATTCCGTTTGCGGATATGCTGTTCATCTCGAACATACCGTCAAGCAGTCTGCGGCGCTCGGCGGGTATGAGGGCTTTTGCTTCGCCGCTCTTTTCGCCGGCATCGGCGGGCTTTCCCACTTTCAGGGTCATCTTGTCCCTGTACATACTTTCGTCGGCGCGTTTGAATACGTCCGATGCCGCTTTGTCGTTCAGCCTGTCATACACGGCTATCCCGACAGCCAGCACGGGACCCGCTTTCTGACGGCGGTTTTCGAGCGATCTTTCGCGGAGCATTTCAACAAGCGATATGCGCTTTTCGTAGTCGATACCCGCAAGCACGGCGGCAAATTCGTCCCCGCCGATACGGAAAACGGGGCTGTGCGCGAAAATACCGCTGATTATCCTGCATGACGATCTTATATACTCGTCGCCCGCCTTATGACCCTCGTTATCGTTCACGGCTTTAAGGTCGTTAATATCGCAGATGACGATAGCAAACGGCGAATGTCCCCGCCCGCTGTCTATGCTCTTCTGAATGGATTCCTCGAACTCGTGATAGGCGGTTCGGTTTCTTGCGCCCGTGAGAACGTCGCGCCGTGCAAGCTCGTTTGCGCGGTTCAGTGCCTCGATCTGCTCCTGCTCCTTCTTTACCTCCTCGTCGATGTTTTCGACTCCCAGTATGAAATGCACGTTATCGCCCGCACGCATTACCGTAATCCTTACATACTCCGTGCCGCCCGACGCCAGGCTTCGGAAATCCGCGCTGTACTGACGGGTGGTATCGAGCGTTGTTATGATGTAATCCCTTTCTGTGAGCGCACGGATCCTGCTCTTATCCTCGGGGTATATCTGTTTGTCAATGATCTCGTCCGATTCTGAAAAAAAGTTTTTGCCCGTGAATTTCAGCGACGAATCGACTGGCATCAGCCCCGAAGAATATCTTGAATAATCGCCCGTTTCGCAGTTGACATAGTAGATAACGTCGTAGCGCAGGGCAAGGCTGCTCACGATACGGCTGTAAGCGGCGCTTTGTTTTTTTGTCTCATCAAGGACTTCATGCGCCCTGATCTCCTCGTTGATGTTCTTCACGCCCACAAGGATATGTCTTTTGTCGCTTGCAGGTATCATCACACAGCGGCAGTGTACCACCGCGCCTTTTATCACAAGGCGGTGGGAGACCTTGAATAATTTAGTGTTTTCGAGTTTTTTCCGTATGTTTTCCTTTTTGAACGAAAGAAGAACACGCTCCCTGTCGTCGGGGTGAACGAAAATTCCGATATGCTTTGCGCACTCGCCGAAAAAATCTCCGCCCTTTGACGGGATATTAAGGCTCTTGTAGGATTCCTTTGAGGAATACTCGAAATATTCGTCCGTTTCCATATCGACATAGTAAAGAGTATCGAAATGTCCCGCAAGACCGCCCGCGATCTGGTCGTATATTTCAAGCATACGCCGATCCTGTTCAGCCAGCCGCCTTTCCTCGACTTCGCTCTCTATATTCCTCACGCCGATGACAACGCAGCCGTCGTCCGCTGCCGCGCACGGAATAATGCAGAGCGCATGAAAAACAGGCTCGCCGTCGGTCATCAAGCGAAATTCTATCCTCTGCCCGCCGTTTTCCGCAAGCGAAAGAAGATTTTCCTTCCGCGTTTCCCGCAGGAAGGTATACCTGTCCTCATAGCAGACCGAGCATTCGGCGGCACTTTTAAGATCGGCAAAGAAATCTCCGCCTGATCTTTCAAGGCGCGGCAAATGCGACGAGGTATCTGCGGAATACCGCCGATACTCGTTTGTCTGCATATTGACGCAGTAAACGCCTGTATATTCTGTAAGCAGCGCTTCGGCGATCTTAATAAAAGCGGGTTCGTTATATATCATAATCAATATTACCTCCGGACAAAAAGGCAAAGTGTACCTGACCTTATTATATATTATACACTATTTATAAGCAAAAATCAATACTTAAATCAACACATTGACCTATTTCATAAAAAATTAACTTAAAAAAATACGCGAAACGGAACTGAGGTCAGGCAAGACCACGGGTTCCGTTTCGCGGGTTTGGGGTGCATTCGGACGATCTTATTTTTTACTATTACTTTGATAATATGTAGGGCGGGGGGCTTTGCTCGTCCGTGAATTTTCCCGTCCGTGTGGAAATTCCGACATTTGCGAAAATCGCTGCGCTCTTTCGCAAATTAAAATCGGCAATTTGCTTGTTTCCGTCACGTTTTGCAGATGCTATCGTCTTGCTTGTTTTTGTCACTTTTTCTCTAAATTGCCGATTTTAATTTTGTACGGATTGGATTCTTGCTATTTCTCACAATACTTGAACCGCTCAGTTTGTGGGGGAAACCCTTCTGAAGAAGGGTTATCCCCTGCACGAACTTGTTCGTGCCAACCCCTTCCTAAGACTTTTGATATGCCCTCATTTTGCGGACTTTGTTTTATCTCTTGATTATTTTCTTTGCCGTATGACGTATTGCAAGTTCTGCCTTTTTCAGCATTATCCTCACGGGCGCGGCTGTCACCCATATACGGCTATACAAACGATATTTCAGATCGCCGACGGAATATTCCCTCCCGCCGCGCACAAACCCGGTCATCACTCCGAGAATATCGCCGTCAGTAATGCCATACTCCTTCCGCACGCAATTATCCCCGAGAATGACATAATCCCGCGCACGGACTTCGATCACCCTGTGCAGCACATATTTATCGGGCGGACGGCGGTAAAGCACCACATCGCCCCTCTTGCAGCGTTCAAGCCCCTTCTTCCGCACGGTGAAAAGGTCGCGCCCCTGTCTCAGCAGCGGGAGCATACTCGTTCCGACGTTCGAATAGGTCAGCTCGCCGTTTTTTTCAAGATATTCCTCGTATGTCATCGGCTGCCGCGTTACGATGTACTCTTGCCCCAGAGACGTATCCTCTCCGCGGGTGCGAGGTACATATTGTCGCCCTCCTTCACGCCGAGCTTTTCGTAAAGCTCCTCGAACATCTGTACACACACGTTTACGCGCACATTGTTCAGCGGGTGATTGTCGGTCGCCACAAGCTCCGCGTAGTCAGCGGGCAGCACCTCCGCCCATGTGTTGGCAAAGTGTCCGAAGAATTTGTCATAGTCGGTGTCCTGTTCCCCTGCCATTTCGAGCAGCGCCTGCATACTTGAAATATCGGCAGCCGCTTCCCTGACGAGGTTCTGCCCGTCAAGGTGCTTACCGTTCGTTATCTGAATAGTGCTGTAATATTCCGAGAGCCTTAACGTTTTCTCATTGAACTTGTCAAGATCGTCGCCTGAGAATACCGCGTTCGGCTGACCGTATGCGTCGAACTGCGAGCCTTCGTAATCGAACGCATGACATATCTCGTGACCGATATAAAAGCCGATACCGCTCATAAGGTCTGTGTCGGACATATCATCGGTATAGAAAAGGCTTGTAACAAATCCGGGCATTACCGAGATCGAGTTGTTCGAAGCCTTGTAGAAGACCGTATCTGCTGTCGGGGGTACCGAGTACCAGACGGAGGAATTTTCCGCAGACTTGCCTATCATCTTCTTTTCCTGCTCCTGACGATACTGCTTCAACAGCAGATAATTCCCGAACAGAGTGCCGCCTTTATCGGTAGGCACAAGCTCCAGCCCGCTGTAATCCATGTAGCCGTTTACGGGCTGCAATACGTTCAGGGTCATATTATCGAGCTTTTCCGTCATGGCGGCGCGGCTGTCTTCACTGAGCCAGTCGGTCTCGCTTATCAGCTTTTTATAAGCCGAAACTATATTGTTGGTAAGGTCAGTAAGGCGATCGACGGCTTTCTGCCCGAGACAATCCTCGACATATATCTTGCAGAGAGTGTGTGAGAACGTATTAAGGCTGTCGCACGCCGCAAAGGCATACTCCTGGGCGGTGGGGAGCGTCATTTCGCAAAGCTCCAGCATATCGAAATAATCGGTCGGGTCGCGGAAAAGGCGCGTTTCGTCGAGTATTTTAGCCTTTGCCATGAGCTTGAGCTTATCGAGGTTTTCGTCCTTCCAAACGCCGTTCAGCGTCGTCAGCCAGTTTTTGTCGCCGATGTAGTATTTTTCGGAGCCGTCCTTGCCTATTTTTTTAATAAATTCCTTTATCGGGAAATCGGGGCTGAGTTTGTAAAGCTCCTCGTCGGTATAGCTGCCGTTGGAAATGGCAGCCGCCTCATTGCCGTAGTCCTCGTTAAGATATTTTCCGTCGTAATCGACATATCTGCCGTAATCCTTTTCAAACTCCGCAAGATCCATGACGGCATAATAAGCCTCGCCGTAATCCATGCCGATACCGCGAAGGTCGGGAACGAGACCGATAGCCGCGTCGTCGGCGAGCGTTTCGAGCATTTCCTGAGATTCATCGCTGTCGAGCTTACTGTAATATTCGCCGCCTACAAATATCGGGTCAACGATAAGCAGGTTCGGCTTAAGCTCGACCATGTTTTTGCCGCGGGTATCCGTTACCGCGATATTGCCGGTCAGGAACGGGCAGAACGGGAAATCCTCCGCAGTAAGGACTTCGGTGAACTCCTTTATCGAGCCTGCCCCGTCTATTTTATCGAGATAGGTCTGGATCTCGGCGTTGCCCTTGCCCTTGCGCCCCGCGATGTCGAGCGCCTGATTATAGAAAATGCGCATCTGCTCTATGTCGTGACCCTTTTTCGAGGTATCGTTCAGCACGCCGACAACGGCGGTGGATACCTCGCCGATATGTTCATCAGAGGCGCTGAAATACTCGTCCTGATGTTCTTTAAGAAAATCGTAGTTGTAATAGGCATACAGATCGTCGCTGAGAGCCGGCTTGGGGTACGGCAGACAACCCGATTCCACGGTAGTTTCCCACGGAGAGCCTGTTTTGAGGGTATCCGCCGCCGAATCTGTGCCGGATTCGCTTTCGGTCGTTTTCGCGGCTTCCGACGATTCATTGGAGGCGGTCGATTCTTCAGCGGAGGACGTATCCGCAGCCGATTCGGATTCGGCGGAGGACGTATCCGCAGCCGATTCGGATTCGGCGGCAGAGCTGTCCGCGGCGGGTTCATTGGTCTTGCGGCTGCCGCAGCCCGAGAGCGTTCCCGATGCCGCCAAAGTAAGGCTTATAACAAGCGCGGCGATTCTGTTCTTAATATCAGTCATTTGTTCCTCCTTATTCTGACAGGACAAATAAATTCAAATCGAAATCCCGCAGCACATATACTGCATGAACAATTATATCATATAACGCACGATATGTCAATAGTTTTGTTGTCGGTCGCATGGGAATCAATTTCGTTCCATTTATCGGAATGCTTGTAAGAGCGCACCTATGTATGCGCCCGTTTTATGGGGTAGACGGCGTGGTTTGCGGGCGTACCTGTTGTTCCGATTATAGTAAACGGCATCAAATTTCGGTTATTTATTGTAATACTATTCCTCGACCAAATTCGTGACAAGATTCGCCGCCATGAACACGAGTGCCAAGGATGACGACGAAGGCTAACTGGCGTTAGTCGAGGAGGAAGAGGCGAAGATTGTTGCGAATTTGGTCGAGGAATAGTATAAGGCAGGGGCTTTCTCCCGCCGCTTGACCGCTCAATTCTGCCGCGCCGAACGAATTTGCCCGCCCCGCGCTTTTTTGCAGGCTATGCGCAAACAAAAAAACACGCCCCGACTATTGCCGAAGCGCGTTATAAACTATGCGCGCTGCGAGGGATTCGAACCCCCGACCTACTGGTTCGTAGCCAGTCACTCTATCCAACTGAGCTAGCAGCGCATTCATTCAACTCTGATATTATAGCATAAAATCACGGCGCTGTCAATAGGCATTTTGAAGATTTACAAAACGTTCATAATTATGCCGTCCGACAGCGCCGCTTTCCGATTTACAGCGATTCAAGCACGAAAATGTATGTCTCTGGCTTTGCGCCGTTCTGCACCATTACCTGCTTTTCGAGCGCCTTCGTCTTGGGATTCTTCACCCAGTCCTTCTGCGTGCGCATCTGCAAGCCCTTTCCCTCGCAGTAGGAGCGCACATAGGCGTTTGAATCGCGGCGGGCGAAAGGCAGACTGTCCGCCTCGAACGTGCCGTCAGCGGAAACGCAGAGCAGCGGCTCCGGCTCGCCGAAGGTGCTGAGACCCGTTTTCTGTTTGGCTGTGATCTTGAATTTCATGATGTATCCCTCCAGTTATTTTAGCGGGCAAAACCCGCGTTTTTTATGTTTGCGAACAGCTTTATTACTCGTCAGACAGCGCACGGCATATCCCGTCCGAAAGCGGGTGCGGCAGCGCCGTCACGTTCGCCGAATGCACAAGATGAGCTATCTCCTCTGCGCAGAAACAGCGGTCGGCGGCTTCGAGCATCGGCACATCAAGCTCGCTGTCGCCCGCCGTGATAAGCATTTCCGCGCCGAGATACCTTTTCAGCCGCTCCACCGCAACGCCTTTCGTCAGCGATTTTGCCATGCAGTAGACCTTTCGGCTGTGGGTGCAGACGGTCACAAGGCTGCCGTCAGCCTCCGCCGTAAGCTCGTCCGTCAGCGCGGCGGCGCGTTCGGAAAGCATATACGCCATGAACGGCTCTATCAGCTTGGCGTGGTCGCGTTCGGGCGTTTCGAGCATTTTGCCGTAAATGCGCCGCACTTCGGGGAACTCGCGCCCGGCGACCGCCATGCTCTCCGCGAGCCATTTTTCGTCAGGCTCGCCGTCTTTCAGCAGAACCGCGCCGTTGCACACAAGCGCGTAGCGGCACGGGACAATTCCCTCTCTGCCGAATGCGAATATACGTTCGTACTGCTGACGGGTGCGGGTCGTCAAAGGCACAAGAAATATCCCGCGCTCCGCAAGCCGAGGGAGTCTCTCCGCCGAAAAACGCGAAATGTAGCTCTGTTCCCTGCCGTCAAGGTATTCGGCGAGGATTTTTTCGCCGGGCATTTCGCGGCGGTGCGAATAGATAAGCGTGTTGTCGAGGTCGCTGCAAAAAAGTATCATCGGTAGCTCTCCGGAAAATAGTTTTTATAACAAGAGCCGTGTATTCCACGGCTCACGGGCGTTAGCAGGAAATTCCGTGCCGTCAGCCCTCAAAATGCTTATTGAGCTTCGCAATCAGCTCGGCGGGGTCAACCCCGTGAACCTCGCAAGCCTGTTCGACCGTCTCGCCTCTCGACGCAGGACAGAAAAGACAGTGCATTCCCATTTCAAGGAAATATTCCGCCGTAGTCTCGTCAGCGTCCATGATGTCGCCGATCACGGTATCCTTATCGACCTTAAATGACATAAAGATCACTTCCTTTCAGGACTTGTCAAGTCCGATTCTCTTTTAGTATTATAACCGATTTCGGCAAAAAATGCAAGTCCCCCGCAACAACTTTTACATAAATATCATAAATAGCATAAAAAAACGGCAGAGCCGCGCCAAAACAGCACACAGCTCTGCCGATGAAATCAATTTTATAAGTCAGTCCCTAAGAACCGCACCGAATTAAAGGTGGGGCTTGGGGATAAAGCCCTTGTAGAACTTAGTCCAAGCAGTAAACTTGGGAGCTACAAAGCCGAAGTGGAACTTAGGAACAAACTTCTTCTTAACGATAACGGGCTTGAAAGCGGTATTGTACCAGTTGGTAACAGGGGTGTAAACCGGTACATATACGGTCTTCTCTACTACCTTAACAACAGGAGCGGGAGCAGGTACAAATTTCTTGACCTTCTTGGGAGCCTTCCAGTTGGCAAAGCCGAACCAATAGTGCTGAGGAGCGAACCAGTTAGCGGTAGGCACATACCAGAACTTCTTGGGAGCAAACCAAACAGGAGCAAATGCAGGAGCGGTATCGCCGTCCTTGGGGGTGTAGTACTCAACGCCCTTGTTCGAAGGAACGCCCGAGAACCAGTTGTTGTAATTGCTTGCGGTATAGGTAGCGATAGGCATATTGTTCAGCCAGTAGTTACCAAACCAGCCCCAACCCCAGTTAAAGGTAGGAACGAGCTTGCCGTTCTCATCGGTAACGGGGTCGTTGTAGTAACCGTAGGAAACATAATCGGGCTTGTCGCCGTCACTCGGAACAGTTACAGGAATCTTTACCCAAGGTGTGAAAGGCGAAGCGCTTACGAACTTAACTTCCTTGTTGGGGGAATCCCAGTCTTCCTTAGCGCCGAAGATAGCGTCTTCCTCTTCGGAACCCTTAGTTACGATCTCGATGATCTGATCGCCGTCGTCCATATCCTTGCCGTAGTTTACGATGATCTTGTCGGCATCTTCCTTATCGTAGGTAGGAGTATAAGGCAGATAGTCGCCCCACTTGGTGTAGTTGCCGTTGCTGAAGTTGCCCCAGCCAAAACCGAAGTTGTTGTTGTTCGTATTGGTGTTGGTGTTTGTGTTAGTGTTGGTGTTGGTTTCAGCAGGCTCTGCCTCCGGAGTATCCTCCTCGGGAATGGCAACAGTAGGAGTATCCTCTGTTGTACCGGTAGCAGGAGCAGTTTCTTCCTCTACATAGGTAATATTGGTCGCATCGGTAGTAACGCCGATACCGCTGCCTCCTTCGGCGCTGCCAACCTCATTTTCTTCAAAATCGTCATCGCCGAAACCATCGAAATTGAAATTAAAGTCACCGCCGTCGGTAGAAAAGTTGCCGACCGTGTCGTACTCCTCGTTCTCAGCGGCAAACGCGGGAACTGCCGACGAAAAAACAAGTGCCAGTGCAGCCACGCCGCTGATAATTCTCTTATTCATGTATTTTCCCTCCTAAAGCTATTTTGGGTTATTAATTAATCCCTTTTATTATTATACTATAATCCTCGCCGTAATACAAGGGCTTTTTTTCACAATTCTGACCCTTAAAAATATACATTTTTAACAAATCTGATAAAAATGATTTAACTTTCATCAACCAATCACAGTCCGGTGCCTTTTTTCGACATTTCCGTTTCACTATAAAGAACAAACGTTCGGGAATACAGAACCGATGATATGTTGCCGATTATTGTTGACATATCAACATGATTGTGATATACTTATATGGTCAGGATAATATTATTATAAATTACCGGCATTATGATAATATGCAGTCGTTTTTTACAGCTATACTATTTTATTTAATATGCAGGCGGAACGCAATCGGTTACGACAGTTATTATAGACGAGGAGACATCGAAATGATACATAACAGCCTGATAGATACCTTTTCGGTACTGCTGTGCCAGAACATTCGTTTTATTCAGAAGCTCGCCCCCGATGAGCTTGGCAGGCTCGGGATAAACCTCTCGCACATCGTCTGCATGAGGATAATCGACACCAACACGGGCGGCGTTACCGCGAGGGTGCTTTGCGAGACCACGGGCTATGACAAGGCGCTGATCTCGCGAATGCTCAGTACGCTTGATAAGCTGGGGTATACCGAGCGCAATCCTCATGATGTAAATATGCGGCGCGGCTGCCGTTATGTGCTGACCGAGCGCGGCAGTCAGCTTATCGAACGTATGAACGATTTTTTCGGCGATCTTTCGCAGACGCTTGTAAGCGGTGTAGACGAAAAGGAGCTTAAAAGTTTTTATCGCACGGCGGCGCTTTTTACCGATAAGCTGCGCGAACTGAGCGAAAAAAATGACTAAAAAGCAAAAAGTGCAAAGTAACAAACCCGCGAAGTGAGCGGCAGCGAACCGCACGAACGTCGTTCGCGCCGCAAACTGAGCGGTCAGCAGTATCTTCACGGTGGGGCAGAGCGCGGTCTGCATTTTCCTCACGGTGTGACAAGGCGTCTGCATTTTCCTCACGGTGTGACAAGGCGCAGTCTTTTCGCGAAAATCGCTGCGCTCTTTCGCGAAATAAAATCGGCAATTTGCTTGTTTCCGAACTGTTTAGCAGAACTATTCATTTGTGCGTTTTTGTTCATCTTTCTTGAAATTGCCGATTTTATTTTGACCGTTCAAATTTGCGGATTTTCGGGGCTTTGCTGGTTGCGCCTGCGGCGCAAATGGGGCGCTGCCCCATACCCCGCAAGGGGGCTGCTCGCTTAGCGCGAACTTGTTCGTGCGGTTGACCCCTCGCCAGCGCACGGGCGCCGGATCCGATTGGAGGCAACGCTATGCTCGAACTTAATCACATCAGCAAAGACTACCCCGCCGGCAGCGATGTCGTACACGCCCTGCGCGAAGTAAGTCTCGGCTTCAGAAAAAACGAATTTGTCTCGATACTGGGTCCCTCCGGCTGCGGCAAGACCACTCTCCTGAACATCATAGGCGGTCTTGATAAATACACAGACGGCGATCTTATCATAAACGGCAGATCGACAAAGGAATACAAAGCCCGCGACTGGGACGCTTACCGTAATCACTCTATCGGCTTCGTTTTCCAGAGCTACAACCTTATCCCCCACCAGACCGTGCTGCGAAACGTCGAACTCGCCCTGACCCTCTCGGGCGTACCCCGCGACGAACGCCGTAAACGCGCTGTAAAGGCGCTCGAAGAAGTCGGTCTGGGCGACCAGCTTAAAAAGAAACCCGGCGAAATGTCGGGCGGTCAGATGCAGCGCGTCGCGATCGCCCGCGCCCTCGTCAACGACCCCGATATTATCCTCGCCGACGAACCGACAGGCGCTCTCGATACCGAAACAAGCGTTCAGGTCATGGAGATACTGAAACGCATTTCCGAAAATAAGCTGATAATAATGGTAACGCATAACCCCGAGCTTGCCGAACGCTATTCCTCGCGTATAATAAGGATACTCGACGGCAGGATAACCGACGACTCCGCCCCCCTCACCGAAGAGGAGAGCGCCGCCGAGCGCGAGCGCGACCAAAAACTTCTTGAAGGGAAAAAAGGCGCTAAAATGCCCTCGATGTCCTTTGCGACCGCGTTCGGGCTTTCGCTCAGGAACCTGCTTACCAAAAAGGGGCGCACCATGCTGACCTCGTTCGCGGGGAGCATCGGCATAATCGGCATCGCCATGATACTCTCAATATCGACGGGCGTTACCGAATATATCAATCTCGTGCAGGAACAGTCGCTCGCTTCATACCCGCTCACTATCGAATCGACCGTCATGGATTTCAGCGCCCTTGTGGACACCATGACGGGCAGGACGGACAACAGCACCGAACACCCCCGCGACGCTGTATACACAAAGCCTATCTTCTCCGACCTTGTGAATTCGATGAGCGCGACAAATCAGCGGACTAACGATCTCGGCACCTTCCGCGATTATATCGAGGAGGAACGCGCCAGACCCGGCAGCGACCTCAACACCGCGCTTACCGCCGTGCGCTATTCCTACGACCTGCGGATAGGTCTCTACACCCGCGACACCGAAGGAAAAATAATGCACGCCGACCCCACCACGCTTATGCAGAATATCATGGGCGAGGCTATGGGCGTTGACATCTCGGCTATGGCGAACGCCCGCGATAATTACCTTGCGGGTATGTCGGGAATGTTCGCAACTAATGTCGATCTGCTCTCGGAAATGCTGGAGGACGGCGACGGCAGCCCGATAAGCAGCCTTATCCCCGAAAATTACGAAATGCTTTACGGCGATTATCCGAAAGAATACAATGAGATACTTCTCGTGCTGAACAACAAAAACGAACTTGACGACCTCTCGCTTTATTCGCTGGGTCTCAAATCGCATGACGAAATGCTCGATATGGTAAATACTGCCATGAAGCAAAGCTCAATGGATTACGATGCCCGCTCATGGAGCTATGAAGAGCTTTGCGGCAAGGAGTTCCGCGTGATCCTCAACCCCGACTGCTACACCAAAAACGACGACGGCACCTATACCGACCTCCGCGACAGTGAAACGGGGCTTAAATACCTCTACGACAACGGCATAGACCTCAAAATATCGGGTGTTATACGCCCGAAGGACGATTCGGACGTTTACATGATCCGCACCACTCTCGCCTATACCAAGCTGCTGACAGATTACATAATCGAGCATTCGCAGGACTGCGAAGCGATAAAGGAACAGCTCGCCGACGAGAACACCGACATAATCACGGGGCTGCCGTTCAAGAACGATACCGAGCTTTCAGCGCCCGAAAAGGCGGCGGCGTTCAAGGCTTACGCAGAAAAGCTCGACTCCGCCGACGCGGGCAAACTGTACATCGACATAATGAGTGTTCCCACCAACGAGGAGATCCAGGCTGCCGTTGAGCGCGTTCAGAAGATGTCCGAGGACGAAATGCTGCAAATGTTCATGAAGATGATAGGCGGCAGGTTCGGCATGGATCAGAACATGATAAAGGACTATCTCGGCGCTATGAGCGAGGAGGATCTGAACTCGACTATGGTTCCCGCAATGCGCGAACAGCTCGCTATGCAGAAGCGCGAACAGCTCGAAGCACAGCTCGACGGCATGACGGGCGACGAGATAATGCGTGCGCTCACGGAAAAGGTCGGCGCGGCTGACGAAACGGCTCTTGCCGAATGGTACGACACCATTATGCCGCACGAGATCTCCGATTCGAGCTATGAATATAATCTGGAAAAATTAGGCTATGTTGACGTTGACAAGCCCAACACAATAAGCCTTTACACCTCGACATTCAAGAACAAAGACCTGATAACCGGTGCTATTGACAAGTACAACGAGACCGCCGACGAGGAACACCGCATAGAATACAACGACATCATGGGCGCTCTGCTCTCCGATATAACGTCTATCATAAACGCCATAACATACGTTCTGATAGCGTTTGTCGGAATATCGCTGGTCGTTTCGTCGATAATGATAGGCGTTATAACGCTTATCTCGGTGCAGGAGCGCACGAAGGAAATAGGCATACTCCGCGCTATCGGCGCTTCAAAGCACGACGTATCGAGTATGTTCAACGCCGAGACCATGATAATCGGCTTTACGTCGGGGCTTATGGGCGTTGTCGTAACGATGCTGTTATGTATCCCGACGAACATAATCGTCCGTGCGGCAACGGAAATAGACGAGCTTACGGCGTTCCTGCCGCCGGTCGCCGCCGTGATACTTATTGCGATAAGCGTACTGCTCACGCTGGTATCGGGGCTGATACCCTCGCGCAGCGCCGCAAGGAAAGACCCCGTTGTGGCGCTCCGAACAGAATAAGGCGGCGGATAATCAATGGGAACGCATATATGGGGCTACTGGGACTGTCCCTACTGCGGGACTAAGGGCATTCGCGGCGACAACAAGAAATGCCCCCACTGCGGAATACAGATCCCCCCCGATACGAAATACTATGTAAAAGAAGGCGTGCGCGAGGTGGTCGAGGAAAGCAAGCTCGACGACGACGCGCACTGGATATGCGAATACTGCGACACACAGAATCAGGCTTGGGCGAATTACTGCTTTAACTGCGGCTCGCCCAGAAGCGACGCAAAGCGCGACTATTTCGGCAACAGGCTGAACGGCAATACACCGCAGCAGCCGCTGCCGCCGGTCGCGGGAGAAACAGGCACGAACGCCGCCGCCCCGAAATCTCCCTTTAAAAAGCTGATAAAGCTGCTGATAATTCCGCTTATCGCGGTGCTGCTGATATGGATATTTCTGCCCGTAACGCGCACGGCGACGGTCACGGGCTTCGAGTGGGAAAGAACCATTGCGATAGAAGAATTTACCAACGTCAGTGAAAACGGCTGGTCGCTGCCGCAAAACGCACATCTTCACGAAACGCGGCAGGAGATAAAGTCCTACCGTCAGGAGCTTGACCACTACGAAACGCGCACGCGGAAGGTGTCAAAGCAGGTTCAGGACGGCTACGATGTAAGCTACCGCGATCTCGGCAACGGGCAGTTCGAGGAGATACGCACGCCGCGCTACCGCACCGAATACGAGACCGAGACCTACAAGGAGCCTGTCTACCGCAGCGTTCCCGTTTACGCGACGAAGTATTATTACGATGTCGATAAATGGGTCAAGGCGGGTTCTGCGGTGTCGTCGGGCGCGGACAAATCGCCCTACTGGAGGGACACGGGGCTTAAAACAAATGTTTCGTCTCCCGCCTACGGCGACAGGCGCGAGGGCGGTCGCACCGAAAAATATTACGCCGTTATCGCCGCGAAAAACGGCAAGGAATACCGCACGGAGCGGAATTTCACCGAGTGGCAGGCATTGAGCGAGGGCGACAAGATAAAGTACCGCACGAGCCGTTTTTCGGACAAGCCGCTTGACGATTTTTGACGAAACATAAGTATATTCATTGAAAGCGCATGAAAAATTCATCATATCGGCGTATAATAAACGTAAGCTCTTTGGAGATTCAAGCCGATTCTAAGGATATGATAACATGAAGTATTTGACTGATCTTTTTACAAATCCGTTCGTTCTGATACCGTTCGGCTCGTGGCTCGAAGCGCAGATATTAAAAACGCTGATACACTGGTGGGTCAACAAGAAGCTCGATTTCGGCAGGCTTTTCGGCGACGGCGGTATGCCGAGCGGTCATTCCGCGACGGTATGTTCGCTTGCGGCGATAACGGGCTTGATGAAGGGTTTCGGGACGTTTGAATTTGCTATGGCTTTCGCGCTGGCGATAATCGTTTGTCATGACGCAATGGGCGTAAGGCTTGAGACTGGCAAGCAGTCGATCATGCTCAATGAGATAATCAAGAGCTATGAATTTATCACATCGAAAAAGCTGCCGGAGGTCAAGCTGAAGGAATTTGTAGGACATACGCCCTCGCAGGTGGCGGTGGGTTCGCTAATGGGGATATTCAATTCGGCTATACTTTTTTTCACGGTAATTAAATAACTATAAATGAGCAACGTCGTCAATTTGCACAAATTTGGAATATCACAAGGCTTGTAGGGCGGGGGCTTGCCCCCATATGCATTAACCTATTTTGATTACCCCTTGAAATTATTAGACCCAAATGGTATAATAAATGTAGGGGGTGAAAGTATGAACAATACAATCAA
>CACYSH010000116.1 GCA_902776945.1 uncultured Ruminococcus sp.
CTATGAGGGCTACGGAGAACACACAGACGAAAGTGAAAGAACTATGCTCTTATCGAGGTGTTTCTCCCCGGGTGCATATGATAGAGCAGATTTATCTGAATATCGCGTACACTTATGTATAGGCAGTTTTGGTTACACCGGAGCAATTAGTTGTGGTTGCCATTCTTTTAAAAATGGTATGGTTAGTGAATATTCAGATGGTAAGTTCATTAATCTCCAAAAGCTCTCAGAGGACTATCGTATCGAAGATTACAGATATCCAGATAAGCGATAAACTGCACATTTTAACGTCCCCTCGCATACCCCGCCCCGACAGGGCAAATAAAGCGTAAAGAAAATAAGCCCGCCTGCCGTTTTTTAATGCGGCGGGCGGGCTGTTTATTATCATATTTTTTGAAAACGCAGCACAAAAAGTGTTGCATTTTGTGTTGCTTTGTGGTATAATAATATAGAGGAGGGATAGAATGCAGTTTGAATGGGACGATGAAAAGGAAAAAATCAACATAACCAAACACGGAATTGACTTTTCGACCGCCGCTTTGGTGTTCGGCGACGAGAATCGGCTGGAATATTACGATGAACTGCACTCCGACGATGAAGACCGCTATATCACAATAGGGCTGATCGGTGGAGAAGCATTTCTCGTCATGGTAGTATACACAGAACGCGGCGAAGCGATCAGATTGATCTCAGCCCGAAAAGCCACTAAACAGGAACGGAGGCGTTATTATGATGATACGCAAAGATATTGACCTGCAAGCACCGTTGACAGAGACACAGAAACAAATGCTCGAAAGGCTGAAAGACCGCCCCGCACAGCCCGACGAGGACTGCCCCGAACTGACTGCCGAGCAGTTGAAACAAATGGCAAGAATCTCCGAACAGTCCCGCGAAGAGCGAAAAAAGCAGACCGTCACGCTGCGGCTTTCCCCGAAAGCGCTGCAAACCGCACGGTCGCTCGGAAAAGGCTACACATCGGTATTGAGCCGTATTCTTGAAAGCGCACTGACCGACGCGGAATTTATCAAGCATTTCTTGTAAGCTCCCGCCCCCGACAGGGCAAATAAAGCGTAAAGAAAATAAGCCCGCCCACCGTTTTTTAATGCGGCGGGCGGGCGGTTTATTTGAACTTTTCAATAAATTCTGCCGATCATGTCAGATCATTTAATAGTAACGGTGAACTTTCTGCTGCTGAGTTTCGAGGTGTCCCATTTGCCGTTTACCTTAGCGCAAACTACCAAAGTGTATGTGCCCGATCTAACGCCCTTGGGCGAGGTGTAGTTGGTAACATTGCCCTTGGTCTGAACCTTAACTCTCCAGCCGCCGTTCTGATAGCACGCAAGACCGTAAGCGGTAGCGCCTTCAACAGCCGTCCAGTTGAGCCTGAACTGCTTGCCCTGTACTTCGGAGGTAACAACAGGATACTTATTGGGCTGAGGGTCGGGGGTAGTGCTTCCGCCGCTTTTCAGCTGACCGTATACGATGCCGCAGCCGACGGTTGACATATACACCTTGCCAAATTCGTTCATATCGCCCACGAGATAGTTGCCGTTGCCCGTGCCGCCGTAGAGCTTGTCGGTGTTAATGCAGTCCCAGGTCTTGCCGCCGTTTGTGGAGCGGTAAATTCCTTCGGGGTCGGTCGAAGCGGGCTTGCCGTAGAAGTAAAGGGTGTTTACGCCGCCCATCTTTTCGGGAGCGCCGTAGCCTATTGTCTTGCAATAGGATACGTTATCGAGCTTTTCGCACTTTGTGCCGTCAGCCGATATTTTGTACATACCGTTCCAGCCGCCCGCAACGATTATCGAGCCGTCGCCGAGATAAGCGGGGTCGCTGAAGCTGTCGCACATATCGTATTTGCAGACATTCTGACACGAGAATGTAGCGCCGTAGTCGCTGCTGTAATAGTAGCTGAAATGGCACTCGTCAAAGGTAGGCTCTTTCTTGTTCGGGTCAGAGGACCAGTACTGATTGTACTTAACGCCCGTAGCGTAGATCTTCGAGGGGTCTTTGGGGTCAACGAGGGTGTAAACGGTCTTGGTGGCGTCGATGCCTTCAGACTTGCTCCATGTCTGACCGAAATCGTCGGAATAGCTGAGAGCGCCGTTCTCGCTGGAATTGAGTATTCTGTATTTGCCGTTTTTCAGCTTGGTGATCGAGAGCTTGCCGCCCTTGTAGGCAGGTGTGAACGTAGTCCAGGTCTTGCCGCGGTCGGTAGTATAGCAGCCGCTTATGGGGTTGTTGTTGTCTGCGGTGGTGATCCTCGCCCATACGTCGGTATTCTGCGGGCATACGGTGATAGCGGAGGTCGAACCCATGTTCGGCTGATACTGGAGACCTACTTTGTCCACCTTCTCGTGTACAAAGCCGTCGTAGTCGCCGATAGCCGAAAGGTCAAGACCGTCGGGGGTGCTGATGAAATCGAGCGAAACGACTTCCTCGATGCCGTCCGGGTGGAAGGTGAAGGTCGGGAGCTTGTCCTGATCGGTACTCCATACGTTTTCGCAGATGAACACGCCGTTGCCCGATGTGATGAACATTCTGTCGGGATCGCGCGGGTCGGTAACGACCGTACCCGACCAGTGGATAGCCTTGTCAACTATCCAGTCATAGCCGCCGCTTTGGAGATAGTTTGAAATGAGGGGCTGTTCCCAGCCGGAGGTCTGTCCGGGCGAGAAGTTCTGCCAGGTCTTGCCGCCGTCAAACGAACGGAAATACTGGTCGCCCCATGTCGCGCCGTGTTCCTCTGTCCATTTCTGCCAAAGCTGTGCCTGCCATTTGCCGCAGCTGCCCGCGATAAGGTGATCGGGGTTAGCGGGGTCAGCCCATACCGAGCCGAGACCGAAGTTAGTATCGAATAACTGCGATACCTTGCCGGTCTTGGGGGAATATCTGTAAGCGCCGCCGCTTGCGCCGTTGAAGGCAAGTCCCGCGATATAGGATATAAGCAGATCGCCGTTAGCGTCAACGTTGATTCTCGAAGGATAAACGTCGGTGGGAAGGTCGGCGCTCAGAGCGGTGAACTTGTCGTCCTTGACGTTCGCAACATGAACGTTCGCCACGCCCTTCTTGGAGGTGCCGACATAAACCTTACCGTCAACGATAGCGATATTCGCAACGCCGTTCTGCGTATTGTAGTCGCCTTCGGCAACGGCGCGGGCTGTGGTTTTTGTCCACTTGGGCCACAGGGTGGTAGTATCGAAAAGTCCGAGATCATCGTAGCCGATAACGGGCTTCCATGTCAGACCGCCGTCGGTGGACTTGATGAGCGCGGATTTGGAATTTTCGTCGCAGGTAACGTCGCCGCCCGCGTAGATTATCTTCGGGTTGTCGGGATCGACCGCGATAGATTCGCCGCACTGTCTGCCGTCGCCGTTGCCCATTACCTTGATAAGGTTAGTAATATTGATCTCCTTGAAGGTCTTGCCGCCGTCGGTGGTCTTGAAAATAACGGTTTTTTCCGACGAGAAGTAAGCGCAGCCGCAGAGGAAATAAACGGTATTATCATCGGTAGGGTCGATAGCCATAGCGTCAACGCTTAAAAGTCCGCGGTCAGCATCGTTGATGAAGTCGAACAGCTGTTCCCATTTTTCGGTTTTATAGTTGTACTTGTAAGCGCCGCCTACGTCGGTTCTTGCGTACATATCCCTTTTGCCCGTAACGATGCCCGAAACGAAGCCGCCGCCGCCTATTCTGAGCGTACCCCATTCCATAGTCGAGGTGATGTCAGCGGCAGACGCTGTTATAGCAGCAGCGCCGAAACCGGCAAAAGGCACAGCAGATGCCGACATGAAAACAGCGACAAGTCCGGCAAGAGTTTTCTTGAATAAATTCATAATTTTACCTCCGCAATAGTATTTGGTGCAAGTTCTGCTACCCGTAATGTTGTTATTTTAACATAGTAATATTGCAGAAATACGATATATTTTTTAATATTTTTGCTGTAAATGTTAAAATTCTTACTTATTATTGCATAAAACGGCAAGAAGATGCGCGTAGTTTAATATTTTTATATTTGCTAAAAAATCGAGCAGCAAAAAAGCGCAAAGTGAGGGCAGACACGGGCTCCTGCGCCTGTGTCTGCCCCTGCTTTGTGCTTTTTGTGGGCTTTGTTTTTTACAGCAGCTTTTCAAGCTCCTTTGCAAACATCTCGGGATGCTCGGCTATAAACATATGCGAACTGTCCGGGAACGCAGCAGATTTAAAAGGAACTTTCGCCTTGCTTTTATACCACTCCGCAAGTTCGGGCGCGAACAGCGAACCCGGCTCGGGATAAAAATATGTCAGCGGAACCGTTATCATGCCGACAACATCACGATTATCCTGCGATTTCATTGATGTCGCCAGCGACGAGATCACGCCCTCGTCACATTTTGCAAGCAGCTTTTTCAGCTTCGGGCGCAGAAGAAATCCCGGTATCTTGCGCAGCTTCGGAATAGCGCCGACCACAAATTGCTGATAAAGGCGCAGAGGCTTCTGCCCCTCCTCGCGCTTCATATCCTTCTCAGTATAATTGCCCCGATACAGCCCGAGCTTCCATTCGTCATCATTGATCTGTTTCGGTGTCATATCGCAAAGTATGATCTGTTTCAGCGCCGAACAGCCGTAAATGCGTACATAATTCATCGCAACGCCCGAACCCATAGACCAGCCCAAAAGCGTTACGTCGGACAGTTTAAGCCCTTCAATGATCTCGTTGAGATCGCTCGCCAGCGTTTCCATTGTCGTATGTTCCTTGTTCGCTTCCTTGCTGCCGCTGTGACCCCTGTGGTCGTAGATGATGAATCTGCCCTTGCCCTTCAATAATTCCACGGGTGCGGAATATATCTCGTGGCTGCTTGTCCAGCCGTGCATCATGATAACGGGCTGACCGCTGCCGTGATCCTCGTAGTATAGCTTCATGCCGTTTTTCAGTTTAAATTCACTCATTATAAAAACCTCGCTTTGTATGTATTTTATTTTTATTTAAGTATTATATAATATTTGGGTCGCAATTGCAAGGAGTAAGTGAAAATTTAATTTATTCACGATATTATTTCAATAAAATTGTAAATTAACGGCAAACCAAAAGTCTTGGAAAGGGGTCAGTATAATTCAGCCGATAAAAAATCTTGACGATATTTTGACTATTTCTTGACCGCTTTCTTGACCATGTTGTGTTATACTGTGTTTGTAAAGAGAAAAGCACTCACGGCAGCGGCGAACCGAAAGCGCCGCGGGAATGCTTTTCCGGCAAAAAAATCAATTTAAAATCTTTGGAGGTATTTATCATGAAAACGTTAAGAAAAATTTTTGCGGGTATGACAGTAATGGCGGCAGCACTCTCGTTTGCTTCGTGCGGAGCGGCACAGGATGCTGACAAATTAAGCGCACAGCTTGCGGCGGTATCTCCTGCGGCACAAAATGCTGCGGCGGATGAAATCGGCAGCGAATATCCCGAGATCAGGGCGCTTATCAATGCCGCCCGCGCCGACGACTTTGAAGCGTATCTGACCGCCTGCGGCACCAAGGAGACCTACCATGAATTTATGGTAAGGATCGGCGCTTACAGTCCTGCATACTCTGAGGACGGTGCCGCGAACGTGAATGAATGCGAATACAGTGATGAACAGATGGAAGAGGAATGGCGCTCCAACGTAAAGTGCGATTTCGACTACAACGTGCCGGGTGCGAAAGCATTGAATGCAGATTATACCGTCACCGTCGGCGAGCTTTCGGAGGACGAGCTTGCTGAGTGGGGCTTCGGCGAAGATGAAGCGTTCCCCGAAGATGTTGACATTTCCGCCAAAAAAGTCTCGGCAAGCGATACCGACGGAAACAAGGCGGAGTTTGTTTACGAAGTCATCGACGTTAAGAATGCGGGAACGCTCAATTCGCTCTTCCTCAGTTACAGCAATGACGAATCAGCGAAGGACTCTGCCGTTCAGATAACAATGGATTCAAATGCCAAGACCCTTTACAACGCCGCAGCCGAAGCCTTATATA
Source organism: uncultured Ruminococcus sp. (assembly GCA_902776945.1). Taxonomy (GTDB): domain Bacteria; phylum Bacillota; class Clostridia; order Oscillospirales; family Ruminococcaceae; genus YE71. The sequence goes on from CACYSH010000116.1 coordinate 5,983, forward strand.
ATATGGAAAGCGGCGGCAATAAGCTCGGGGACGGCGTGTATGAATACTGCACCGATAAGGAATACGATGACGAGTTGGGGAAGAATATTGCAATGATATTCTCGGTTGTTCCCGAATATAAGGCGCTTTGCACGGTAAAGGTGACTGACGGTATCGTTGAGTATGTTACATTCGATCCGCAGGACGGCAGCGGAGTTATCGGCACTTACCCTACCAAAGAAGGATAAGAGATAAAAGATAAAGAATATTGCAAAGAAAGGGCAGACCAAGAGTCTTAGGAAGGGAGCACGAGCAAGCTCATGCAAGGGGATAACCCTTCTTCAGACTTTTGGTTTGCCCTCGCTTTGCGTAAATTGACGACATTGCTAATTTACAGTACGGTAAACCAACAATCAGCCCTGGAGCTTTTTCAATTTTTCCGATGTGATCGGCAGTTCTTTTGCCGAAAGTTTTCCGGAGGCTACCATTTGTATAGCAATAGCGTCTTCCTTCGTCAGTCCGTTGCCGTTATCAACGCAGTCGGCGTTCGCATTGCCCTGCGCGGTAAGGCTGTATTTTTTGGAACCCGAAAGAACGAGCCTTGCAAGCACATAGTCCTGCATATTAACTTTGCCGTCAGCATTGGCATCGCCGTAAATATAGCTTGCAGTCGGCTCGGGGTTGATGTGCGTGCCTGAATAATAATCGGTGAGCGAAATGCCGTTGCCCTTTTTGCCGAGCTTTGTTTTGTGGTCAAGGCTGATGAACTTGCCGTTTTCGTCCTGCCACAGCGACGGCTTTACAAACTCGTACTTCTCATCGTCCCACTTGCCGAAGTTGTCATAAACAAGTCCGCCCGTGTCGGAGGAATTTTCGTTGAAGCACCAGAACGTGTGATGAATGCGCTTTTCCTTCATGTAGTCGCGCAGGAGCGTCAGCCACCGGGTATTCGCGCCGGAGGGGTCGTTCTTCTTGTCAACAAAGCCGCCCCATTCGCCCATGAGCAGCGGATAGCGCTTTTCTTCAACGAGATACGCCCACGAATCATACCAGTATTCTTTCAGCAGCGATTCGGTGGTAAATTCATAGCTTGTGAAATTCGGCTTTTCGCCCACAAGGTGGAACCAGCTCTGCGGGTGTACCAGCGGACCGTAATCGTGCGGCGAATAAACGATCTGCTTGGTGTACTTGCCGAGATCGACGGGGTTATCCTTTACGCCGCGCAGATTTCCGCCCCACCACGCGCCAAATACCTTGCTTGGCTCGCCGTAATGCGCATAGTCTATCGAGGGAGTAGTCCAGTCCGCGCCCTTTGAAAAGTCGGGATAGCATTCAATGCCCTCGATCATGATAAGCAGATTCGGGTTTTGTTCAAGGCAAGCCATAGCGCCTCTTTCGGCGGCGTATTTCCAGTTGTTCAGGTCTTTGGAATCGTCCCACTTAGCGAACTTGCCTTCCTCGGGCTTGCCGTGCGGTTCGTTTTTCAGGTCGATAGCAATAACGGTGTCGTCGTCCTTGTACTGCTCGCAGAACCACGAAAGCGCTTCGAGCCAGTCGTCAGTTGAGAAATTGTCGTCATACCAAAGCGGATAGTTATGACCTGCGGCGTTGGTGGTGGCGCAATGAATGTCCATCATTATTTTTACGCCGTTTTCGCGGCACCATTCGACAGCCTTGTTCCATACGTCAAAGCTGTACATATATTCGACAGGCGTGCCGTTTTCGTCGAAGGTCTTTACCAGCTCGGGGTTGGTGGTGGCGTTTACCTTTATCAGCGGGTCGGGCTTTTTGTACTTCCACTGGAGGATTATCTCGGTGGACATCGGAACGCGGAGCAGATTGAAGCCGTGATCGGCGATAAGGTCAAGGCAGTCGTGCATATTTGCCGACCAAACGCCGTCGAATACCTGGCTGCCGACGTTATAGCCGAACCAGTTCACTCCTGTCATCCATACGGGATTTCCGTACATATCGACGACTTCGGCGTTTTCGTTGACATGGAGCCAGTCGTCGTGGTAGGAGTCGGGGGCAGCCGCAGCTGCGGCGATAGTTGCGGGGGCATTATTTCCGGCTGCGTCCGAGACCGGGGCAAGGACTATCGTGCAGGCGGACGCTGCGGCGGTAAGTCCCGTGAGCATTTTTTTTATTTTTGACATAATACGATACCTCTTTCCTGTTGTTGGTCGATTAAATTAACAGACAGTATAATATAATGATATTATACAATATTTTCAGAGATTTGTCAATAAATAAAATCAATTTTCAAAATATTAGTGAGAGTTTTTGTTGAAATGCACAAAAACCACAAAGCACACAAAGTAGGGGCAGACACGGGATCCAGCGCCCGTGTCTGCCCGGCTTTGTGCAAATTAGCAGACAGCGCTAAAGAACTATATTTGCTCCGAGTTATACTATTTAATCAGCAGGCTTGATGTATCTAAGGAACTGCCATGAAATAAATTGCACATTTATGCTTGTCTGTTTTTCCTTGTGCGTCGTTGAACGCACTTGAAATACGACAGTATTCCTGCGTGCGT
>CACYSH010000117.1 GCA_902776945.1 uncultured Ruminococcus sp.
TAGTTAGTCATACAGCGCCTCCTATATGGGGTATGATTCCATTTTAACACATAACAGACGCTATGTCAAGAAAAGTATCCGCTTTGTGACTAACACCATATTTATTATACACCATTTCGTTCGGAATTTCAAGTTATATTAAAGATTTTTTTACCTGCGGAGCCATTATTTTTAATGAATCAACTTATTTACTGAAAATTAATATATTTTTTTGAAAAAGGCTTGCATTTTCCCGCGTATTATGCTATAATAGATTTTGGTTATTTGTCCGGGAGAAATTTCGGGCGGTCACACAAAAATATTAAAGGGGGTGCTTTGTCATGGCAAAGTGTCAGTATTGTGGTAAGCAGATCGCTTACGGTATAAAGGTTTCTCATTCTCACAGAAGAACTAACAGAACCTGGAAGCCCAACGTAAAGAGAGTTAAGGCAATTGTCAACGGTACTCCTTGTCACGTTTACGCTTGCTCCAGATGCCTGCGTTCCGGCAAGGTTGAAAGAGCGTAATCGTTCTTTCCAAAAAATGTGATCGGTCTTCGCGTAATGGCGCAGCGCCGATTAAAGAAGTATTTAACATTCAAAGATCGGGCTGCGTGACCTATGTGTCTGCGCAGCCTTTCTTTGTTGACTTCCGACATACTTTGTGGTATAATATTTTCTGAGATTTGAAAGGGAGTGTGCGCCGTGAACGAACGTCCCGAGCTTGACAGACAGCTTGACAGCGCGGTTTTCCGCGAGTATTATTATCTTAAGGAAGAACTTGTCCGATTCTGCCATGAAAACGGTCTGCCGACATCGGGCGGAAAGCAGGAGCTTACCGAAAGGATAGCGCACTATCTCGAAACAGGCAAGGTGCTGCCTTCCGCGCCCAAGCCGAAAAAATCGGGCGCTCCCGCCGAGATAACAGGCGACAGCATTATAGAGGAAAACTTTGCCTGCACCGAAAAGCACCGTGCGTTTGCACCGAAAAGCACCGTGCGTTTTTCAAGTCGGTCATCGGCAAGGGCTTTTCGTTCAATGTTCCGTTCCAGAAATGGCTGAAAGCGAACGCCGGAAAGACCATGAACGATGCAGTTGCCGCCTACCTCGTCATTATGGAGGAAAAAAAGCGCGGCAAGTCCGAGATAGGCAGCCAGTTCGAATACAATACCTACATACGCGATTTTTTCGCCGACAATCCCGGGCTTGCGCTTAACGAAGCCATAAAATGCTGGAAGTACAAAAAGAGCCTGCCCGGCAGCAACCGTTACGAACGCGGCGACCTTGAAGCATTAAAGCGCTGAATTGCCCGATTCGCTTTCGAGAGCGGCGGCAAGCGCGTCCGGCACTCCCCTCGCGCCGCGCACCGACTTTATTCCGAATTTTTCGAGCCTTTCGCGGTCAAAGCAGCTGTCAGGATAGCGCTTTACGAGCTTCAGGCGCATGGCGTTCTCGGGGGCGGCACCCTCGAAAAAGCTGTATTTAAGCCCTGTTTCGGTCACTTTGCACTCGTAGCGAATCTCCCGCACGGGCGCGGTTATGTAGATGTACACCGTGTCACCCTGAATGAATTTCGCTTTCTGCGTCCACATCGTTTCGCCGCCGTTTCCGGCAAATATTTCGTCAAGGTCGCAGATCGAAGGATTCGCGGGTATCAGCCATTTTTTCGGCACGGTGCGGTTTTTTCCGCCGCCCGCCGTCATGTCGTAGCTCATTTTCAGACAGCCGACCGCCAGCTGCATAGTCGCCGAGCCATCGAGCAGCACGGTCAGCCACTTTTTCTTGTTCATGTGGAATGCAGGCATAACGCAGCTTTCGGCAAGCAGCGAACCTGTCAGCAGCTCGCAGCTTTTGACGTTTAATATATCGACCCTTCCGCCGCCCGAAAGCCCCAGCCTTTCGCGGCTGACGGTCATAAGCACGGCAAACCATTTGCCGTTGTCGGGGCGGCGCAAAATGCCGTCGGAGGGGCTTTTCGCCCACAAATGCTCGACCGAGGTGCCGAAATGCTCCTTTGCGTACTGCTCGATGTCGGCGCGGGTGGCGGGTGTTTTGTCGATGTTCATGATTTTCTGCTCCTTTGCGGTTTATACAATTATTATACATCATTTTACGGAAAAGTCAACGAAGGTTTTATTACTTTGGCTTTATTTTTGATGAAGGAATGCGCCCTTACATATCCGCATGGTCTTATGAAGCTTATGAAAAATCTTTGAAGGATAATAGCATAGAAGAGAAGGACAAAAAATGGTGGAAATGGGACTACTCTGATTCGCCGTACTGTGCCTACGGTTACGATGTTTTTTTCGGAGAGGTATACAAAATTCTTGATGAACGTGCAGGGAAAATGTCGGTCGAAGAACTATACTCCGCCGAATGGTACACGATAATGTCCTCGATGGAGGAGGCGTTAAGGCGGCTTGACAAGGCTGATTTTTTCGGAATGGGTGACGAGCGCAGACAGGTGATCGTAAATGTGGAACAAGCCCCTCCCGACTGTAAAGAATATGACAGAGCGATTAGTCTCAATCCTCCGTCGCCGCTGCTTAACGAGTATTTGGCAGTTTGCGAACGCGAAGAATGATCACAACAATAATAATTTAAGGGTTTAGTTTCTTATGACTAAAAAAGAAAATCCCGCCAAGCCAAAGCGCTTTACAAGGAAAAAGCTGATAATATGGCTCTGTGTGCTGATCTTCGCGGCGGTATTCTGTATCGTCAATAACAAGTGGCTCACTGTCACGGAATATACGTTCGCCGACAGCCGCATTAAAAACGGCTTTAACATAGTTCAGATCTCCGATCTGCATAATGCGCGTTTCGGGCGGGGGAACAGCCGTCTGCTCGACAAAATCGAACAGCAGTCCCCCGATATAATTGTGATAACAGGTGATATAGTTGACGGCACTCACACAAATATCGGCACGGCGGTTGACTTCTGCAAGCAAGCTGCCGCGCTCTGCCCGACCTATTATGTCACGGGCAATCACGAGCATTGGCTCGAAGCCGCCGACGAGGAAACGCTTTACAGCGGCATAGCGGCGGCGGGCGTGACGATTCTTGATGACAAAACGCTTGACATAACTGTGAACGGCGACCACGTTCAGCTGTGCGGGCTTGACGACGAAAGCCTTTACAACGACACGCTTTTCAAGCTCGCGGAGGATTTCGACCGCGCCGTGCCGATAATCCTTCTTGCGCACGAGCCGCAGTATTTTGACGATTACGCCAAAGCCGCGCCCGACCTTGTGCTGACGGGTCACGCGCACGGCGGGCAGGTCAGGCTGCCTTTTGTCGGGGGGCTTGTCGCGCCCGATCAGGGCTTTTTTCCCGAATACACCGAAGGCGAGTTCACGGCGGGAAATATGCACATGATAATCAGTCGCGGGCTTGGCAACAGCGTTATCCCGGTGCGCGTTTTCGACCCGCCCGAGATAGTCTGCGTGCGGGTCAGCGGCTGACGTACCGCCGCGCATAGCGGATATTCAAGGCTCTTGCGGAGAAATAGTCGTAGCTCGAAAGAGGACGGTCGATAGCGTCAAAACTGTGGGCGGCGACGAGCGGCTCGCCGTTTTCTCTGCCGACAACGAACAGAGAATGATAGCAGCCGTTGCCCGCGCAGAGCTGTATCACATCGCCCGCGCCCGCCTTTGAAACGGGGATAGCCCTGCCGAAAGGCCCCGCGCCGCGGTTTGTCGTGATAAAGCGGTAAAAATAGCCAACGCCCGTCCACGCGGCGGCGCGGTCGCTAAGCGAGCGGTAATACCAGCCGATGTCGCGGGTGAAGTTCATGACAGCGCCGCCCGCCAGCAGGCATTGCGATACAAAGCTCGTGCAGTCGCCGCCCATTTCGGAAAAATCGGCGAAGGCGGGGTTGCGGCTGTCCCACCATTCGCGGGCGTAGCTTATCTCGGCGGCGATGTCGAGGGGATATATTTCAAGCATAACGGTATCATCTCCGGAATAACAAACTATAAATGAGCGTATTTGGTTAAATTGCATAAATAATTATAATTAGATAAAGCCTTATCATGAGGACGGCGGGAGCAATGGCTGCATTAACAAAGTTAATGCCAACAAGTTTGCATCAACAAGTTGATGCCGCAGCCGCCCTACACTTCTTCAACCTTAAATTGTGGGTAGTATTTATATAATATGCAAAGTCTCGCAATTTGTTGAAAATGCCAGTTGTGAACGTTTACATTTGTCAAATTTGCCGATTACAAAACGCCGCAATCTATGGTATAATTAATATAACTAACTAATAAAGGAGTTTTGCCGGAATGAGTGTTACCATAAAGGACGTTGCAAAAGAGGCGGAGTTATCGGTGGCGACGGTCTCGCGGGTGCTGAATCACAGCGCGAACGTCTCCGAGGAGGCGGTCGGCAAGGTGAACAGCGCTATCGCAAAGCTGGGTTATTCGCCGAATTTTCTGGGGAGGAATCTCCGTAAGCGTGAAACAAATGTTATACTTGTGATAATGCCGTCCTCCGAGCATACTTTCTATATGAAGATAATCGCGGGGATACAGAAATACGCGCAGCAGCAAGGCTACGACATCATCTGCGCCTCGTCAAATTCCACCAGCGAGATCGAAGTCCGGCAGATGAATATGCTCTTCAACCGCACGGTGGACGGCGTGATACTTTTAGGCACATCGTACCGCGCCGAAACGCTGAACGAGCTTTCGCAGCATTACGATATGGCGCTTTGCTGCGAGGGCGTTGAGGGCGCGAACCTTCTTACCGTAGTGGTGGACGACGAACGCGCCGCCTGCGACGCGGTAAAGGCGCTTATCGGGCTGGGTCACACGAAGATCGGCTTTATCGGCGCGAACGACACGGCGGTTTCCAGCCGCCGCAGAAGAAAGGGCTATCTGCGGGCTATTGCCGAAGCCGGGCTGGAGATACGGTCGGATTATATGAATCTCGGCACGTTTGAGTACGAACACGGCGCGGCGGGGCTTGAAGCGCTGATGAATCTTGCAGACCCTCCGACGGCGATATTCTGCGTTTCCGATCTGCTTGCTATCTCGGCGATACACAAGGCGCACGAAATGGGGATAACGGTCGGCAGCGAGCTTTCAATAATGGGTTTTGACAACATCACCATGTGCGAAATGATGCTCCCGACGGTATCGACGGTCGAGCAGCCATGTTCGGTGCTTGGCGAAACGGTCGTCAAGAAGCTCATATCAAATTTCGGGAAGCCCGCCGCAGAGAAGGAGAAAGGCATTGTCATTGTTCCGCACAGGATAATCATGCGGGATTCGGTAATAGCGCTCGGTCAATAATAGACTTCCTCGGAATACTTGTAATCACGGGCGGGAGCAAGCCCTCGCCTTACAATATGTGTTATGTAACCCAATTTTATGTAATGTAAACAGACCTACGCCCAAAGACATGAAAATGTCAATTATTTACAATAAAAATATCAATAAGCAGAAAGCAGGAGAGTTTAAATGAACAAGCTGATAACTATGGCAGCCGCAGCCGCTGCCGCAGTGATAACGGTAAAGATACTTAACCCGATAAGGGCTTACGCATGGGGCGGCAGCTCGCACGAGGTCATTACGGGCTTTGCGCTCGACAGCTTTGAAAAGCAGAAAAGAAGCCAGATGATCGCTTTTTACAAGAAATACCGCCCGCAGCTCTGCGAAGGCTCGAAGGCTCCCGACCTTGAAGGCGACGTTGACAAGGGTTCGGGCTTGCATTACTACTCGTCGCTCGACCTGAAAGGCAAGCCGCTCCCGCAGAAGGGCGGCTATTTCCGCAACAGACACGGCAAATATTTCAAAAGCGCCCGCACCTGTCTCGAAGAAAATTACACCTCCGCGCTGAACCTTTACAAAAGCGGTCGGACAGAGGAGGCTATGTTCGTTCTCGGCAGAGCGGCGCATTTCGTCGAGGACATCGCCTGCCCGCCGCACAGCACAAGTCAGCCGTATGCGGAGAAGAACGACAATATGCACTATATGTTTGAGCAATATGCCGAAAAGACCTCAAAAAAATATCCGCCCGTCGGGTTTGACAAGCGCCACATAAACAGCTATTCCGATTATTCGTTTGAGAATCCCGCGAACAGACTCAGCAATGCGTCGGGAAAATTCGCGCCTCAGATAGCCTCGCTTGACGAAAGCGCTTTCGACAAGGCGCAAAAGACGCTCGTGCCGCTTGCCGCCGAAAACGTTATGGCGCTGCTGATGAAGTTCCACGCCGACTGTCATGAAGAAAACGGCAATTATATAACTGACGGTGCAACGGTAAGTCTGCGCTGCGAGGATAACGGCTTGCTGCTGACCTGTACGCCGAAGGGCGCGGTGCTTGCAAAGCTCGACCACGCCAAGGAGCAGCGTTTTACGGTCGTTATGAATGAAAACGGCAGCTTTGCGCTCCGTGCGGCGGACGGCAGTTTTCTTTCGGCTGACCTTAAAAAATTCGAAAAGCCGTCGGAGGGCGGAAAAGGTAGTGCTGTCCGTGCGGCGGCGGTCGGCAAAGCGAAATTCAGGTTGTCTGTCGGGGAGAATTTTTCGAAAGTCATGACAGGTTCGCGCAGTTCGGCAGCGGCAGAGGAGTTTGTTCCGGGCAGCAGCGCACAATGCTGGATAATCACATCAGTATAAAAACACAAATTAAGGTTTACAAGGTGTAGGGCGGCTGCACGAACTTGTTCGTGCCATTGCTCCCGCCCGTGTTTGCAGCTATTAAATCAAAAAGAGCTTAGTTCTTACTAAGCTCTTTTCTTTTTTGTTTTTTATTGTCTATTATTTACTTCACATATTCGGCAGCTTTGACATAATACTTATAAAGCGCCCTCGCTACATCGCAAAGCTCCTGTCCTTCCGCCTTACCGCCATAATTTTTAAGCACCGCACAAACATAACTTATCGGCGAAGCATTTATACTCAGGAACTCCCCGTCCTCCGTCGTGACCATAAGCTCATAATTCTTTCCAAGCTCAAAGGCGGGTATATCGGGGATCTCGGCATACTGTATCATCTCGCCGCTCGAATCGACAGTCTCGCCGAAACGAACGTTCTTCACATCGGTATTATCCTTGTTCTTTACCGTAACGCTTGCTATTTCATGCTCGGGCAGACGGTAATAAAGCCTTAACGTGGTCTCCGAACGCAGCACCAGCGTATAGCCGTAGGTCGCTTTAAGCCCTTCGGAAGACTTCTTTATGACAGCCCCGTAGCCCTTTTCTTTAAGAAATGTCTCGGTAATGTCGCTGAGATCGTAGTCCTCGTCAGATGAAGCGTCATCATTCTTATCTGCCCCAAGCGACTTGTCAAAGTATTTCTTCGCGCACGCGCCGTAGACCTTTATCGAGTTCACAAGCTCTTTTATCTTGCGGGTCTGCTCCTCGTCAATGTAGCTGAACGCAGGGCTTTCGACCGCCTTGATATAGTCGTTGACGCTGTATGTATAGGCGTTGAGATATGTCGAGCTGCCGTCCTCGTTGGTGAGCGTAACGGGCGTTCCGTCGGCGTTGTATACCCTTACCGTCACTCTTTCGTCCATCTGACCCGCGTTCACGCAGCAGGAAAGCCGATAAGCGCCGTTGTTGGGGTCGTTGTCGCGGAAGACGAACTTCTCGCCGCCGTCGGTATCGTTGGGACCCGTGATGACCGCGTAGGCACCCCTGCTCACTCTGTCCATTGAGGGTTTAAGATAGATGTTCACGCCGATGTCGCTGCCAAGCTGAATGCTTGCTCCGATAACGCGGCTCTTCTTGTCGGTCTCATTGAATTTAAGCCCGTATCTCTCGGCGAACTGCTCGGCAAAGCTGCCCGAAAAGCCTATAATATCTGTAACGTTATAATTGTCATAGAACATGGAAATGTCGCTGTCCGAGTCTTCGTAAAGCTCTTCAAGCTCTTCGGGGACATATTCCTCCGTGATGCTTTCGGGAATGAAAAGCTCGCTTACGTTAGTTTTGTAGGCAAGCCCCAGCGGGAGCGCCGCCGTGCAGCCTTCCTCAATAATGAGCGAGTAAAGGTTCTCGGCGTAACCGAACGAAAGGTCGCCCAGCTTTTCCACCGTTTCGGGAATGACCACGCGCTTTATCTGCTTGTTGCCCCAGAATGCGTGAGCGCCTATCTCCCTTACCTCGCTGCCGATATTCACGGACGATACCGCAGGCGCGGAAACGATGACCGTGCCGCCGTCCGCATAAAGCACGCCGTCGGCGAACGAGAATGCGCCGCCCTCAGCGCATTCTATTTCGTAAAGATTATTGCAGCAGCCGAAGGGATTGCCGTCGATATTCTCCACCGACGCGGGCAGAACAACGGTCTCAAGCTCCTTGATACCGAAAAATGCGTCCGTTCCGATGCTTTTTACCGTTTCGGGAATGACTATCTTCTTCAAGCCTATCTCATAGCTGAAAGCCGAATCGCCGACCGACACAACGGGGTTCTCGCCGATCTGATCGGGTATCACAAGCACCTCGGGCATTTCCTTACCGTCATACTGGTAGACCTCCTCGCCTTCAAGCTCCTCGTTCGGGCGCGTGCTGAAAAGCGAGAGCCTTTCCTTTACGGTATAGTCTTTCGGGGCATTGGCAGTTTTTCCCGCGTCCACCTCGTAATAGCTTTCGCCGTCGGCTATCATAGCGTCAACAAGCTCTTCCGGAGCGTTCTCGTCGCGCAGGCAGTCTCTTGTCCAGCCGTCAAGCCCGAGCTTTTTTGCAAGCGCAATGACGGTATTCGAAGCGGCAAGGCTGTCTCCGCCGCCCGTTATCATCATGCCCTGAACGGACTGAATATCGGGGTCGTACCTCTTGCCGTTTACATATTTCGCTATCGCTTCGAGCTTTTCGGCGACGGTCATTTTGTCGGTGATATTTTCGCCGATAAATTTATCAAGAACTTCTTCGGTGTAGATAGCGCCGTAGTCCTTAACATGGACTTTTATTTCAAAAATCGAGTCGTCGGCGGTACAGGTGATAGTAAAATCGCCGAAGTAAGGATTATTCACCGAAACAACGCCCTCATCGGAGCAGTTTATATAAAAGCTGTCCGCAGTTTCGAAAGCGACATTTTCCGCATTGGTGACTTTCAGCTTATACGTCTGAGGATATTTCGCGGGTATTTTCAGCAGATTCTCAAAATCCTCGCTTACTGCGTAAATAGTTACGTCCTCCGCGTTTATTGTCGGCTCGGGTTCGGCGGCGTTTGCCGTCAGAGCGGCGGGTACGGGAATTTTGCCAAGCTCCGCGCCTGCGGGAGCGGCTCCCAGAACGAGCGTGAGCGCGGTAACGGCGGCGGCTGTCTTTTTAAGGCAGGATTTTATTCTGAATTTCATTATATATCCCTCCCAAAGGAAGTGTTTGCACATCTCGGCTTTGCGCCGATGACGAATTTTATACATATCGGTGTAAATAAATATTATAGTATATTATACCATAACCAAGCGCGAAATGCAAGCGAAATTTATCTGAATTATGAAATATGATTTATTTTTTTGTAAATTATGTCTAAGTGTGTAAAAAAACACCCCCGACAGGGCGGCTTATCCGTTCCGTCGGGGAGATCGGCTGTTTCAGCAGCCGGGCGATATGTCGATATAGTCATACTCACCTATATTATCCGATATGACCCGTGCCGCAAGATTGAACCAGTTACGGCATTCGTCAAGGATGATCGCGTCGGCGGAAGCTACAAGCGGCTTGGTCTTTAGTATCGCGTCAACGGGGTTCTCTGTCACCACATCGAGAGCAAAGCCGATGTTTTCCGCAAGCTCGAAGATACGCCCGCGAAGTCTGCCCGAGTTCGAGACAGGCTGATCGAGATATATCACCGCCCTGCTCACGCGGAGCTTTTCAAGCGTGGCGAGCAGCGCCGTTATCGCCTGGTCGGTCTGCGGGATAAGGCGGTAGGTGCCGTGCAGTCCCGCGAGGTCGCGGATAGTGCCGTCCATGCAGCGGAAAAGCATCGAGCCTGAAAAGGCTATCTCCAGCCCGATGATGACGTTAAAGCCGTCTATGTAAACCGTTTTCCCCGCTATGTCCGTAAGCTCGCGGCTCATTCGGGAGAGAATGCTTTTTTCGGGGGAGACCGTCCGTGCGAGTGCCAGCCGCTGACGTTCGCTGAGAAGGTAATGGTCGCCGATGAAGCGGGTCGTGCTTGTTACGGGGTAGCCGTGATTGAGAAGAAAATAAACCTCTTCGGCGGCGCGCCGCAGTTTGGGGAGATTTTTTTCGCCGAAGTCGCGTTCATCGGTGGGAAGGAATCCGCGTTTTGCCTGTTTTGTCATGTTGTCACCTCCGAATAGCAGCCCGTGACGGGCGATCATATCAATTATAACATAGGCTGTCACGGATTGTCAAGGAAAAAAGATAAAAAGACACGGAAATCAATTTTGCTCCATATGTTGGTAGTCTTGTAGGGGCGCACCTATGTGTGCGCCCATTTTTTTTGGTCAAAAGGCGCAGTTTGCGGGC